>MIEI01000003.1 GCA_002095305.1 Pantoea brenneri
ACGTCTGCAGATCCTAAAATCCTGTCAAAAACGTGCATCAGCGGGCTTTTAGCCAGTCAGCAATGAACGCCGCAATCACTACTGGCTGGTTTAAATCCAGTACCGGTACCGACAATGCAAGAGCCTGATCGCTGGCGACGGCGATCACCTGTTCATCCAGCAGCTCATCTACGCCACCTTTGATACCGGCGCGCCACAACACAATTTTTGGCACTGCCTCATTTTTGAATCCTTCTACCAGCACCAGATCCAGTAGAGAATGTTCCATCCGGCTCACCAGGTAAGGCAGATCAATGTGCCCTTCATCAGGTGTTTCACACATTAATGCCCAGCGCTGTGAACTGGCCACGATAACCTGATTCGCCCCGGCTTTCCTGAGGAGATAGCTATCCTTGCCAGGTGTATCCACCTCCATCTGATGATGCGTATGCTTAATCAAACCGCTACGTATGCCCTGATGGCTAAGGATCGGTATAAGTTGCTGTAGGAGCGTTGTTTTTCCGGTTCCACTCCAGCCGGTGATAGCCAGTAAAGGTAGCGACATATTAAAATCTCTTATCCAGATCATCCGGGGTATTGATGTTGTGAAAGGCGGATTCGTCATCCGGTAACAGCACCGCATGTCCGCCCTGATGGCGTAAAAACTGCATCAGGCGGCGTTCACCGGCCTGGAGATAGGCCTGCAGTGGCGCAGCAACATCGCGGTGGATCAGCGCCAGCGTAGGATGATCGCGCTCCTGTGAGCGTACCCACACTGCTGGGGCGTCGCCGCGTTGTTGCACCAGCTGCTCAACAAAGTTAAGCGGGATAGCAGGTGTATCGCAGGAACTGAACACCGCCCAGTCCCCCTCAATAGCGCGTAATGCGCTATAGATCCCCGCCAGCGGGCCCGGGTAATCTGCAAACACGTCCTGCACGACCCGACATCCGCTTAACTGATAACGATCAATATTGCGATTCGCGTTAATCACCACAATGTCGACTTGTGGCCTTAGCCGTTCAAGGACATGCTGATACAGTGGCTTGCCATTCAGTGGTACCAATCCTTTGTCCTGACTACCCATACGGCGGCCCTGACCCCCGGCCAGAATCACGCCGGTTAACATTGTCATGGCATTATCCTCGCTAATGACATACTGAAAACGGGAGTAAGTGATATGAAATGCCATCGTCTGAACGAATTGATGGAACTGTTACAACCCGCCTGGCAAAAAGAACCCGATCTTAACCTCATCGCATTCTTACAGAAACTGGCACAGGAAGCTGGATTCCGTGGCCCATTAAGTGAATTAACCGATGACGTATTGATTTACCATCTCAAAATGCGCGACGCAGGCAGCCATGATGAGATACCGGGGCTGAAAAAAGATCACGAAGTTGATTTCAAAACAGCGTTGCTACGCGCACGGGGTGTCATTAAAGATGACGAGTAGTGTTATCCTTGGTGGCTAAATACACCGGCCACGACAGGTAAAATGATGAGCGACGCTGCGTTTAACTTTCAGACGTTGAATCCCGACGTGCTGCTGGATGCGCTGTGGGAAACAGGCATACGCGTCGAATCAGGACTGACAGCGCTGAACAGCTATGAAAACCGTGTTTATCAATTTAGTGATGATGAGAAACGCCGTTACGTGGCTAAATTCTATCGCCCACAGCGCTGGCGTGCAGAGCAGATTGTCGAAGAGCATCAGTATGCGCTTGATCTGCTGGCTGACGAAGTACCGATCGCGGCACCGCTGATTTTACAGGGCAACACCTTGCAGAGTCACGCCGGCTTCTTTTTTGCAGTGTTCCCCAGCCTTGGCGGGCGGCAGTATGAAACTGATAATGAAGATCAGATGGAGTGGGTAGGTCGCTTTCTGGGTCGGATTCATCAGACCGGCCGTAAAGCGCTGTTCAGCCAGCGGCCGACTATCGGCCTGGATGAATATCTCCATCAGCCTCGTGCGGTGCTGGAACAGTGTGCATTAGTACCTGCTTCACTGAAAGATGCGCTGCTTCAGTCGGTCGACAAGCTGGGGCACACGTTACAGCAGCGCTGGCATAGTACGTGGCAGCCGCTACGATTACACGGTGACTGTCATCCCGGTAATATCCTGTGGCGTGACGGGCCGCTGTTTGTCGATCTGGACGATGCCCGCAACGGTCCGGCAGTGCAGGATCTGTGGATGCTGATCAGCGGGGATCGGCAGGAACAGCGTATTCAGTGGGATATCCTGCTGGAGGCGTACGGTGAATTCAGTGACTTTGATATTAATGAATTGTCACTGATTGAGCCTTTACGCGCGATGCGCATGGTTTATTATCTGGCCTGGGTAGTCCGACGCTGGCAGGATCCCGCTTTTCCGCGCGCCTTCCCCTGGATGACAGATGAAGATTTCTGGCGCCGGCAGATTTCGCTTTTTACCGAGCAGGAGAAGCTGTTGCAGGAACCTCCTTTGCAGCTGACCCCGCAATTTTAATGAAGTAGTCAGGAGAGTTTTTCACGATGAAAAAGATTTGGTTTGCACTGATCGGTTTAGTGCTGGCGTTCAGCGCGTCTGCTGCACAATTCACCGAGGGGAAACAGTACGTCAGTCTGCAGAAGCCCGTTGCAGGCGAACCTCAGGTGATGGAGTTTTTCTCCTTCTTCTGCCCGCACTGCTATCAGTTCGAACGTATTTATCACGTCAATGATGCGGTGAAAAAGAATCTGCCTGCTGAGACTAAAATGGTGAAATACCACGTTGATTTCCTCGGCGGCGATTTGGGACCGGTGGTGACTCAGGCCTGGGCTGTTGCAATGGCGTTAGGTGTGGAAGACAAAGTCACCGCGCCGATCTTTGATGGTATCCAGAAAACGCAGACCATCACCGATCCTGCCAGCCTGAAACAGACCTTTATCACCGCGGCTGGCATTTCAGCGGCGGATTATGATGCTGCCTGGAACAGCTTTGCGGTAAAAGCGCTGGTTGCTCAGCAGCAGAAAGCAGCCGCTGATGTTGATCTGCGTGGCGTACCGGCGATTTTCGTTAATGGCAAATATATGGTCAATAACGGCGGTCTCGATACCAGCTCTATGGATAATTTCGTTGCCGATTACGCGAACGTCGTGAAATTCCTGGTCAGCCAGAAGTAACCTGCTGCCTGACCGCTAAACGCCAGCGCTGCTGGCGTTTTTTTTGCCCTGCGATCGGCGACAGCATTTTTATCCATCTCCTGGGCATAAATTTAATATCCACACAAGGGATCACGTAATTAAAAATGGCGATCGGGTCACGGAAATAAGATAAACGTTTGAAATTTAATGATTTAAATCGGACGGGTTTTATCTAAACACCTAAAAAACAGCGCGTTATAATTTTTACGCACAAAGTTATCCACAGAACGATCGTTGCGATCCTTCACTCAAAAGCGTTAAAAACGCCAGACGCTGCTCGCCTTATTTCACCATTCTTGCCAAGCTGTGGCATCCTTATAGACCAATCCATGGCAACGAAGAATAGACAGACTTATGGCGCAAATCGCAGAAAATCCCCTGATTCTGGTTGATGGCTCATCCTATCTTTATCGCGCGTACCACGCGTTCCCGCCGCTGACCAATAGTGCAGGTGAACCCACAGGCGCCATGTATGGCGTGCTTAATATGCTGAAAAGCCTGCTGACGCAATATAGCCCAAGTCATGTTGCTGTGGTGTTTGATGCTAAAGGCAAAACTTTTCGCGACGAGCTGTTTGAGCACTACAAATCGCATCGGCCACCGATGCCGGACGATCTGCGAGCGCAAATCGAACCGCTGCACGAGATGGTGCGCGCAATGGGATTACCGCTGCTGGCCGTCAGCGGCGTTGAGGCTGATGATGTTATCGGTACCCTGGCGCTTGAGGCCGAGAAAAAAGGCCGGGCAGTGCTGATCAGCACTGGTGATAAAGATATGGCGCAGCTGGTGACGCCGGGTATCACGCTGATTAACACCATGACAAACACTATCCTCGGACCGGAAGAGGTCGAGCAGAAGTATGGCGTGCCGCCTGCTTTGATTATCGATTTCCTCGCCATGATGGGTGATAGCTCAGATAACATCCCTGGCGTTCCTGGCGTGGGCGAGAAGACCGCGCAGGCGCTGCTGCAGGGGCTGGGCGGCATGCGTTCGATCTATGACAACCTGGATAAAGTGGCCGAACTCTCGTTCCGTGGTGCCAAAACCATGGCGGCAAAACTTGAACAGAGCCGTGACGTGGCGTTTCTCTCTTACCAGCTGGCGACCATCAAAACCGACGTTGAGCTGCCGCTGCCTTGCGAAGAACTGACGGTGACCGAACCGGACGTGGCGGCGTTACAGACGCTGTTCAGCCGTTATGAGTTCAAACGCTGGCTGAACGATCTGCAGGACGGGAAATGGCTGCAGGGTAAAAAGAGCAATCCTCAGGCGCAAAAAGGGCTGCCTGATGAGCCGGTGGCAGTGGTGGAGACCAGCAGCATTTTATCGGCTGATGGCTACGTCACTATCCTCGATCAGGCGACCTTTGAAAGCTGGCTGGAGAAACTAAAGCGCAGCGAGGTGTTCGCCTTTGATCTGGAAACCGATTCGCTGGATACCCTGAGCGCCAATATCGTGGGCATCGGTTTTGCGGTAGCACCGGGTGAGGCAGCCTATCTGCCAGTGGCACATGACTATCTGGATGCGCCTGAACAACTCGACCGCGCTGCCGTGCTGGCACAGCTTAAGCCACTGCTGGAAGATGCCAGCGCCTGGAAGGTTGGTCAGAATCTCAAATACGATCGCGGCGTATTGAAGAACTACGACATTGAACTGGCCGGTATTAAGTTCGATACCATGCTGGAGTCATACATTCTCAACAGCGTGGTCGGCAAACACGATATGGATAGCCTGGCCGCACGCTGGCTGAACCACAAAACCGTCACGTTTGAAGAGATTGCCGGCAAAGGCAAAAATCAGCTGACGTTTAATCAAATCGCCCTCGAACAGGCGGGGCATTATGCCGCGGAAGATGCCGACGTCACCTTACAGCTGCATCTGAAGATGTGGCCAGAGCTGGAGAAAGAAGCGGGCCCGAAAAAAGTGTTTGAGCAAATTGAGATGCCGCTGCTCACCGTGATCTCGCGTATCGAGCGTAATGGCGTGTTGATCGATCAGGCTATTCTGGCGCAGCACTCGAAAGAGCTTACGTCCCGGCTGGCTGAACTGGAGCTCAAGGCGCATGAACTGGCGGGCGAGTCGTTTAATCTCTCTTCGACTAAACAGTTGCAGGTTATCCTGTTTGAAAAGCAGGGCATTAAACCGACCAAAAAGACCCCGGGCGGCGCACCTTCAACCAGCGAAGAAGTCTTAGCTGAGCTGGCGCTCGATTATCCGTTGCCCAAAGTGATTCTGGAACATCGCGGCTTATCCAAACTGAAGTCCACCTACACTGATAAATTACCGCTGATGATCAACCCGGTCAGCGGGCGGGTTCATACCTCTTATCATCAGGCGGTTACCGCGACCGGACGCTTATCCTCGACCGATCCTAACCTGCAAAACATTCCGGTACGTAATGACGAAGGACGCCGCATCCGCCAGGCTTTTATTGCTGGCAAAGGGAATCGCATCGTTGCGGCCGACTACTCACAAATTGAACTGCGCATCATGGCGCATCTCTCGCAGGATAAAGGATTGCTGGATGCGTTTGCCCAGGGCGAAGATATCCACCGGGCAACCGCTGCTGAGGTGTTTGGCGTCGCGCTGGACAAGGTCAGTGGAGAACAGCGCCGCAGCGCCAAAGCGATCAACTTCGGTCTGATCTATGGCATGAGCGCATTTGGCTTGTCTCGCCAGTTGAACATCGGTGCCGGCGAAGCGAAAAAGTATATGGATCTCTACTTTGAACGCTATCCAGGCGTGCTGCGCTACATGGAAAATACCCGCCAGCTGGCCGCCAGTACAGGCTATGTCGAAACCCTCGAAGGGCGCCGGCTGTGGCTGCCGGATATTAAATCCAGCAACGCGATGCGACGTAAAGCCGCGGAGCGTGCGGCGATCAATGCGCCAATGCAGGGAACGGCGGCAGACATTATCAAGCGTGCGATGATTGCAGTTGATGGCTGGTTAGAGCAGGAAAAAGAGAGCGGCGTCAGAATGATTATGCAGGTTCACGATGAACTGGTATTTGAGATCAAGGCTGAGGCCGTTGAGGCCGCCAGCAAGAAAATTCAGGCATTGATGGAAGGCAGTGTGCAGCTCGACGTGCCGCTGCTGGTGGAAGTTGGGGTGGGCGATAACTGGGATGAAGCCCACTAATCTGCATCAATGCGCTGGCGTTGCGGCGTCATTGCGGGTCTGGCATGAGGCATAAGTAAATCGTTTACTTAATCGCTTCAGCCACTGGCAATGGCGCCACAGTCTGAAGGAGATCACTAACTACTTATCGGCTAAGCACTTTTTATGTCATTAAACTACATCGCGAAGCCGTTTTTGTGACGTATATGGTAAAAAAAGTTCTGTTTGATGTAAGTAAGCGACAAAAAAGCCTTTGTGGCTCAGAAAAAATCAGGTAAAGTTCGAGGCGTAGGGTACAGAGGTAAGATGTTCTATCTTTCAGACCTTTTACTTCACGTAATCGGATTTGGCTGAATTTAGCCGCCCCAGTCATTCTGTGACTGGGGCGTTTTTTATTGGGCTTTTTACAGCCTCAACGGACGGAATGTACCGGTCCGGTTTACTCGTCTGCTTCCTGATCGTCGCGTGCGGGCTCAAGGTTGGTGAACCAGCCATCAAGCTTCTGCCGTACTTTATCCACGCCAATCTTCTTCAGCGACGAAAACAGTTCGACCTGCACATCACCCATAAAGGCCAGTGACGCTTCACGCACCATCGTCAGCTGCGCTTTACGCGCGCCCGAGGCAAGCTTATCAGCCTTGGTCAGCAGCAACAGTACCGGGATGCTGCTTTCCACTGCCCACTGAATCATCTGCTGATCCAGATCCTTAAGCGGATGACGGATGTCCATCAACACCACCAGACCCTTCAGCGCCTGTCGTTTTTGCAGATACTCACCTAATGCACGTTGCCATTTCAGCTTCATCTCTTCTGGCACTTCGGCATAGCCGTAACCCGGCAGGTCGACCAGCCGTTTCCCTTCCGAGACTTCAAACAGGTTAATCAACTGGGTGCGGCCCGGCGTTTTACTGGTACGCGCCAGGCTTTTCTGGTTGGTTAAGGTGTTCAGTGCGCTGGACTTGCCGGCGTTGGAGCGGCCAGCAAAGGCGACCTCGATCCCGGTATCAGCGGGAAGATGGCGGATATCCGGCGCGCTCAGGACAAAATGGGTTACGTGATAATTCAGTTCAGACAAAGTGACACTCCAGAAAACGCATTAGGGCAATGGCGCCGATTATACGCGTTATGGCGCGAAAGTGCTCAACCGCTTGGCGGTCGCCTTTTTTGTAAGAGATTTGCCATAGACGTTGCCCGTTATGTCGTTATTTACTTTAATTACTAAAAATAAAAAACATTACTATTCAGTTAATTATGAATATGTAGTGTTTTTTTCCAGCAACTAACCCTGCCGCTTACTTGAGGGTTTTACCAGTTGGTCTACATTAGTGTGCAGTGCACGGCAGCACACATCAGGAAGATGCGTTCAGGGATGTCAGGAAGGCAAAGAGCGATGGAGTGGAAATGGTCAGGGATTGCGGACCGGACAGGGATAAGGAAAAGCTCAGGTGTTGAGCAGGCGCGGGATTGACCGGGATGTTACGAGCCGAAAAGGACTTAAAACATGATTCCTTCGTATGAAGGTATGAAATAAGGCGACAGCTTGAGCTGTCGCCTTTTTTCTTTGGCTACTTTCTGCTAGATTTCGCCGCAATTCTATACTGAATAAAAAAGCCGGGACCGAACACTATGAAGCAACCTGCACGAGCTGCGCACGGCAAACCTGCCGTCAAAGCCAAACGCAAATCGCGTGAAGATATTAATAACGAAGCACGCGATCGTAAACGTGATAAAAAGCATCGCGGCCATGCGTCAGGCAGCCGTGCAAATCCGACAGCGTCGGACAACAACGGTGGCCGCCAGGGCAGCAATGTTAAAGATCCGCGTATCGGTAGCAAAAAACCGGTCGCGCTGATTGCCGATGGCCAGACTGCATCCGCTAAAGTGAAGAAAAGCGTGGCAAAACCCGCGGCTGAGAAAAAAGCACGCCTGACACCGGAAGAAGAGCTGGCGAAGCTGGAAAATGACGAACGTCTGGATGCGCTGCTGGATCGGCTGGAAAATGGCGAAACGCTGTCGGCAGAAGACCAGGGCTGGCTGGACGCAGCACTCGATCGCATCGACGAACTGATGGAGCAGTTAGGCATCGCCATGGATGACGGCGATGACGAGCAGGCGGAAGAAGATATGTACCGTCTGCTGAAAGGTAACTAAGCCAATTTGATCGGCATGCGGTTTCCGCATGCCGCCCCTCTCAGGTAAACGACAATGTTTTGGCCTGGATCAATTTTCGCGCTGCTGACGACATGTTATCTGCTGTGGTTATTGTTTAAACTACGTCGCCTGTCGCGTCTGAAGCAACGTTTACGTCGGGTTTCGTCCCGCTCACCTTTCATCCCTTCTTCATCGCGACCTTCTCTTAGACGACGTCACCGGAAGGAGTGAGCATGCCATCGCTGCAGATTGATTGGGACCAGGCGCTGATTGAGAAATACAATTACGCCGGGCCACGTTATACCTCCTATCCCACTGCGCTGGAGTTCAGCGAGCAGTATGCCGAGCCTGATTTCCTGCGTGCGGTAGCGCGCTATCCAGAACGTCCTCTGTCGCTCTACGTCCATATTCCTTTCTGTCATCGTCTTTGCTACTTCTGTGGCTGCAATAAAATAGTCACGCGCCAGCGTCATAAAGCGGACCGCTACCTGGATGTGCTTGAGCAGGAGATTATTCAGCGGGCACCGCTGTTCCGTCAGCGTCAGGTGCGGCAACTGCACTGGGGCGGCGGCACACCGACCTTTCTCGATAAGGCGCAGATTAGCCGGCTGGTGGCCGTGCTGAAGCAGCATTTTACGGTGGCGGACGATGCCGAAATGTCGATCGAGGTCGATCCACGCGAAATTGAGCTGGATGTTATCGATCATCTGCGCGCGCTGGGGTTCAATCGCCTGAGCATGGGCGTGCAGGACTTTAACAAAGCGGTGCAGCAGCGGGTCAATCGGGTACAGGATGAAGCGGTCATCTTCGGACTGATGGCTCGGGCGCGCGAGCAGGGTTTCAGCTCAACCAGCATCGATCTGATCTACGGTTTACCGCTCCAGACGCCGGACAGCTTCGCCTTCACCCTGGAGCGGGTGCTGGCGCTGAATCCCGATCGGCTAAGCGTATTCAACTACGCGCATCTGCCCGCGCTGTTCGCTGCCCAACGTAAAATCAAAGATGACGAACTGCCGTCGGCACAGCAAAAACTGGATATTCTGCAACAGACCATCGCCACACTGACGCAGCAGGGTTACCAGTTCATTGGCATGGATCATTTTGCGAAGCCGCAGGATGAACTGGCCATTGCCCAGCGCGAAGGAGAGCTGCACCGTAACTTCCAGGGCTACACTACTCAGGGCGACAGCGATTTACTCGGGCTTGGCGTCTCTGCCATTAGCATGATTGGTGACAGCTATGCCCAGAACCAGAAAGTGCTCAATAGCTGGTACAGCAGCGTAGAGCAGCAGGGCAACGGCCTGTGGCGTGGCGTAGCGTTAACCGATGATGACTGTCTGCGTCGTGAGGTGATTAAAACCCTGATCTGCAACTTTTCGCTCGACTTTGCGGCGGTTGAAACCCAGTGGGGTATCCGATTTGCCGACTACTTTGCCGAAGACCTGGCGCTGCTGAAACCGTTAGTGGCGGATGGGCTGGTGGTGCAAGCGGCGACCGGCTTGCAGGTGACGGGGGTGGGACGCTTGCTGATCCGCAATATCTGTATGTGTTTTGATCGCTACCTGCGTCAGAGAGCGCGTCAGCAGCAGTTTTCACGGGTGATCTGAAAACGGGCTGAGATCCCTCAGCCCGTATCAGGATGCTTATTCCATCCCCAGTTCTTTCAGTTTGCGCGTCAGGGTATTACGTCCCCAACCCAGCAACCGGGCAGCTTCCTGCTTATGACCCTGAGTATGGCGCAGGGCGGTTGTGAGCAGCGTGCGCTCCATCTCTGGTTGCGCTTCTGACAACAGATTCTGATGACCGGAACGCAGCGCGCGGTCGGCCCACTGTGCCAGCAGGGTTGCCCAGCTGTCCGGCAGCGACTGCACCGGATTTTCCGGCGTGCTGGACTCAAACAGTTCGGCAGGCAGATCCTGAATCAACACTTCCTGACCCGCCGCCATTACGGTCAGCCAGCGACAGGTATTCTCCAGCTGACGCACGTTACCTGACCAGTGCAGACGGGTGAGCGCGGCTTCGGTTTCCGGATGCAGGATCTTCGCCTCCACCCCTAGCTCACGCGCGGCAACCTGCAGGAAGTAACGCGCCAGCCGCGGAATATCTTCCCGGCGCTCACGCAGTGGCGGCAAATGCACCCGGATCACATTCAGGCGATGAAACAGATCCTCACGGAACTTGCCTTCCTGCACCCGCAGCTCCAGATTCTGGTGGGTTGCGGCGATGATACGCACGTCGACTTTGACCGGCGCATAGCCGCCGACGCGATAAAACTGACCGTCGGCCAGCACGCGTAACAGACGGGTCTGCACATCAAGCGGCATGTCGCCGATCTCATCTAAAAACAGCGTGCCGCCATCTGCCTGCTCAAAGCGGCCCTGGCGAATCTGGTTAGCGCCGGTAAAGGCCCCTTTTTCATGACCGAACAGTTCTGATTCAATCAGGTCTTTCGGTATAGCGGCCATATTCAGCGCGATAAACGGTGCTTTGGTCCGTGGGCTGTGGCGATGCAGCGCGTGCGCCACCAGCTCTTTACCGGTACCGGACTCGCCGTTGATCAGCACGCTAATGGAGGATCGCGACAGGCGGCCAATAATGCGGAACACGTCCTGCATTGCCGGGGCCTCACCAATGATATCGGTGGTCGGTCCGCTGACCGGCTGATTACGCGGCTGTTGCTGCTCCTGATAGTGACTGATGGCACGCTCTACCAGCGCAACCGCCTCATCAATATCAAACGGCTTAGGCAGGTAATCAAACGCCCCTTGCTGGTAGGCGCTGACCGCAGCATCCAGATCGGAGTGGGCCGTCATTATGATGACCGGGAGCATCGGGTGACGCTGTTTAATCTGCTTCAGCAGCGCCAGACCATCCATACCGGGCATGCGGATATCTGATAATAAAACGTCCGGGGTTTTGGTCGAGAGGGCATCCAGCACCTCTTTTGCGCTGTCAAAGGTGGCACAGCTTAAACCGGCTCCAGTGAGCGCGCGTTCAAGCACCCAGCGGATGGAGCTATCGTCATCGACGATCCAGACTATCCCTCGTTGCATAGAAACCTCACTGGCGAATAGGCAGGTAAACCGAAAACTCGGTGTGTCCCGGCCAACTGTTAAATTCTATTTTTCCTGAATGTTGATCAATCAGGCTACGGGCGATGGAGAGGCCTAAACCGGTTCCGCCTTCCCGGCCGCTGACCATCGGATAAAACAGCGTATCCTGCAGCTGGGCGGGAATGCCGGGGCCATCATCTTCAATATCAATCCGCGCCACCAGACGGTAACGCGTGCCGTGCAGCGTGAGCTGGAACGCGGTACGGGTGCGAATAATAATGGTGCCGCCCTCGTCGCCTAACGCCTGCAGCGCATTACGGACGACGTTGAGTAACACCTGTTCAATCTGATCGGGGTCGTGTGGCAGTTCCGGCAGGCTGGGATCGTAATCACGCACCAGAGAGACGTTATCCGGCAGCTCCATCGACACCAGATTCACTACGCGCTCAGCCACCTGATGAATGCTTTGGGTGATGTGCATGCCGGGCTGCTGCGGCCCTAACAGGCGATCGACCAGATTTCTCAACCGGTCCGCCTGTTCAATAATCACTTTGGTATATTCGTTCAGCGACGGATCGGGCAGGGCGCGTGATAACAACTGGGCGGCACCGCGTAATCCACCCAGCGGATTTTTGATTTCATGCGCCAGGCCGCGCACCAAATCGCGCGCGGCTACCTGCTGAGCGTGCTGTAACTGTTCCTGACTGAGACGACGCTGATTATCCATCGGCGCCATTTCCAGCAGAAGTAAGCCATCGGGCAAACGCTGGGCGGTCAGCGACATGATGTGCGCGCGTCCATCGACTACCAGCGTGACTTCACTGTCGGTAAATCCCTGGCCAGCCTCAAGACTCTCGCGCATCACCTCAATATTCAGCGAAAAGTAGCCGGTCAGTTCCGGTAACGGCGTGCCGAACAATTTACGTGAGCTTTGCGCCAGTAATTGCTGCGCCGCCGGATTGGCATAGTGGATAACCAGGTCGTTATCCACCAACAAAATACTGTTGATTAACGCGTTGAGAATCTGCCCTGCATCGGGCAGAGAGCCAGTTGCCATACAGCGTTCCTCTGCACTAAGTTAGTGCATTTTAGTCTTTAAGCCGAAATGAAGGCGAATGAACGGTGAATTCGCGGAGAAAAAAGCCCATCCGAAGATGGGCTGAAAGTTTCCACGGCAACAAAAACGTCTGACCAATTAAACGCTGTAGTAAAGCTCGAACTCTACCGGATGTGGCGTCATGCGGACGCGGTCCAGTTCTGCTTTACGCAATTCGATGTAAGCGTCGATGGTTTCGTCGGTGAACACGCCGCCACGAGTCAGGAACTCGCGGTCTTCGTTCAGGGCGTTCAGCGCTTCTTCCAGCGAGCCAGCAACTTTTGGAATCTCAGCTTCTTCTTCCGGTGGCAGGTCATACAGGTTTTTATCCATCGCATCGCCAGGATGGATCTTGTTGATGATGCCGTCGAGGCCAGCCATCAGCAGCGCTGTGAATGCCAGGTATGGGTTAGCCGCTGGGTCCGGGAAGCGCGCTTCAATACGACGTGCTTTCGGGCTGGCTACAACCGGGATACGGATTGAGGCTGAACGGTTGCGGGCAGAGTACGCCAGCATAACCGGGGCTTCGTAACCAGGGACCAGACGCTTGTAGGAGTTGGTGGTCGGGTTCGCCAGCGCGTTGATCGCTTTCGCGTGCTTGATGATACCGCCGATGTAGAACAGCGCCATTTCAGACAGGCCGCCGTATTTGTCACCGGAGAACAGGTTCTGGCCGCCTTTAGACAGTGACATATGGCAGTGCATACCTGAACCGTTGTCGCCAAACATTGGCTTCGGCATAAAGGTCGCCGTTTTGCCGTAGGCGTGGGCCACGTTGTGCACGACATATTTGTAGATCTGAATTTCGTCGGCTTTTTTGGTCATGGTATTGAAGCGGGTTGCCACTTCGTTCTGACCCGCAGTCGCCACTTCGTGGTGATGCGCTTCAACCACCAGACCCATCTGCTCCATCGTCAGACACATGGCAGAACGGATGTCCTGTGATGAGTCAACCGGTGGCACCGGGAAGTAGCCGCCTTTCAGACCTGGACGGTGACCTTTGTTACCGCCTTCGTACTCTTTGCCGGTGTTCCAGGCCGCTTCGATATCGTCGATAGCAACGTGTGAACCGGAGGTCGATGAACCGAAACGGATATCATCGAACAGGAAGAATTCAGGCTCTGGCCCAAACAGCACGGTGTCAGCGATGCCGGAAGAACGCAGGAAATCTTCAGCGCGCTTGGCAATTGAGCGTGGGTCACGATCGTAGCCCTGCATGGTGCCTGGCTCGAGAATGTCACAACGGATGATCAGCGTAGAATCTTCAAAGAAAGGATCCATGACCGCCGTAGTAGCGTCAGGCATCAGCACCATGTCTGATTCGTTAATGCCTTTCCAGCCACCGATGGAGGAGCCATCGAACATTTTGCCTTCTTCGAAGAAGTCAGCGTTAACCTGGTGAGCAGGGATAGTAACGTGCTGTTCTTTACCTTTGGTATCGGTAAAACGCAGGTCAACAAACTTAACTTCATGCTCGTTCATCATCGAGAGAACGTGTTCAGCGGACATACTCAACTCTCCTGGAAATGGTCATTGTCTACATGGTGAGGGAACGTCGTTGCCGGGAATGCGTTTCTGACTACTGCCATCCCTGACCTGGCTATTCCGGCACGCTCTTCAACCGTCGTCTGACTGGCGTTTGCGCTTAAAAGAGATAAAGCGAATTCTGTGCCAACTTTCTCCGTGTCGGTTAAATCGCCCTGTGGTGCACCTTTTTGTCCTCCGGTCGCTGCACCACGATAGTCTCATTGCACTGTTATGGTGCTTTTGGTCGATCGTTAAGCACTAAAGTGGTGCAACAGCCCAACTTAGTGCATTTTCTGCACCGGGAACAGTGCGAATTTGCGGCAATGCAATAAACTTTCAGTGAAAAGTGTGATCGTGTTCAGTCTTCCGCTTAATCCGTGTACAATAGCGCGCTATTTCTAATGCCTGAGGCAAAGCTGTGATCGAAAATTTGCGTAACATCGCCATCATCGCGCACGTTGACCATGGAAAGACCACCCTGGTTGACAAACTGCTGCAACAATCCGGTACTTTTGATGCCCGTACCGAAGCAACCGAGCGCGTGATGGACTCCAATGATTTGGAGAAAGAGCGTGGGATTACCATCCTCGCAAAAAACACCGCCATTAAGTGGAATGACTACCGTATCAACATCGTTGATACCCCAGGACACGCCGACTTCGGTGGTGAAGTTGAGCGCGTCATGTCCATGGTGGACTCGGTGCTGCTGGTTGTAGATGCGATGGATGGCCCTATGCCGCAAACTCGCTTCGTGACCAAAAAAGCGTTCGCGCATGGTCTGAAGCCGATTGTGGTTATCAATAAAGTTGACCGGCCTGGCGCGCGTCCGGATTGGGTTGTTGATCAGGTATTCGACCTGTTCGTTAACCTCGACGCGACTGACGAGCAGCTCGACTTCCCTATCATTTTCGCCTCGGCGCTGAATGGTATTGCAGGTCTGGAGCACACCGATATGGCGGACGATATGACTCCGCTGTATCAGGCGATTGTTGACCACGTTTCTCCACCACAGGTTGAAGCTGAAGCGCCACTGCAGATGCAAATCTCGCAGCTGGACTACAACAACTACCTGGGTGTTATCGGTATCGGCCGCATCAAGCGCGGTAAAGTGAAGCCTAACCAGCAAGTCACCATTATCGATAGCGAAGGTAAAACCCGTAACGGTAAAGTCGGTAAAGTGCTGACTCACCTGGGTCTGGAGCGTATCGACAGCGACCTGGCTGAAGCGGGCGACATCATCGCCATCACCGGTCTGGGCGAGCTGAATATCTCTGACACCATTTGCGATCCACAAAATGTTCAGGCGCTGCCAGCGCTGAGCGTGGATGAGCCAACGGTAACCATGTTCTTTAACGTCAACACCTCACCGTTCTGCGGTAAAGAAGGTAAGTACGTGACTTCACGTCAGATCCTTGAGCGTCTGAACAAAGAACTGGTACACAACGTGGCGCTGCGTGTTGAAGAAACCGAAGATGCTGACGCGTTCCGCGTATCAGGTCGTGGTGAGCTGCACCTGTCTGTTCTGATCGAAAACATGCGTCGTGAAGGTTTCGAACTGGCGGTATCCCGTCCGAAAGTTATCTTCCGCGAAATCGATGGCCGTAAACAAGAGCCATTCGAGAACGTAACGCTGGATATCGAAGAGAACAACCAGGGTTCAGTCATGCAAGCCATGGGTGAGCGTAAGGGCGATCTGAAAAACATGGATCCGGATGGCAAAGGCCGCGTACGTCTCGACTACGTGATCCCAAGCCGTGGCCTGATCGGCTTCCGTAACGAATTCATGACCATGACCTCAGGTACCGGTCTGCTGTACTCCACCTTTAGCCACTACGACGATATTCGTCCGGGCGAAGTGGGCCAGCGTCAGAACGGCGTACTGATCTCTAACGGTCAGGGTAAAGCCGTTGCGTTCGCGCTGTTCGGCCTGCAGGACCGCGGTAAGCTGTTCCTGGGTCACGGTGCAGAAGTGTATGAGGCCAGATCATCGGTATTCACAGCCGTTCTAACGACCTGACAGTTAACTGTCTGACCGGTAAGAAGCTGACCAACATGCGTGCTTCTGGTACGGATGAAGCGACCACTCTGGTGCCGCCAATCAAGATGACGCTGGAGCAGGCGATCGAGTTCATCGATGATGACGAACTGGTAGAAGTTACGCCACAGTCCGTGCGTATCCGTAAACGTCACCTGACTGAAAACGACCGTAAACGTGCTTCACGTGGTCCTAAAGACGCATAATCTGCGCCTTTAATTGATGAAAAGCCCCGTTATCGGGGCTTTTTTTTGCCTGCTATTCCTGTCTGTTGCTACCAGGCCAGCGATAAGTGGTGTTGCCTGACAGGTGCATCACGCGCCGGTCAGCGTTTGCATTTTTCTCTCTGAGGTTAGCTGTTCAGCCTGCACTTTTGCCGCTAGAGTGAATACTCCAGGGAACCGAAGGAGGCGCACCATGTTGTACATTTTTGATTTGGGCAATGTGATCATTGATATCGATTTTAACCGCGTGTTAGGTGTCTGGAGTGACCTTAGCCGCGTGCCGCTGGCGTCACTGCAAAGTCATTTCGAGATGGATGAGGCCTTTGAACAGCATGAACGGGGTGAAATCAGCGATGAGGATTTCGCGTTAGCGCTGTGTGAAAAGCTGGAGATAGCCCTGAGCTACGAGCAGTTCACCGCCGGCTGGCAGGCGGTGTTTGTCGACGTGCGGCCTGAAACGCTGGCGCTGATGAACCGGTTGCGGCTGGAGGGGCATCGGGTAGTAATCCTCTCCAATACCAACAAGCTGCATTGCGCCTTCTGGCCGACTCAGTACCCGGACGTACAGCAAGCGGCCGATGCGCTCTATCTGTCGCAGGAGCTGGGAATGCGTAAGCCCGAAGCGCGGATCTATCAGCACGTGCTGGAAGCGGAAGGCGTCAGCGCCGACCAGGCGGTATTCTTTGACGATAACCAGCAGAATATTGACGCGGCGCGGGCGCTGGGGATTAAAAGCGTGCTGGTTACTGACAGCAAAACGGTGCCTGACTGGTTCGCAGGTCAGCCTTAACCCATGACGTCACGTAAATTTCGTCCCGGGCTACATGCGTTCTGGCTGTGGCTCAAACTGCTGTGGAAACGGGTTGATGAGGATGGCATGACGACCCAGGCCGGGAATCTGGCCTTCGTCTCATTACTGGCGCTGGTGCCGCTGATTGCGGTGGTCTTCGCCCTGTTTGCGGCGTTTCCGGTGTTCTCCGATATCAGCGTGCAGTTAAAGCACTTCATCTTTACTAACCTGATGCCGGCTGCGGGTAACACGCTGCAGCGCTACCTTGAACAGTTTGTGGCTAACGTCAATCGGATGACGGCGGTCGGCGCGGTCGGCCTGATCGTCACGGCTCTGCTGCTGATGCATTCGGTCGATACCGCACTCAATACCATCTGGCGCAGCGATAAGAAGCGGCCGATGGTCTACTCTTTTGCAGTTTACTGGATGATCCTGACGCTCGGCCCGCTGCTGGCGGGCGCCAGTCTGGCCATCAGTTCCTATCTGCTGTCACTGCGCTGGATAAACGCCACCGGCGTGACCAGCCTGGTCGATCAGGTACTGCGCATCTTCCCGTTACTGCTCTCCTGGTTCGCCTTCTGGCTGCTCTACAGTATCGTTCCTACCCAACGGGTGCCGCCGCGCGATGCGTTGATTGGCGCGCTGGTGGCGGGCGCGCTGTTTGAGCTGGGTAAAAAGGCTTTCGCGCTCTATGTTACTATGTTCCCCTCTTATCAGCTGATCTACGGCGTACTGGCCGTGATCCCGATTCTGTTCCTCTGGGTCTACTGGACCTGGTGTATTGTGTTGTTAGGTGCGGAAATTACTGTCGCATTAGCCGACTATCGTCAGTTAAAACAACAGCACAGAGAAAAAGAACGCGAGGAAACATGATTGCATTGATTCAACGCGTGCAGCGCGCCAGCGTCAGCGTCGATCACGTGGTGACAGGTGAAATCGGTGCCGGATTACTGGTGTTACTGGGCGTGGAAAAAGGCGATGACGCACAGCGTGCGGAACGTCTCGCAGAACGCGTACTGGGTTATCGCATCTTCAGTGATGAGCAGGGCAAAATGAACCTGAGCGTCAAACAGGCAGGCGGCAGCGTGCTGGTGGTTTCGCAGTTTACCCTGGCGGCGGATACGCAAAAGGGGATGCGTCCCTCGTTTTCCGGCGGCGCGGAACCGGCGGAAGCTGAACGCCTGTATGAGTATTTCAGCGACTGCTGTCGTCGGCAGGGTATCACCACTGAAAATGGCCGCTTTGCTGCGGATATGCAGGTCGCGCTGGTGAATGATGGTCCTGTAACGTTTTGGTTGCAGGTGTGAGATCGTCAGCCGAGCGGCAAGGGATGAGCCACGCAAGCTCCGAACGAGAGAAACATTTTATGTATCATCTTCGCGTGCCCCAGACGGCGGAAGAGCTGGATATCTATTACCAGTTCCGCTGGGAAATGTTACGAAAACCGCTGCGTCAGCCGCAGGGTTCCGAGCGGGATGCCTGGGATGCCTTAGCCCATCATCAGATGGTGGTGGATGAACAGGGGCAGCCGGTCGCGGTAGGACGTCTGTATATCAATGCCGACAATGAAGCGGCGATTCGCTTTATGGCGGTCCATCCCTCGGTACAGGGCAAAGGCCTGGGAACGCTGGTGGCGATGACGCTGGAGTCGGTGGCGCGTCAGGAAGGGGCTAAGCGCGTTACCTGTAGCGCGCGTGAAGACGCCGTCGCCTTTTTCGCCAAGCTGGGCTACGTCAACCAGGGTGAGATTACCGCTCCACAGACCACGCCGGTACGCCATTTTCTGATGATCAAGCCGGTGGTGACGCTGGACGATATTCTGCATCGCGCCGACTGGTGCGGTCAGCTGCAGCAGGCCTGGTATGCGCATATCCCGCTAAGCGAAAAAATGGGGGTGCGCATTCTGCAGTATACCGGCCAGAAATTTATTACCACCATGCCGGAAGCGGGCAACCAGAATCCGCATCAGACGCTGTTCGCGGGCAGCCTGTTCTCTCTGGCGACGCTCACCGGTTGGGGATTAATCTGGCTGTTGCTGCGTGAACGTCATCTTGGTGGCACCATCATTCTGGCGGATGCGCATATTCGTTACAGCCAGCCGATCAGCGGTCGTCCGGGCGCCATCGCCGATCTCGGCTCGTTAAGCGGCGATCTCGATCGTCTGGCGCGAGGCCGTAAAGCGCGTGTGCAGCTTGAAGTGGAGCTGTTCGGGGATGAAGAGCGCGGGGCGGTGTTTGAAGGGGTTTACATCGTGCTGCCGGCCGATCCTGACGGACCGCTGGAAGAGGGCGGTTCCGGCGCGCGGATTAACTGATGAACAGGGCCGGTAAAACCGGCCCTGTTTTGTTATCGCACCTGACCAGCCTGCAGGGTCTGCTGTAACTGCTGGCTGTCGGTGGTCACCGACAAACTGCCATTGGTGGTCGGCCGCAGCGGCTGACCGGCTTTTAACGCGGCATTCAGCTGCAACTGCAGGTTGCTGTCACCGGTTAACGGCAGCGCCGGCCATCCCCAGTTCTGCAACACATTCACCGGCACGGCACGGCCCGTCAGCTGTAACGCCAGCGGACGATCGGGTTGCTGGCTAACCGTTGCATGCCCTTCCAGCAATCCTTTATCGCTGAAAGCACTTAGCTCAGTCACCTGAATCTGCTGCGGGTCAGCACTCAGCGTAATCGAAGGATGACGCAGATCGGTGCGATTAAAGGTCGATTCCGCCGCATTCAGGCTCAGTTTACCGGACCAGATGCCCCACTGATGCTGACGAGCCAGCAACAGGTTCTCGCCGCTGCCATCCAGCGACGTCAGCTGGAAAGGAAACGCCGGGTTAATATCGATAATCAGATTACGGTTTGAGGTGAAACGCGTCACCAGCACGCTGTCGAGCCAGTCAGGCAGGGGTGCCTGCCAGCGATCGCGCCAGTCCTGCGGCAGGGTATACTCCAGCCCGGCGACGGCAAGGGTCTTCAGCGTCAGGCGTTTATCGGCGCGCGACCAGTCACCCTCTGCCCGGATCACACCGTTGACCCAGCGTGAACTGAACTGTGTCAGCGCAATACCCTGCGGAGAAAAGTCCAGATTGACGATCGGATCGTTAAGCTCCAGCCCGCCGTTAATAAAGTTGCTGGCATTCAGCGCCAGCGAACCGTCATTGCTCTGCCAGTCATTGCCCTGCCAGTTAAGATTGCGCAGGGTCAGATCAAGATCGGTCACCGCCCAGTCAGGCCCCTGCAGACGCGCATCGGTAACATCCAGCCGGGTAATCGCAATCGACGGTACCGCGTCTGCATTACGCAGAAACTCTTTCAGGCTGCTGGCGGTCTGCAGGCGAATATCATTCAGCCGCAGCTGGTTAATTTTCCAGTTGCCTGCGCGTCACGCTCGCCGTTGCCGGTCATCGAGCCTCGCGCCAGGTCGGCACCGACATTGTTGAACACCATCCGGCCCTGCGAGACGCTTCCCTGAATCAGCACATTTTCGCCGGGCACCTTATTCAGCGTCATGCTGCCTGCACTCATCTGGAAGCGGGCATCACGGCCCAGCATATCGCTGGCGGTGGGTTTCCACGGCAGAATACCGCCGTTCACCTGCTGTGCGAACAGCGGCAGCGCACTGTTGGGGCTGTCGATACGCATGTTGTTGAGTTGCAGGCGCTGAGCCTGAATCGGCAACGCGCTTGTGGGCGTCAGGTTGGCCAGATTAACTTCGCCGTCACGCAGTTCGATGCTGCTGAAGTGCAGCGGATCGCTGAACTGCACCAGTGCCAGGCCCAGATCAACGCGTTTTGCCACCAGAACTGCAGGCTGACCATCGTGACCAAAGCTGAAGTCATCCAGAATGACGTGAGAGGGTGAGGAGAAGTTGTGCTCAATTTTACTCAGGGAGAGATGCCACTCCGTTTTGTCGCTCACCCATCGGCTAAACCAGCCTGCACCCCACTGTGTTTGCAGCAGCACATAGATCACCACCAGGATGAACAGCAGCAGCAAAAGTAAGGTGAGGAAAAACTTTCCAAGAAATTTCATAGCATCCTTCCCGAGTTAAATCCGGTGAGAGGTTGTTATGCCTGAATTACCGTTACAGCTCAACAGCCTGGATGTAAATCCGACTAAATAGCAGACGGGCCGAAGCCCGTCGTGAGCCTTACTTCTCTTGCGGAAAAATCAGGTTAAGCACGATAGCGGTAATCCCACCCGCCGCAATGCCGGAAGAGAGCAGGGTTTTCAACCACTCAGGCGCAAATTGCAGGATCAGCGGCTGCTGCGATACGCCCAGTCCTACCGCCAGCGACAGCGCGATAATCATAATTGCGCGACGGTTGAGCGGCTCGCGTGACACGATGCGCACGCCGGAGGCGGCGATGGTACCAAACATCACAATGGTGGCACCGCCCAGCACCGGCTCAGGAATATGCTGCACCAGTCCACTGACCGCCGGGAACAGGCCCAGCACAATCAGCATCAGCGCCACCACAAAGCCGACGTAGCGGCTGGCGACGCCGGTTAACTGGATGACGCCGTTGTTCTGGCCGAAGCAGGAGTTGGGGAAGGTGTTGAACAGCGCTGACACGCAGGAATTAAGGCCGTTAGCCAGCACGCCGCCCTTCAGACGCTTCATGTAGAGCGGACCGCTCACCGGCTGCTCGGAGACATCCGACGTCGCGGTGATGTCGCCAATGGTCTCCAGCGAGGTCACCATAAACACCAGCATCAGCGGAATCAGCAGGTTCCAGTCGAAGCCCAGCCCGTAATAGAGCGGCGTCGGCACCGCAATCAGCGGTTGATCGGCTGGCGTGCTGGCGGCGGGCAACATATTCAGCGCCCAGGCCAGCAAATAGCCGACCGCCATCGCGATTACCAGTGAGGCGACGCGCAGATAGGGATTTTTCTGGCGATTCAGCAGCACGATCACCAGCAGCACCGCACCTGCCAGCAGCAGATTTTTCGGGGCACCAAAACTGTGGTCGGCGATGGCGCTAAAGCCGCCGCCAATCGACGTCAGTCCGACCTGAATCAGCGACAGACCAATAATCATCACCACGATCCCGGAGACCAGCGGCGTAATAATCCGGCGCGCCAGATGCAGAACGCGTGACAGCACCATCTCAGTACAGGAGGCGACCATCAGCGTGCCAAACAGCGCCGCCATCATGGCAGGCACATCAGCACCGCCATTTTTCAGCGCCATCCCGCCCATAATCAGCGGCGTGACGAAGTTAAAGCTGGTGCCCTGAATCGATAACAGGCCTGAACCCACTGGTCCCCAGGTTTTGATTTGCAGCAGCGACGCCACGCCCGACGCGAACAGCGACATGCTGATGATGTGCTGGGTATCCTGGGCGGGCAAGCCCAGAGCCTGACAAATCAGCAGGGCAGGAGTGATCACGGCAACAAACATGGCTAACAGATGCTGACCGGCGGCGAACAGCGTTTGCGGCAGCGGTGGGCGATCTTCAAGACGATAGATCAGTTCACTGTGATGGGTAGAGGGTTGATCTGGCTGCGGATTGGTGGACATCTTCTACTGTTCCCGAAAAATAGTGTGGCGATTGTAATCATCCGCCGGCTAAAAGCAATCGTTTGCCCGGCGAGGATAAAAAACGCCGATCAGACGTTGGTGTAACGGGTGTTCTCCGGCAGCCAGCGTTCAATCAGGGCGCTGGCCTGTTCCGGATAGTGCTGGTGGATATGTCGCGCCACGCGCTGGACTTCAGGCACCATCGCCTGGTCACGCAGTAAATCCGCCACTTTGAACTCGGCGTTGCCGGTCTGGCGGGTGCCCAGCAGCTCGCCAGGCCCGCGAATCTCCAGGTCAAACTGCGCAATCACGAAGCCGTCATTGCTGTCACGTAACACCTGCAATCGCTTCTGGGCGGTTTTGCTCAGCGGGGCTTTATAGAGCAACACGCAATGCGAGGCAACCGCGCCACGGCCGACCCGTCCGCGCAGCTG
Organism: Pantoea brenneri; assembly: GCA_002095305.1. Taxonomy (GTDB): domain Bacteria; phylum Pseudomonadota; class Gammaproteobacteria; order Enterobacterales; family Enterobacteriaceae; genus Pantoea; species Pantoea brenneri. Next base: position 23,090 of record MIEI01000003.1, read on the forward strand.
ATGCAGCTGCGCCAGGCCTAACCGCTCCGGGTTCTCGATAATCATCAGGCTGGCATTGGGCACGTCTACGCCCACTTCGATCACCGTGGTCGCGACCAGCAGTTGCAGCTGATTGGCTTTAAACGCCTGCATCACCGCCTGCTTTTCAGCCGGTTTCATCCGGCCGTGTACCAGACCGATATTGAGGTCGGGCAGTGCGGTTTTGAGGGCTTCCCAGCTGGCTTCCGCCGCCTGCGCTTCCAGCAGGTCCGACTCTTCAATCAGCGTACAGACCCAGTACGCCTGACGGCCTTCGCGACAGGCATGCTCGACCCGCGCAATGATCTCATCGCGGCGGGTATCGGGAATGGCGACCGTGGTAACCGGTGTGCGTCCCGGCGGCAGCTCATCAATCGTCGAGGTATCGAGATCGGCATAGGCGGTCATCGCCAGGGTGCGGGGGATCGGTGTTGCCGTCATGATCAACTGATGCGGATGGAAGCCCTGTTCCTCGCCCTTTTCCCACAGCGCCAGGCGTTGATGGACGCCAAAACGGTGCTGCTCGTCGATAATCACCAGCGCCAGACCGTTAAATTGCACCTGCTCCTGGAACAGCGCATGGGTGCCGACCACCATGGCAACCTGTCCGCTGGCAATGGCATCCTGCTGAGCCTGACGTGCTTTTCCTTTCTGTTTTCCAGCCAGCCAGCCGACTTCAATCCCCAGCGGCGCAAACCACTGGCGGAAGTTGCTGGCGTGCTGTTCAGCCAGCAGTTCAGTCGGGGCCATCAGGGCGACCTGTTTACCGTGCGCAATCACGTTCAGCGCTGATAATGCCGCCACCAGCGTTTTACCGGAGCCGACATCGCCCTGCACCAGCCGCATCATCGGGAAGTCATTGGCCAGGTCATGCTCGATCTCTGCCACCACCCGCTTTTGCGCGCCGGTGGGCGAGAACGGCAGCGCGGCCAGCAAGCGATCGCTCAGATCATGGCGCGCCGGCATCGGCAAGGCGTAATAGCGCTGCGCACCGGCGCGTACCGCCAGCATGCTGAGGTTATGCGCCAGCAGCTCTTCCAGAATCAGACGCCGCTGTGCCGGATGGCGACCGCTCTCCAGTTCGCTCAGTTTGAGATCGGGGGGCGGACGATGCAGCGTGCGTAGCGCATCGGGCAGGCTGATTAAGCCGCCGCTCAGCTCCTGAGGCAGCAGCTCGGCAATCGGGCAACTCTCCAGCAGCGTCAGCGCCTGATCGGTGAGATTACGCAGCGTAGCCTGTCGGATGCCTTCAGTGGTGGGGTAGACCGGCGTCAGCGTCTCCTCCAGCGCCACATTGCTGTGTTCGCCCTGGATACGGTACTCAGGATGGATAATCTCGGCACCGCGCTGGCCGCGTTTGATCTCACCGTAGGCGGTAACGCGACGTCCCGGTGCCAGGCTGTTTTTCATGCCGGCATTGAAGTTAAAGAAGCGCAGAGTCAGCACGCCGCTGCCATCGCTGATCTGACACACCATCATCCGGCGGCGGCCAAAAGTAATGTCGGAATGCAGCACTTCGCCTTCTACTGTGGCCCAGATACCGGGCAGCAGATCATCAATGGCGTAGAGTTGGGTACGATCTTCGTAACGCAGCGGGAGATGGAGCAGCAGATCCTGAATGGTGTGCAGGCCAATTTTGGCCAGCTTTGCTGCCTGGCTGGCACCGACGCCGGTCAGGGTACTGAGCGGAATGGCATCCAGCAGGCGGCCTTTCATCTTTTACTTTTACCGGTTGATTGCATAGTGGCCCACCAGCTGGCGTCAGCCTCAATGTCACCTTCGGCGTTGATGCGCGGATAAGGCAAGCCTTTCTGCCGGGCGACGCGCGCCAGCACCGGAAAACCGCCTTCGAACAGCAGACGCTGCTGCTCATCCTCATCCAGCAGGCTGTAATCACGCTGGTAAAGGCCGGCGTTCTGCCGTTGGCGCTGGGCTTCATACAGGATCAGGGCGGAGGCCACCGAGACGTTCAGCGACTGCACCATACCGACCATCGGAATAATAATCTGCTGATCGGCCAGCGCCAGGGCTTCATCGGTAATGCCGGTTTTTTCCTGACCCATCAGGATGCAGGTGGGGCGGGTATAATCAATCTCGCGGAAGTCGACGGCGTCGGCTGACAGATGCGTGGCTAAAACCTGCATCTTCTGCTGTTTAAGCTGTGCTACGGCGTCGCCAATCGTGCGATGCGTCACCACCTTTACCCAGCTGTTGCTGCCGGCAGAGGCGGACGCCTGGGTGCGCATCCGCTGGCTCGGCCAGACCGCATGCACTTCATGAATACCCACCGCATCGGCGGTGCGGATCACTGCGGAGACGTTATGTGGTTTATGCACCTGCTCCATGCAGACCGTGAGATCGTGCTGGCGCAGCGCCAGCATCGCCTGAATTCGGGCAAAACGTTGATCGTTCATGCACTAATTACGGTTACGGTGAACTTTGATCACATCCGGCATCACGCGAATTTTACGCATGATATTGGCCAGATGGACGCGATCGCGGGCGGTCAGACGGATAAAGGCGCTGTAAACCCGGCCATCGCGCTCTTCGGTGTTCAGGCTCTGAATGTTAGAACCGGCAGTGTTAATCGCCGCCGTCAGGTTGGCCAGCGCGCCCTGATGGTTAAACATATCGACCTTAATTTCGGCCACAAACTCCTGCTCAGTCACTTTGTCCCATTCAACCGGCATGAATTTTTCCGGCTCTTTCTGGTAACCGCGAATATTTCGACAGGATTCGTGATGCACCACCAGGCCTTTGCCGGGACTGACGTGCGCAACAATCGGATCGCCGGGAATCGGTCGGCAGCATTTGGCGAAGGTGATCAGCACGCCATCAGCGCCTTTGATCGGCAGCTTGCCGCGTTTGCTGTTGCTAATCGCTTTGCTGTCAGCCTGCAGCAGATTTTTCGCCACCACCACGCTCATCGCATTGCCAAGACCAATCTCCGCCAGCAGATCATCCAGCGAGGTCAGCTTCATGCGATCCAGCTCCTGCCTGATATTCTCAGGTGGGATTTCCGCCAGTTTACGACTACCGCCCAGCGCATGGCTCAGCAGGCGACGGCCCAGATTGACCGAGTCTTCGCGTTTGAGGTTTTTCAGTAACTGACGGATTTTGGCGCGGGCTTTGGAGCTGACGACAAAGTTAAGCCAGGCGGCGTTAGGTCGGGCGCCCGGTGCGGTGATGATCTCAATCGTCTGGCCGCTGGCCAGTGACTGCGACAGCGGATAAGGCTGGCGATCGACACGAGCGCCAACGCAGGCATGGCCAATATCCGTGTGCACCGCATAGGCGAAATCCACCGGCGTGGCGCCTGTCGGCAGCTCAACGATGCGCCCTTCAGGCGTGAAGACGTAGATCTCATCAGGGAAGAGATCGGACTTCACGCTTTCAATAAATTCAAATGAACTGCCGGCGCTCTGTTGCAACTCCAGCAGGCTTTGCAGCCAGCGCTGAGCACGAATCTGTGCCGTGGTGCCACTTTCGCCCGCCTGTTTGTAAGCCCAGTGCGCAGCGACCCCCATTTCCGCCATCTGATCCATATCCTCGGTGCGAATCTGCACTTCAACCGGCACACCATGTGGACCGATCATTGAGGTATGGAGCGATTGATAGCCGTTCGCTTTGGGGATGGCGATGTAATCTTTGACCCGGCCCGGACGCGGCTTATATAAGCTGTGCATCTGGCCCAGAACGCGATAGCAGGTATCCAGATCTTTCACGATAACGCGAAAGGCATAGATATCCATGATCGAGTGAAAACGCTGCTCTTTCAGCGTCATTTTGCGGTAGATCGAGTAAAGATGCTTTTCACGACCGCTGACGCGGCAGGGAATGCCCGCTTCCTGCAGACGGCCATCGATCTCAGAAAGAATCTTCTGGATCATCTCTTTACGGTTACCGCGTGCCGCCTTCACCACCTCTTTGATCACCCGATAACGGTTCGGATAAAGAGCTTCGAAACCGAGTTCTTCGAGTTCTGTTTTGAGGTGATGAATACCCAGACGATGCGCCAGAGGACTGTAAATTTCCAGCGTTTCCAGCGCGATACGGCGACGTTTATCCGGGCGTAATGCGCCGAGGGTGCGCATATTGTGAGTGCGGTCAGCCAGCTTGATGAGAATGACGCGGATATCCTGCACCATCGCCATAATCATCTTGCGGAAGTTCTCTGCCTGAGCCTCTTTCTTGTCGCGAAATTTCAGCTTATCCAGCTTAGAAACACCTTCGACCAGCTCCGCGACGCTCTTACCGAAGAGTTGTTCCATATCCTGGTAAGTGGCGGGCGTATCTTCGATTACGTCATGCAGCAGCGCGGCCATCAATGTTTCATGGTCGAGCTTCATTTCCGCCAGAATACAGGCCACGGCAACCGGATGGGTGATATAAGGCTCACCGCTGGAGCGTGTCTGTCCCTCGTGGGCATCACGTGCGACAAGGTAAGCTTGCTGGAGGCGCTTGATATGCTCCTCTGGCAAGTATTTTTCAATCAGTTGATTGAGGCTTTCAAACAGATACAAGGGTGACCTGCAGGTGGCTGTTAACGACGACCTTCAGCGATAGCGGTAACGGCCTGTAATTCAGCGGCTTCCTGCTCTTGCTGTTCCTGACGATCACGCACATCTAAAATCTGATTGGTGACCAAACCTTCTTCGATTTCGCGCAGGGCGATAACGGTAGGTTTATCGTTCTCTTCGGGAACCAGCGGATCTTTGCCGCCTACCTGCATCTGACGTGCACGACGTGCAGCGACCAACACCAGGTCAAAACGATTACCAACTTTTTCTACTGCGTCCTGAACGGTTACGCGTGCCATAGGTGTGCTACTCCACAGATGAAGAAATGACTGGGCATCATACTGAAACTGAATTCAGACTGCCAACAGTTTGCTGATTAAAGCATCATGACGCGCCTTCTGACGCGCCATACGCAGACGTTCTGCGCGAATAATGGTTTTCAGATCGGACAGCGCCAGATCAAAATCATCATTCACAATTAAATAATCATATTCGGCATAGTGACTCATTTCCGCCACGGCCTGTGCCATGCGGCGGGTGATCACCTCTTCGCTATCCTGGCCACGGCCGCGCAGACGGCGATCGAGCTCTTCTTTCGAAGGCGGCAGGACAAAAATACTCCGGGCGCTGGGCATTTTGGCGCGAATCTGCTGCGCGCCCTGCCAGTCGATGTCGAGAAATACGTCAACACCGGTCGAAAGGACCTGCTCAATAGCCTGGCGTGAGGTGCCGTAATAATTGTCGAAAACTTTAGCATGTTCGAGGAAAGCGTCTTCCGCAATCATCTTCTCAAATTCATGTTTTTCAACAAAAAAATAGTGTTCGCCATGGGTTTCACCCGGCCGCATGCCGCGGGTGGTGTGCGAAACAGACACCTGCGTATCATACAACGGCTGGGTCTTTAACAGAGCCTGAATCAGGCTGGATTTACCTGCGCCGCTGGGAGCAGAAACAATATAGAGCGTGCCTTGAGCCATGGTTTTCTTGAATTGATTAAAAGCGGAGTCGATTTCCTGCACAGTATACACAGCTTCCCGGCGCCACGCAGCGTTTGCGCAGCGGCAACGGCTAAACTTTTGCGCGTTGCTGCGCAAATCAGTGTCGACTGAACGTAATGAGTGACGGATTACGCGGCGATCTGTTCCGGATTGGATCACTGTCTCTGGCTGACGCTTACGTCTCTGTGTTGAATGACGCAAAACGTCAGGAGACACATTATGAAAGGATTTGGCGGGTTGCTGGTTGCTCTTTTGATTGCGGTGATGCCCGCTTACAGCGCGATGTGTCCCGCCTGGACGCCGGCGCGTGCAGCGACTGAAATCGGCCAGCTGCAGCAGCAACTTCAGCACTGGGATCAGGCTTATTATGGGCAGGGCCTTAGCGCGGTCAGCGATACGGATTACGATAATCTGCAGTCGCGCCTCAACCAGTGGCTGCACTGCTTCCGCTCTCCCCAGGCAGGTTACGCGGCGCAGCTGCCTGATAACGGTGAGCATCTGCATCCTGTAGCCCATACGGGGGTAAAAAAGCTGCCTGACAAACTGGCGGTGGCCTACTGGATGCAGGATCGCCACGATTTGTGGGTCCAGCCCAAAGTGGATGGGCTGGCGGTTTCACTGGTCTATCGCGATGGCCGTCTGGTTTCACTGTTGAGTCGTGGCGATGGGTTGCGCGGTGAGGAGTGGCTGAATAAAGCCGCCCTGATTCCTGCCATTCCCCAACGAATAAATAGCGATCGCGCGGAGATTGTTTTGCAGGGAGAACTGTTCCTGACGATGACCGATCACCATCAGGCGGAGGACGGCGGTAAAAACGCTCGCTCAAAGGTCGCCGGTGCCATGATGAGTAAACAGCCTGTTCCGCTGTTATCGCGCCTGAATATTTTTATCTGGGCATGGCCGGACGGCCCGGCGCAGATGCGCGATCGGCTGGCACAGCTGAGTCAGTGGGACTGGGCATGGCCGCGCAGTGGAGTCAGCCGGTCAGGGATGAAGAACAGGTCGCGAGCTGGCGTGAGCGCTGGTTTCATGACGGGCTGCCGTTTGTCACGGACGGCGTGGTGATTCATCAGACGTCACGGCCTGCCGGCAAAAACTGGCGACCCGGAGAGGGAGAATGGGCGGTTGCCTGGAAATACCAGCCGCCTGAGATCGCTACCGAAGTGCTATCGGTCGATTTTCCGATTGGCCGCACCGGGAAAATTGCGGTGGTACTGAATCTGCAGCCCGTTCAGCTGGATGATAAAACGGTCAGGCGGGTGAATATTGGCTCGCTGCGTCGCTGGCGGGAAAGCGACGTTATTCCAGGCGATCAGGTGATTGTGAGCCTGGCCGGCCAGGGGGTACCCCGGCTGGATCGCGTTATCTGGCGGGTAGTGGAGCGTCAGTACCCGCAGCCACCCGACGAAACGCGTTATTCCCCGCTGAGCTGTTATCGCTTTAGCGCCGCCTGTCAGAAGCAGATGCTGGCGAAACTGCATTGGCTGAGTCGAAAGTCGGTGCTGAATATTGCGGATGTGCAGCGCAATACCTGGCTGAAGTTGCTGGAAAGCGGCAGCATGCCGCATCTGTTTTCCTGGCTCACCTTAACGCCTGAACAGATCGCTATGGCGGCAGGCATCTCTTCCGTGCGTGCCGGACAACTCTGGCACCGTTTCAATCTGACCCGCCAGCAACCGCTGCGAAGCTGGATTAGCGCACTGGGCGTTTCACTGCCCCGCAAAGCCGCGGATGCGCTGCCCGATCAATACTGGGACGACCTGATACAACGGGATGCGGCGGCATGGCAAACTTTACCGGGCGTCGGCGCTGCGCTGGCTCAGCGCCTTGTCGACCAGTTTCACCATGCTGAGCTGCAATCACTGATCGCCTTTTTGCAGCAGCAGGGCATTCCTGCTGCCTCAGTGTTCCGGGTGGGGATAGTTGAAAATCGGCAGGCCGAGGCGGAAACGCAGCGCCAGTAAACGGGCAAAAAAACCGAACAGTAGCGTAATGATGATCACCGCTTCGTGCGCCAGCGTGGTTTTCAGCAGCAGGATGTACATCCAGCCTGAAACGAAGGCGATACCCGCATAAAGCTCTTTCTGAAACACCAGGGGAATGCGGTTGCAGAACATATCGCGCAGAACGCCGCCGAATACGCCGGTAATTACGGCACTGATGGCGGCAATAATCATTGCATGACCGGAATCCAGCGCAACCTGAGCGCCAATAATAGAGAAAACCACCAGGCCAAGCGCATCCAGTACCAGGAACACTTTGCGCAGATGCGTCATTAACGGCGCAGTAAAGGTAGTGATCACCGCAGCAGCGGCAACAATCATGATGTATTCGGGATGTTTAACCCAGCCCAGCGGATAGTGACCGAGCAGAATATCGCGAACTGAACCGCCGCCAATCGCGGTGACTGAGGCGATGATGATGACGCCGAACAGATCCATCTTACGGCGGCCAGCAGCCAGCGCACCGGTCATGGCCTCGGCGGTGATGCCGATGATGTAGAGAACAGTCAGTAACATAGCAGGCTCCAGTTAGACGGCGGCTAGGCTAAGGGATAGCGTAATAAACGGCGACTGAGATTTTATGGTGTCAGGCAGTTGGGATTAGCTGAGTTTATGTCTGCGTCATTTAAAATCAGTTATATCAGCTAAGTGGCTGGAGGCGTGTCCCGAGATGGATAAGAAAAATTCATCAGCCCTAATCCACCGAGCGAGATGTTATCTCTGCGGTTCACTGAACCTGGCGTAGCAGGCTGTACGACAGAGGTCTCTGTCATCCTGCTTCAATCTGAAATAGCGGTGAAGAGCGGACGCTGCGTTCTGGCGCATATCGGTACGCTGACTGCGATGAGTACGGTTGAGAACGGGAAGGGCGTGCCTGAATGGTAAAGCGGGAATCCGATACGACGGCATGAGCCTGGTTTATTAATGCCCGACAGCGGGTGCAGGGATTTTATAACGTCATCCGTGGGTCTGCAGGTCAGCGAGAACGATTATTCTTAGCCGCGGAATAATACCGTACATTAAAAAAAGAAAAAGCGTGCTGGTTCACAGCACGCCAACGCATCCCTGAGGATGCTCAGAGCCCACCATACAGACTTGCTTTATTATTTGTTTCTTGCACGAATCTGAGAGAATTTTTTCAGGCTAAAACGGTATTCCGGTTGGAACCATGAACGACCATAGTAGCAATAAATCAGCATGCGAATTGATGCCATCGCCAGATAACCCCAGATTGCGCAGAGTACTGAGGGAGTCAGCCAGACGGTAAATAAAGTGACGCTCAGCCCGGCTAATACCGAAGAGGTTTCAGCAAATGCGATACGGGTATATTGTTTTTCACGTTGTAATATTGCACGGTACTGCTGGCCCTGGGGGATAATAATAAACACCACAGACACCATCTCCAGCATTAAAGCCAGTTCAGGCTGATCAAACATCCGATTAAGCAGATGGCTGCTGACAAATAACAGACCAAACACCGCTGCACCCATCAACATATTGCCCCAATACAGGATCGAGAGATCGTTGATAGAGAGCATACAACGGCGGATTATCGTATTCGAGAAGCCCCGATCGGCCAGGGTATCGATAGCCAGTAACGCCAGCACTGCAATGGCCAGCAGGTTCAGTTCATTTGCCTGCAGAATTTGCGCCAGTAAAGAAAGCTGCAACACGCCAATGCCAATAATCTTAATCGAAGAGAGGAGAGACCATTTTGCGCTATTCAGACTGCTTTCACGTATTGCCATAATATGCTCGTTAGAGTAGAGGTACTCTGTGAGAATTAAATGTTCGTGTAACGGCAATGAGGTTGCTGTGACACCGTTAGTTAGTGCAACTTTTCCGGCCGAAGTCCTGAAATACCTTGCCAGGCTTGCCATGTTATTATGGATTCAATCAAATGATGCTCGGATAAAAAATAGATATCCCTGGAATATTCGCGGTTTCGTGTCATGGCGGAATCTCCCGCTGTTAATAAGAAGTCCGCCAGATCACGAATAAATCCTGTTGTAGTTTTATATTCTCCTGCCAGCATCCTGCCGGCAATCTCAACAAATTCTTTTTCTGATAACAAAGGATAGTCGAGCGGTCCATGTCTTTTTTCCTGCTTTATCATTATGGGTATTGCTGTGTGTGGAGTGATTTATACATTGTTTTATTTAAATTAACACCATAAGAAAACTCTGATAACGCGACCGCAGGAATTAATGGTTTCACTCTATGCATGATAAATATTAAATACCTGACAGCAGCGTAATAAATATTTATTAAGGATTAATGTATATCACCGGCAAAGGATGCGACGGGTGTCTGAAAAAACGGCATGAAATCAGGCATTGCAAGGGAGATTGTGGTGATACTGCCAGGAGTTTTCCTGGCGACAATGCTTAAGAATAACTGTTGATAGATTGATAAACAGTACAGGTAATCAGCTAAGGGCTTTATGCTTTTTGACGCAATATTTTTGTATTTTTTTTCATTAACGGCCAGCCTTAAATACAGCAGAAAAAACGCGCTAACTCCTTGATTTACTGAGTCAGCAATTGATTGAGCTTTTCGAGATCTTTGCTAACCCATTCAATATCCTGCTTAAATTTTTCTTCTGAGGTTAATGGCTGGCGGTAGACCGTCACCACCACTTCGGCACCCTGTTCGTTAGCGATCACCCGCATCGGCATATAAATCTCCTTGCCAAAGCCGGTGTCAATCCAGTGATCCATTACGCCAAACGGATTATGGGGAGTGAAGCGAATCTTCACCGTGCCTTGTGGTCCTTTGGCGCGCCAGCGATTTCCTTCAGGTTCGAAGGTGCTGCTGGTTAAGCCGGATGCCCATTTTGGAAAGAACTCGGGTTTCCAGATGGTTTCATACAGATCTAACCAGTGTCGTGGAATCGTCAGGCTCAGAGTACGAGAGGAGAGCATGTTACCTCCGGCAGGGTAGCGGAAAAGGGCATTAAAGCATGCGGCTACGCCAGGTAAAATGTTGCGACGACAGAAGTGTGGGGTGGACAGGGTTTCGTACAAACCGCAGACAACAACGTGGGCTGTTGCCTGCGATGCAATCAGATGAAATTGCCGCGCGCGGAAACGGCGTGTTGCTCTGCATCACCCTGTTCATGGCGCAGGATAAACGCATCTGATTGCGCCATCACCGCACAGCTGTGGTTCGGGAAGATGCGCACTAAGCTGCCGACTTCAGGGCGGTGCTGCGGACAGAGCAGAAAACCATGCTCTTCGGATAGTTTGGCGATTTCATAGGTCTTGCCGATTGCATCAACCGCGATGCCGAACCCGCTGGCGTTGGTGCCGTGAGGGCCTTTATCTGAACTCAGCATTTTCGAGCCGGCATCTATAATCGCGAAATGCTCGTTTACCGCCACTACCCGGCTGATCACACTCAGCGCCAACTGGTCGACCCGGCTCAGGCCGAGGCGGCAGGCGGTAAGATCGAGCAGTGCATAATTGCCGGGACGGATTTCATCAATGCCGGGAGCAACATTAGCTGCCAGCGCAGTGGGGGTGGAACCGACAGAGATCGGACAGTCGGTAAAAACCGCAGCCTGAAGCGTCGCCTGTAGCTGCTGCATCAACGCCGCCTCCTGGTGGGCAATCTCCGCGATGGCTGCCGGGTTGCCGGCGCCATAGGCGTGGCCGGCATGAGAGATCAGCCCGGCAAAACGTAATCCTTTCTCTCGCAGCGCCTGTGCAATCACTACGGCCTGATCGGTATGCGGATTAACGCCGATACGATGTAATCCGACGTCAACTTTGATCGCCACTGACAGGTCGCAGTCGGGTTGCTGTTGCCTGGCATCCGCAATAGCCGCAACGCCCTGTAGCGTATCGGCAATCAGGGTGATTTTCGCCTGATGCTGTACCGCCAGGCGCAGTAGTTCTGCCACGCTCTGCGCCTGCACCACCGGATAGGCCAACAGCAGATCACGAATGCCGCCCAGAATAAAACTGACACCTTCACTCGGTTTAGAGACCGTTACGCCCCGGGCACCCAATGCCAGCTGACGCCGGGCAATCCAGACGCTTTTGTGGGTTTTGATATGAGGACGAAATGCGACGCCGGCTGCATCAGCCTTGCGCTGCATCTGTTGCAGGTTCTGCTCCAGACGTGCTGCGTCTACTTCGATGTAAGGTGTCAGGCGGTCATCAATCAGTGGGCGCTGCCACTGCTCAGCGGTATTGATATCCATATGATATTTCAACTCTGGCTTGCGGGTGAGTATTCATCATTCCTCAAATAGAGGTCTGATGCCAGCGCGTCATTCAAAGCTAAGAGCGTGGGAGTCATGCAGTGAGACGCGGGAGAAAAGGGAGCGGTGAGCGGAGGTTGGCTGCGAGATAAAACAACAAAGCAGGCGCGGGGCCTGCTTTGGGATCGGACTCAGACGTAGAGTGATGCTTCACCCGGCGGACGGGTTTTAAAGCGGCGATGCAGCCAGAGGTACTGTTCTGGTGCGCGCAGAATCTGGTTTTCGATCACCTTATTCATATAGGCAGCCGCAGCCGACTCGTCGGTGTGAGGATAATTTTCCAGCATCGGTTCGATAATCAAATGGTAGCCATCGTTACCAGGATTACGGATCAGCATAATCGGCACCATTGCCGGTTTAGCCAGACGCGATAACACGAAGGTGCCGTTGGTGGTTGCAGCTTTCTCCACGGCAAACAGCGGAGCGAAGGTGCTGCCTTTCGGGCCGTAGTCCTGATCGGGCGCAAACCACACTGATTCACCCTGCTTCAGCGCATGCACCATACCGCGCAGGTCGCGGCGATCGATCATCGCTTTATTAGAGCGCATCCGGCCTTTGGTCTGAACATACTCCATCGCCAGATTATTGTGTGGACGATACATCGCCATCATTGGCTGACACAGACCACTGATGCGACCGCCCAGTTCCAGCGACATAAAATGCACGCCAATCAGCATCACGCCACGCTTTTCATTCTGCGCAGAGTGTAAATTTGCCAGACCGGAGACGGTAAACAGGCGTTTGACCGCGCGATCGGACCAGAACCAGGCAATGCCGGTTTCGGCCAGCGCCATGCCCAGTGAAGCAAAGTTGCCCGCGATCATTCGCTCGGTTTTCTCTTCACTGATACCGGGGAAGCAGAGTTCGATGTTGCGACGGGTAATGCGCTCGCGGCGCTGCAGGAAATGACGGGAAATTTTACCGGCACCGGCACCAAGGCGCATAAGAACAGGGTAAGGAAGCTGAACCAGCAGCCAGAGTATTCCCAGGCCGAACCAGGTAAACCAATAACGCGGATGCAGCAGCGAACTGCTAAATTTTCCGGTGTTTTTCATTACTAACCTTCATGAGATAAATGGATGTATCGCATAAAGAACACTTCCATAAGTCTCCAGGCGGTACAGCTGTACTGATTTCGACCAACACTTTATCAAAAAGTGCCTTGAAAGACAGGTAATACCAGGAATCTACAGGATTGACCTGTTTCATGGATCGACGGGAAAAGGGGCTAAAAAAAGAGGTTTTAGGAAAAATAATAATTGAATTCAGCCAGTTAATCGAAACGTAGATAAAAATTTTTCCATGAATTTTTGGGCTGGCAGAACAGTCTGGAAATTATTATTTATCTAACTTTACGTAATTATTACGCGGATAGCGCCGAAAAAGTGACCAGCAGGCAAAAAGGCGTTATCGGCTTTTGAGGCAGATCGCTTAAAGGAAACAAAGCGCCCCGGCGGGCGCTTTGATAAGGGAAACGTTACTCGATATTCTGGATCTGTTCGCGCATCTGCTCAATCAGCACCTTCAGCTCAATCGCGGAGGTCGTGATTTCTGCATTGATAGACTTCGATGCCAGCGTATTCGACTCGCGATTAAACTCCTGCATCATGAAGTCCAGACGACGGCCAACTGCCTCTTTCTTCTTCAGAATGTTATAGGTCTCTTTAACGTGAGCATCCAGCCGGTCCAGCTCTTCGGAGACATCAACACGCTGTGCCATCATCACCAGTTCCTGCTCAAGGCGATTATTTTCCAGCTGCACTTCGGCATCTTCCAGCTTGGCGACCAGCCGTTCACGCTGCCATTTGATCACTTCAGGCATCTGCGCGCGGACTTTGCTGACTTCCTGTGAGACGCCTTCCAGACGCTGCTCAATCATCGCTTTCAGTGCGGTACCTTCGCTTTCGCGTGCCGCAATGAAATCATCCAGCGCGCCGTCCAGCGCCTGCAACAACTGCTGGTTGATCACGTCCAGGTCCTGCTCCTGAGCAGACATCACACCCGGCCAGCGCAGAATATCCAGCGGATTAATCGCGCCTTCATCGCTTTGCATCTTCACCCAGTTAGCGGCCTGCACCAGCTGTTTCGCCAGCGCTTCGTTCAGCATCAGTTCGCCCTGAGCACTGGGATCGGCATCATAACGCAGGTTGCACTCAATCTTGCCGCGCGTCAGACGCTGGCGAATGCGCTCGCGGATCACCGGCTCCAGTCCGCGGAACTGCTCCGGCAGACGGATATAGGTTTCCAGATAACGTTGGTTCACGGAACGCAGCTCCCAGGCGGCGCTGCCCCATTCGCCTTTAGCTTCGCGGCGGGCATAAGCGGTCATACTGCGGATCATAAGCGGTACTCATTTTCGGAAAGATGAGGGGAAGTATAGCGAGGGCAGCCACGGCATAACAGGCATAAGCGTCTCACGGCGAAATAACGAATCATTTCCGCTTTATACCACAGGCACTTATGATGATGGCTGGCCGACTATGTGAGGATGCCGATCTATGTTTCGCGTTATTGCTGTTCCCGTTGCGCTGGCTCTGATGCTGGCGGGTTGTCAGGCTCCCCCTTTACCGCCAACTAAACCCCAGCCGATTTGCGCCGGCGGTGACGTCATGATGCAGACCACGCTGTGGTTTGGTCTGAGCAAGCCACAGGGGGGAACGGTGAGTTCACTTGAGTGGATGAACTTCGTGGATAACGAGGTAACACCACGCTTCAGAGCGGGGTTATCGGTATATGACGCCAGGGGACAGTGGCTGGGCGACAATGGCCAGCTGGCGCGCGAAAACAGCAAAGCGCTGATGCTGATCCACGGCTTTGATTCGACTGCGAATGCCAATATTGAAGCGCTACGCACCCTGTATAAAAAGCGCTTTGGTCAGGAGTCGGTGATGCGGGTTGATGCACCCGTCTGTGTCGGGTTCTGAGGCGGGAAACGGCGGCAGACTTGCCGCCGTTGGCTATCAGATAAACAGACCGGCAAAGGCGGCCGACAGCAGGCTCACCAGTGTCGAGCCGTACACCAGTTTCCAGCCAAAACGTGAGACCACGTTGCCCTGCTGCTCGTTCAGTCCCTTGATCGCACCCGCTACAATGCCAATAGAGGCGAAGTTAGCGAACGAGACCAGAAACACCGACAGAATACCCAGTCCGCGTGCGCTCATGCCTGACGCGACTTTTTGCAGTTCAATCATCGCCACAAACTCATTCGCCACCAGCTTGGTCGCCATAATACTGGCCGCCTGCAGTGCATCGGCAGTCGGAATGCCAATCAGCCAGGCAAATGGATAAAACAGGTAGCCGAGCAACTGCTGGAAGCTGTAACCGAACACGGCGGCAAACAGCGCATTCACGGCCGCGATCAGCGCAATAAAGCCGATCAGCATTGCCAGAATAATCATCGCCACTTTAAAGCCAGCCAGAATGTATTCACCCAGCATCTCAAAGAAGCTTTGATCTTCATGCAGTTTATCGAGAGCGATGGGCTGCTGATCCTGGCTCTTCATCGGGTTAATGATCGACAGGATAATGAAGGTGCTGAACATATTAAGCAGCAGCGCCGCGACCACATATTTGGCTTCGATCATCGACATATAAGCGCCAACAATCGACAGCGAGACGGTGGACATAGCGGTCGCCGCCATGGTGTAAAGCCGGCGCGGCGGAATATCGCCCAGAATACCTTTATACGCGATGAAGTTTTCCGACTGGCCGAGGATCAGCGTGCTGACGGCGTTAAAGGACTCCAGCTTACCCATGCCGTTAATTTTCGACAGCAGGGTCCCGACAAACCGAATCAGCAGCGGCAGGATGCGCCAGTGCTGCAATATGCCGATTAAGGCCGAAATAAACACAATCGGGCAGAGGACGCCGAGAAAAATAAATGCCAGCCCCTGTTTGCTCATCCCGCCAAAGACGAATTCTGTGCCCTGTGCGGCAAAGCCGAGCAGTGTTTCAAAGAAGCCCGCCACCGATCCGACCAGCGCCAGGCCACTGGCTGAATGAAGAAAGAACCAGCCGAGTGCGGCTTCTGCCACAATCAGCTGAACGATATAGCGCAGGCGAATCTGTTTACGGTCATGACTGACCAGCAGCGCAAGGGCAAAGATCACCCCCAGCGCCAGCAGGAAATGAAGAATGGCGGCCATAATTTATTTAATCAGAGAGAAAGGAACGCGCATTTAGCCACAGTCAGCCGGGAATTTCATCTGATGATGCGGCGGACCAGCGCAAGAGACAGCGGGCAAGGAAGTCCGTATAATGCGCAGCCAATCATTAGCAAGCCGGAGATTACCCATGCGTCCAGCAGGCCGTAGCGCACAACAGGTGCGTCCAGTCACATTGACCCGCAATTACACCAAACACGCAGAGGGTTCCGTTCTGGTGGAATTCGGTGAAACCAAAGTGCTCTGCACTGCCTCCGTAGACGAAGGGGTTCCGCGTTTCCTTAAAGGCCAGGGCCAGGGCTGGATTACCGCCGAATATGGCATGCTACCGCGTTCAACCCACAGCCGCATGGCGCGTGAAGCCGCAAAAGGCAAGCAGGGCGGACGTACGCTGGAGATTCAGCGTCTGATCGCCCGTTCACTGCGCGCCGCGGTGGATTTGAAAGCGCTGGGTGAATTTACCATTACGCTCGACTGTGACGTGATCCAGGCCGATGGCGGCACGCGCACCGCATCAATCACCGGAGCCTGCGTGGCGCTGGCCGATGCGCTGAACAAGCTGGTCGCCAGCGGCAAGCTGAAAGCTAACCCGATGAAAGGGATGGTGGCGGCAATTTCGGTCGGCATCGTTAAGGGCGAAGCGCTGTGCGATCTGGAATACGTTGAAGACTCTGCAGCAGAAACCGACATGAACGTGGTGATGATGGAAGATGGCCGCATGATCGAGGTGCAGGGCACTGCCGAAGGCGAGCCGTTCAGCCATGAAGAGCTGCTGACGCTACTGGCGCTGGCACGCGGCGGAATTGAAGAGTTAATTCAGGCGCAGAAAGCAGCGCTGGAAAATTGATGTAACAGGCGACCTCAGAGTCGCCTTTTCTTTATTTGAGGAGTGAGAAATGAAAGCCTGGCAGCGTCAGTTTATTGACTTCGCCCTGAACAAGCAGGTGCTGAAGTTCGGTGAGTTCACTTTAAAGTCCGGGCGTAAAAGCCCCTATTTCTTTAACGCCGGTCTGTTTAACAGCGGACGGGATTTAGCGCTGCTGGGACGCTTCTACGCGCAGGCACTGGTGGATGGCGGCGTCGATTTCGACCTGTTGTTCGGTCCGGCCTACAAAGGTATTCCGATTGCGACCACCACTGCGGTCGCACTCGCCGATCACCACGACCGCGATGTGCCTTACTGCTTTAACCGTAAAGAGGCCAAAGATCACGGCGAAGGCGGATTACTGGTTGGCAGTCCCCTGCAGGGCAAAGTGATGCTGGTGGATGATGTGATCACCGCGGGTACCGCGATTCGTGAGTCGATGGATATCATCGGTGCGCACAACGCGACGCTGGCTGGCGTGCTGGTTTCGCTTGATCGCCAGGAGCGTGGACGGGGTGACATGTCGGCGATTCAGGAAGTGGAACGTGATTATCGTTGCACCGTGACCGCAATCATTACGCTGGCTGATCTGATTGTGTGGCTGGAAGAGAAGCCTGAGATGGCGGATCATTTAGCCCAGGTGCGGGCGTATCAAAAAGCTACGGCATTTAAACAGAAGGCGGGCGTGATGCCCGCCTTCCCGTTATACCATCTGGGCAGCAATCAGCGGCCAGCGAGCTTCAAAGTCTGCGGTCGGACTAAAGCGAAACTCCGAGCGGACATAACGCGACAGTAAACCTTCACAAAACGCCAGTAGCTGGCTCGCCAGCAGCGTCTCATCAGACTGAAAGCCTTCACCCTCACGCATTTTGCGCTCACGCATCACCTGGCGCAGCTGCACTTCAATCCGCTCAAACAGTTGATTGATGCGCCCCTGCAGGCGATCCTGCTCAAACATCAGCGCATGACCGGTCAGAATACGCGTCAGCCCCGGATTACGCTCACCAAATCCCAGAATCAATTGCACGATCAGACGCAGGCGCGTCATGGTCTCTTTCTCATCTTTCAGGATCAGATTGATGCGGGTAATCAGACTGTCTTCGATAAACTCAATCAGGCTGTCGAACATCCGTGTCTTACTGGGGAAGTGACGATAGAGCGCCGCTTCTGACACGCCGACCGTGGCTGCCAGTTTGGCAGTGGTAATCCGTTGACTGCCATCACCCGACTCCAGCATTTGCGCCAGCGCCTGCAAAATCTCTTCGCGACGATTTCGCTTCGCGACTTTTTTTTCTGCCATGACCTAAAAGACCCCTGAAATTCACCTTAAACAGGCAACACCTACGCATCTGCCACAAGCACACGTCTCATGGCGATGAGAAAAAATAATTGGCGTAAGTGAAAGTCGGTAGCGTTGGTTATTGACGGCCTGAGTGACCGAAGCCGCCTTCGCCGCGCAAGCTGGCGTCGAAGTCTTCCACCAGATTAAACTCGGCCTGCACCACCGGGACAAAAACCAGCTGTGCCATGCGGTCGCCCGGCTGCAGCGAGAAGCTTTCCTGGCCACGGTTCCATACTGATACCATCAACTGTCCCTGATAGTCGGAGTCGATCAGTCCCACCAGATTACCCAGCACGATGCCGTGTTTATGGCCGAGGCCCGAGCGCGGCAGGATGACCGCAGCCAGATCAGGATCGGCAATGTGAATCGCCAGGCCGGTCGGAACCAGCGTGGTAGTGCCTGGTGCGATGTCGAGAACATCGTCGATGCAGGCGCGTAAATCTAACCCAGCGGAACCCGAGGTGGCGTAGGTCGGCAGCGGAAATTCTTTACCGACGCGCGCATCAAGGATTTTAACGTCTATTTTTTTCATCATAACGGCTGACAATCTCGTCTAATAATTGTTGGCCAAGGAGAGACTTATCGCTGAGCGGTAAGCGCTTTTCTCCATCCTGCCAAAAAAGGTGAAGAGCATTGGTGTCGCTATTGAACCCTTGTCCGGCTTTAGCAACGTCGTTAGCGCAGATCAGGTCCAGATTCTTGCGCACCCGTTTTTGCCGGGCGTATTCTTCCACATTCTGGGTTTCAGCAGCAAATCCAACCACGAAAGGCCGGTGCTCCTGTAACGCGGCGACGCCGGCAACAATATCGGGATTTTTTATCAGTTGCAGCGTGACGTTATCATCACCGCCCTGTTTCTTGATTTTTTCGGCCGCAATGTCGGCGCCCGGTAGTCTGCCACGGCTGCGCTTGCAATGAAAATATGTTGTTTATCTATCTCGGCCATCACCGCCGCCTGCATTTCCAGCGTGCTGGTGACATCGACCCGTTTTACCCCCGCAGGCGCAGGCAGCGTCACCGGCCCGCTGACCAGCGTAACGGTGGCACCGCGTCGGGCCGCTGCGGCTGCGATAGCAAAACCCATTTTGCCGGAGCTGTGATTGGTGATGTAACGCACCGGGTCCAGTGCCTCGCGGGTGGGACCGGCGGTAATCATAATGTTGAGATGTTGCAGATCGTTGACGGGCGTGGCCCACTGTATTGCATGGTCGACGATTGCCAGCGGATCGAGCATCCGGCCCGGTCCGACGTCGCCACAGGCCTGGCTGCCGCTGTCAGGTCCCCAAATCAGTACGCCGCGCTGCTGCAGCGCCTGCAGATTTTGCTGGGTCACTGCCGCGCGATACATCTGTTGATTCATCGCCGGCACCACTGCCACCGGCGATGCGGTGGCCAGTACGGCGGTGGTGACCAGATCGTTGGCCATGCCGGCGGTAATTCGGGCAATCAGGTCGGCGGTTGCCGGGGCCAGCACAATTAAATCAGCCCATTTGGCTAGCTCAATATGCCCCATTGCCGCTTCTGCCGCCGGGTCGAGCAGATCGTTAAATACCGGATAACCGGAAACCGCCTGCAGGCTGAGCGGCGTAATAAACGCTTTAGCGCCGTCCGTCATCATCACGCGGACATCGGCACCGCGATCGCGCAGGCGCCGCACCAGCTCAGGTGCTTTGTAGGCGGCAATCCCGCCACTCACGCCAAGAAGAATTTTTTTACCGGCTAATCCCATCATGATGTTGGCCTCACTAAACTGTCTGCCGCCTGCCGCGGCGAATGCACGGACTTTATCACAAAAGCAGTGACGCGCCTTTTCACTGCCTGCGTTTGCGAGCCATCTCGTAAAAAGTCACGCTGCTGATGGTGGCGTTGCGCCAGATGGGTCACTCTGACGTTCGCCACAGGGAGAATGCAGATGAAAAGTATGGCACCGCGGGAGAAGCTAAAGCAGCAGGGCGCACAGGCGCTGAGTGACGTCGAGCTGCTGGCCCTGTTTCTGCGAACCGGCACGCCGGGACAGAACGTGATGGCGCTGGCGCAGCAGATCGTGCAGGAGTTTGGCTCGCTCTATCA
Organism: Pantoea brenneri; assembly: GCA_002095305.1. GTDB lineage: Bacteria > Pseudomonadota > Gammaproteobacteria > Enterobacterales > Enterobacteriaceae > Pantoea > Pantoea brenneri. The sequence continues at coordinate 43,336 of MIEI01000003.1, forward strand.
CATTATGACCGCCAGCAAAGCCGCTTTCAGCGGCATCAAGGGCGTCGGTGATGCCAAGCTGGCACAGCTGCACGCGATTGCGGAACTGGCGAAGCGCTTTTTTGCCAGCCAGCTGGCCCGCGAAAGTGCGATGGAAAATCCTCAGGTCACGCGGCATTACCTGCAAAGTCTGTTAGCCCGTCAGGAGCGTGAGATCTTTATGGTGCTGTTTCTTGATAATCAGCACCGGGTGCTGGTGGCGCAAAAGATGTTTTCGGGTTCCATCAACAGCGTAGAGGTCCACCCGCGCGAGATCGTACGGGAGGCGCTTAAGGTCAACGCAGCCGCACTGATTCTGGCGCATAACCACCCTTCCGGGATGGCGGAACCGAGCCGGGCTGACCGCGATGTGACGCGAAAAGTCAGCGAAGCCTGCCAGTTGCTCGACATCCGTTTGCTCGATCATCTGGTGATAGGTCATGGCGAATATGTCTCGTTTGCTGAGCGAGGCTGGCTTTAACACAGCAAAAATTCGCGCCAGGTGGCGGCTTTTTACCCGATCATTCGGGATCTTTATCTGTTCGGGACTTGAGCACTTGGGCTGAGCGGCGTATACTACGCCACCTTTGAGAATCTCGGGTTTGGCGGTTAGGCCAGCTTAGCGGGTTCCATGGAACTCGCCTGGCGGGCTGCAAGCCTGACGAGGCGGCCAAAACCTAATTTTTAAAGCTCGAGCTGATTTGATTTTTGGAGAATAGACATGTCACGAGTCTGCCAGGTAACTGGAAAGCGTCCGGTGACCGGTAACAACCGTTCCCACGCAATGAACGCGACGAAACGCCGTTTCCTTCCGAACCTGCACTCACACCGTTTTTGGGTTGAGAGCGAGAAGCGCTTCGTTACTCTGCGTGTATCTGTAAAAGGTATGCGTATTATTGATAAAAAGGGCATTGATACGGTGTTAGCGACATGCGTGCCCGTGGTGAGAAGTACTAAGAGTACTAAGGAACTGAATCATGGCTAAAGGTATTCGTGAGAAGATCAAGCTGGTTTCCTCTGCTGGTACAGGTCACTTCTATACCACCACGAAGAACAAACGTACTAAACCAGAGAAGCTGGAACTGAAAAAGTTCGATCCGGTTGTACGTCAGCATGTGATCTACAAAGAAGCTAAAATTAAGTAATTTTAGTGTTCTGCTAAAAACCCGGCTCCGGCCGGGTTTTTTGTTTGTGCAATCCGCTGAGGAGAGGTTATGCCAGAGTTGCCAGAGGTTGAAACCAGCCGTCGCGGTATCGAACCGCATTTGGTCGGTGAAACCATCCTTCACGCCGTGGTGCGTAATTCACGTCTGCGCTGGCCGGTTTCGCAGGAGATCCTGTCGCTGAGCGATCAGCCGGTACTCAGCGTGCAGCGTCGGGCAAAATATCTGCTGCTGGAGCTGCCGCATGGCTGGATCATCATCCATCTCGGGATGTCCGGCAGTTTACGTGTGCTGCCAGAAGAGTTGCCGGCCGCCACCCATGACCATGTTGATTTAGTGATGAGCAATGGCAAAGTGCTGCGCTACACCGATCCGCGTCGCTTTGGCGCCTGGCTCTGGAGCAGCGATCTGGCCGGCAGCAGCGTGCTGGCGCATCTGGGACCGGAGCCGCTCAGCGACCAATTTGATGGCGCTTATCTGTTCGAAAAGTCGCGCGGCAGACGGACGCTGATTAAACAGTGGCTGATGGATAACAAAGTGGTGGTCGGCGTCGGCAATATTTACGCCAGCGAGTCGCTGTTTACTGCCGGGATCCTGCCCGATCGACCTGCCGGCAGTCTGTCGCAGTCAGAGGCCGGAGTGCTGGTCAATACTATCAAAGCGGTGTTACTGCGTTCCATCGAGCAGGGCGGAACCACGCTGCGTGACTTCTTACAGAGTGACGGTAAGCCGGGGTATTTTGCGCAGCAGCTGCAGGTTTATGGCCGGGCCGGGGAACCGTGCCGGGCATGTGGTACGCCGATTATCAGCGGCAGACACGGGCAACGCAGCACTTACTGGTGCCCGAATTGCCAGCACTAAGCTAATTTAGCCAGTAACGCCTGATAGACTGGCGCGGGCAGGAAGGCGGTAACATCGCCACCGTGACGCGCCACCTCTTTGACCAGCGAAGAGGAGACAAAAGAGAAGCCTTCCGACGGCATCAGAAACACGCTCTCCAGCGTCGGCAGCAGGTGACGATTCATGTGCGCCAGCTGCATTTCATATTCAAAGTCCGACACCGCGCGCAGTCCACGAACCAGCACGTTAGCCTGCTGAGAGCGGGCGAAATTTGCCATTAAATCGCTGAATCCGACCACCTCAACGTTAGGCAGATGTGCCACTACCTGGCTCGCCAACGCCACACGCTCGTCCAGACTGAACATCGGCTTCTTGCTGGGACTGGCGGCAATCGCCAGCACTACCCGATCAAACATCTGCGCGGCCCGCGTCACAATATCGAGATGTCCCAGCGTAATGGGATCGAAGGTGCCGGGATAAATGGCTTTAGTACTCATACTCGCCCTTTTGCCGATGCGTGATTCAGCGCCCACAGCGCCGAATACTTGTTAAAGGTATATTGTGCGTTAACCACCGCCAGGATCCAGCCCTGTTTGCCATCCAGAAAGCCCGCGCGTAACAGCAGGGTTTTTACAAATGCACCCAGCGTATGGCTGAAGATAGAAAACAGGCCGCAGCGTTTACCGCGCTGATAACGTTCCGTCGCCCAGGCTTCGGCATACGCCAGTTGCTTGCGCTGAAAGGCGATCAAATCACGACAGGTCAGGTGTTGCAGATCTCCCTTCAGTGCCACCACCGGCGCGTCTTCGGCGTTCAGCGATTCATGCACCAGGTTGTCATTGTAGTGCAACGTCGGGGGATAAAGCCGCATGACGCGGTCAGGATACCAGCCGCTGTGGCGCATAAAGCGGCCCAGAAACAGGTTGCTGCGGCCAAGGCTGTAAACCGTGCGGCTGGGTGGGGCGATCAATACCTGCTCAATGGCGGCGCGCAGCTCTGGCGTCACGCGCTCATCGGCATCGATCATCAAAATCATGTCGCCGCTGGCGTAACGCTGCGCGCGCTGGCGTTGTATGCCGTAACCCTGCCAGTTATCGCTGCGAAACACCTGCGCGCCCGCCTGGGTGGCAATTTCCACGCTGTTATCTTCGCTACCGGAATCCAGCAGGATAATCTCATCGGCCCAGCTGACGGAGGCCAGACAGTCAGGCAGCAGTTCCGCTTCGTTTTTGGCGATCATCACCACTGAAAGACGTTGGCGTGTTGGCATCAGTGGGCCCGTGGCGGTAAATGGGGTTCGAGTAACTGCAGCAGACGTTGCAGCGCGCCCTGGTTCTGATGCAGCACGTCCACCGCGTGGCGTCCGTAATAACGACGATAGTCATCATCCTGCAACAGGTTGGTGACCTCTTTTTCCAGCGAAATCACGTCGGTGACGGTAATCAGACCCTGGCCCTGTTGCAGTTTGCTGCAGATATCTTTGAAGTTCCAGGTGTGCGGCCCCATCAGAACCGGAATCGCATGTGCAGCAGGCTCCAGTGGGTTATGTCCGCCCCGTTCAACCAGGCTGCCACCGACAAATGCCAGATCGGCAATACCGTACAGCAGCATCAGTTCACCCATCGAGTCACCAATCACCACCTGAGTCGAGCCAGAAGGGATCTCACCGCTGCTGCGCAGGATAAAGCTGAAGTTACGCTGCTGGGTCAGTTCGCGCGCATCGTTGAAACGTTCGGGATGGCGGGGAACCAGAATCAGCAGTAAATCCGGGAAGGATTGCAGCAGTCGGCGATGCGCATCGAGCACGATCGCCTCTTCGCCTTCATGGGTGCTGGTGGCAATCCACACCGGACGCCGCGGTGCCCACTGACGGCGCAGCGTGACGGCTCTGGCCGCCAGCTCTGGCGTCACTGAGATATCAAATTTCAGGCTGCCGGTAATCGCCAGCTGCGAGCGCTTCAGGCCCAGCTCAAGGAACCGGTCACCATCTTCACTATTCTGCGCTGCAATCAGCGTGATGCTCTGCAGCAGCTGACGCATGAATTTACCCAGCTTGCGGTAGCCTTTTGCCGAACGCGCCGAAAGACGGGCGTTGGCGATCACCAGCGGAATATTGCGCTGATGCAGAATGCGGATGATATTGGGCCACAGCTCGGTTTCCATGATGATCACCAGCCGTGGGTTGACCGTATCGAGGAAACGATTAATCGAGCCTGGCAGGTCATAAGGCAGATAAACGTGATGCACATCTTTGCCAAACGCCGATTGCGCCCGCTCTGAACCGGTTGGTGTCATGGTGGTGACGGTAATCGGCAGGGTAGGATAACGATGACGCAACGCACGCACCAGGGGGATCGCCGCCAGCGTTTCGCCGACCGACACCGAGTGCAGCACAATACCGTCTGGCTTAACTTTGCCGACACAATAGCCATAGCGCTCTGCCCAGCGTTTGCGATAGGCCGGCGCTTTACGACCGCGCAGCCACAGGCGCAGCCAAATCAGTGGCTGAATAAGATAGAGCAGTGCGGTGTAAATGGTCGTCATAGTTACCGTTACGACACGTTCGCGTCTAAAACCAGATTAAAATCAGATGGCGGCATGTTATCAGAAACCCTGCATCCACTCATCCCACATTGTCAGTTGCTTCGCAGCACCTGTTGATACAGCGAAGTCAGCGAGCTGGCCAGTCGCTGCGGCCCATAAGGTTCAATTCTGCGCCGTGCCGCTTCGCCCATGCGTGAGTCGACTGAAAGCGACGGTATCGCCTGAATCGCCTGATTCAGTCCATTGATATCCAGCGCATCACAGACGAAACCTTGCTGACCGGCAGTAATAAATTCCGCGCCGCCGCAGCCGGTGCTGGTAATTACCGGCAGGCCACAGGCCATCGCCTCCAGCACCACATTCGGGAAAGGATCGTAGAGCGTGGGCAGCAGTAAACCATCGGCCGCATGATAGAACGGCTGCACATCCTGCTGTACGCCGACAAAACGCAGGCGATCCAAGCAGTTAAGCTGATTCGCCAGCTGCTGATAGCGCTGCAGCTGTTTATCCTGACCGACCACAATCAGATAGCGATCGCTGCCGGCCAGCGCTTCAATCGCCGCTTTCAGCCCTTTACGCTCAAAACCAGAGCCAACATAGATCAGCACAGTCGCGCTATCGGGCAGCGATAACTGCTGACGGGTCGCGTGGCGGGTGGCGTCAGTTGCGGGCTGAAAACGGCTGCTGTCGATGGCGTTATGGATGACGTGGATTTTTTCGGCACCGAGTGAGAAGCAGCGCAGGATGTCGCGTTTTACCATCTCAGAGTTACAAATGACCGCTTTCAGCGTGGGCGAATTAAACATCTCCGCTTCCGCCTGCAGCACATAGCGATGGTAAGGGCTGAGGCTGGCGCTCAGGCGCTGCCAGGACGAAACGATACGCGCACGCTGTTCCAGCCAGACGCGGTGGACACCATCGCCGGCCCGAAAAATATCACAACCGGCGATGCGCTCATGGCTTTGCACAATGTCGAATTTTTCCCGTTCCCAGCAGGCGCGGGCCGCACGGGCAAATCCACGTTCGCGAGAGACCCGTCCCAGTTTAGGTGGGTTACAGATGTGCAGGTGCCAGTCAGGATGCGGCGTGCCCTGCCAGCTGCGCGTGATGATGTTGAGATCCAGCTGTTCGCTGCCCAGCGCTTCCAGCGCTCGCGAGATAAAACGCTCAGCACCGCCATCAGGCCGGTATTTCTGCCGGACAATCGCCAGCCGTAACTTACTCATTCAGATAGCTCCTTGCCGCCGCGACCACATCCTTAACCGGGATGGCAGACAGATAACGCTGGTCAGTTTTGGTATCAATCGAGTCCGGTGACGGCAGCGGACCATAATCGCCCGCCCAGATGACGTGATTATTGTCGCCCCACGGCCGCCAGTGCTGCAGCTTGGTCGGGCCAAATAGCGCAATACAGGGCGTGTTCAGCGCGGCCGCCATATGCATCGGGGCGGAGTCGACGCCAATAAACAGCCTGGCATGATCGATCAGCGCCGCCAGCTGCGGCAGTGTGAACTGGCCTGCTAATGACACCACATACGGCGAGGTGCACAGGGCCTGGATGCGCTCGATCATCGCCAGTTCGTGTTTATCCGGTCCGGCGGTCAGCACCACCGGACGTTCTGGCTGCGCCAGCTGGTCGATGGTGGCGGCAACGCTCTCCTCTTCCCAGCATTTAAAGCCCCAGCGGGAGGTCGGCTGCACCACGATAAACGGCGAGGCGATCTGCTTCTCCGCCAGTCTGGCGAGCACGTGTTGACGATCGGCTTCGCTGTAGTGCATCGAAACCCGCGCGCCCTCGCTGCTGATGCCGAGCGGGGCCAGCGCGGACATATTCTGCTCCACGGTATGCAGTTTGCTGTGATTGAAAGTGGGCACCAGCTGGTTATGGCACAGCCGCCAGAACAGGTTGTCGCGCTTTTTAAACGCGAAGCCGATGCGTATCGGCGCGGCGGAGAGCAGGGTGATCAGGGCGGCACGCCATTGATCGGCCAGATTAATCACCAGGTCGTAATGGCAACCCCGTACCGCACGAATCAAGGCATATTCATGGCCCAGCTTGCGCCAGCCACCTTGCTGCTTCCACTTACGGTCAATCACGTGCAGATGGCGGATGTCCGGATGCGCTTCCAGCATCGGACGCGTTTCCTGATAAAGCAACACGTCGATACTGGCCTGCGGATAACGCTGGCGAAGGGCGTTGATCGCCGGCGTCGTCAGCAGCATGTCGCCATGATGGCGCAGCTTGATGAGCAATATATTTTGCGGAGAGACGTTTGCTGGAATCGGACTGGCCATAAACAATTGTTCTCAAATTTTAGTGAACCGATTGTAGGGCAAACCCTTTTTAGGATAAAGCCAGCCTCAAGGGTTATTTGTAACGCCAGCGATAGAGACGACTCAGCCACAGCAGTAGCTGATACCACTGCTTAATCCCGCGGGCATTGCGTAGCATTCGGCGATGCGTCTGGCTGGCAAACAGGTCGGCGATAATCGCCCGGCGTGCGTCACTATCCGGCTCCCGACGTACGCTATGACAGACGCTGAGCGCTTCATGCGTCACCTGATAATGGAACGATGGATAGATTTTTACCTTGCCGCGGTAGCGATGATTCAGCGCTTCCAGCATAGCGGCAATCTTCAGATAGTGACGCTGGTATTCGACATTACGCTGGCCGGTGCGCTTGCGGTTGCTGATTGAGGCGTCATGCATGTAGTAGCGGTACAGCACCGCATCGGTATAGCGCACGCGTTTCGCCAGCAACATGAATTCAGTGGTCCACGGAATGTCCTGATGGTGCAGCCCTGGCTCAAACAGCAACTGATGCTGTTCAATCAGCGCACGACGGTAAATGCCCAGCCAGACCACATGCATATAGCGGTGGGTTTTTAACGCGGTATTCAGCCAGTCGGGACCGCTCAGTACGCCGGTACTGCGCAGGCGGTCCAGCGGAATCAGCGGCTTCACCCGCTGGCTATGTTTGAAATACCATTCGGCATTGCACTGTGCCGCATCCAGATCGTCCTGTTCCGCCAGCGTCACCAGCGTCTGGTACATTTCCGGTTGCATGGTGTCATCAGCATCCGGAAAGGTGACATATTTCCCCTGCGCGATCGCCAGGCCAGCATTACGCGCGCGTGAGACGCCGCCGTTTTCCTGATGAATGACCCGAACGTGGGAGTGATGTTGGGCGTAATAGTCGGCGCGCTCACCGGAACCGTCGGTTGAACCGTCATCGACAATGATGATCTCCAGAGACGTCAGCGTTTGCGCCAGCAGCGACTGCATGAATTCATCAAACATGCTGCCCGCGTTGTACATAGGCGTAATGATACTCAACAGGGGAAGGGCACTCATGACAACGTTTGCGCCTGTGCAGAGTGAAAAGCGAAAGGGGTTTGCCTCATCATCATAAACCAGGTCCAGGCCAGCAAAATAAAATAGGGTGACTGATGATTATAAAACTGACTCTGGCCCAGGCTGAAGTAAATCACCGGAATTGTTAACAAAAACGCACGCAGAGTCTCTTTTTCCTGAAGCGGTATGCCTGAAACGTGGAATAGCGAACGCCCGTCACGCCACAGATACGTCAGGTGACACAACCGGTAGCAAAAAATGTCCGCGCCGCGCTAACCGAAAAACTTGTGCCGGACATAGTTCATCATCCAGCTGACGCTTTCCGCATATTGCTTCTGATACCACTTAATCCGGGCGAAGCGCTTCATCTCTTTATAATGCTGCGGTAAATCCAGTGACTGAGCGGCCCACGGCGATCGCTGATAGTAGTCGTAATAAAGCAACGAAAGATCGCTACCGCCCCAGGCATGCCAGGGTTTGCATTTACCGGTGTAGTGAATCATCACGGTATCGTTCGGAACCTGGAAGCGGTGCCAAACCTTGTTCGCGATGATGTCGTAAATGTGGTTGTAACGCTCCGGCAGGATCAGTACTTCATCTTCCAGCACAATGTTCAACGCATCCTGATCGGGAAAACCAAACTCCGCTCCGCGGGTGACGAGCACCTCGGTAATGCGGGCCGTGGTCTGACGCGCCATCCAGCGTGGAATATTGATCAGCATAAAGCCGGAGTTGAAGTAGTTGTTGCCCTTGAGACCGAGCTTCGGACACTGATTCTGACGCGCCCGTGGCGTGTCGTTACAGGCACACAGCGTGTAATCGGCAATATCCAGGGTGAATAACGGCGAATAGTCACCCACCACCAGCGTATCGGCGTCGATGTAGATCACCCGATCGCTGAAGCGCGCCACGGTTTCGGGGATCAAAAAACGATAATGGATGCTTTTTGGATAGCGTCCGACCGCCGGCAACTGATCGACCCAGGCACTGTTGAAAATGTGTAGCGTAATCGCCAGCCGATGACCGGCCGCCAGCGAGCGTAATTTTTCGACATCCTGCTCGCTTAGCGAGTCTGAAAAGATATGAGCGTGGAAAGCGGTATCAGGATGATGGCTGAGTAGTGAAAATAACGTAATGCCCAGACCACGCGCGTAGGCGTGGTTGATGCCAAAGGCAACGTGCACGGGATTTGCATCCGTATCAGAGAGCGTGTTGACCAGGAGCTTACTTTGCTGAACAGCATCAGCAACAGGGGTAATTGCCATTACGCTTCACTATTCCAGGTTATGAGTAATAAACGCTTGTATTCTAGTCAGTTTATCGTGATCCAGCCCAAATAATTTTTCAGCGGGCTGATCAAAGCGAAAACGCGTGGCAAAAACGAATGTCGACGCAGCAACATTATCGGGCCCGATAAACAGCACATTGTTGACCGGACGCTGTTCCCTGACTTCACAAGGGCCATAAAGCATGATCACCGGTATCTGTTGCGCATCGGCAATATAGGCATTGCCGGAGTCAGATGAGATATAGAAATCCATCTGCGCGATGGCCCAGGGCACCTCTTCTAGTTTTAGCTCACCAATCAGGCTCACGATATTTTCTTTCGGGCCGGTTAAGCTCAGCAATTCATCCAGCCACGGCTGTTCAGCAGGCGGCCCGAACACATAAAAGGTACAGGGCAGGTCGGCCAGCGCTTCCATCAGTTGCTGCCAGACACTGGCGGGAATAGTTTTCGCCCGGTTGCCAGCGGAAATACTGATGCCGATTTTAATGCCTTCACGCGGAGTCAGCAGCGCAGCGGGCGGCGCGGGCGGCTGCCATAGCGGCGACGTGGCGTGCTTAGGAAAATCGGTATAGCGGTACTCGCGATTAATCAGTTTCAGGTAGCTGTCGAGGGTTAAATCGGTTTTAGCATGATCCACAATGCCGCTGGCGCTGCGATAGAACACCGCGTGGTAGGACTTACGCACATAGGTGCGCAGAAACTGTTTGTTCGGCGCGTTACACAGCGATGCAAAAAACAGGTTTACGCTGTTGGGCTGCACCAGATAAACATTGTCATAGCGGTTCATCAGGATGAACGCCAGTTTAAGCTTGGCAAAGAAGCTGCGCTTCGCCTCTTCGATCAGAAAATAGCGGCTGACGGTATCATCATGGCGCACCAGCGGTTCTACCGCCTTACTGATCAATAATTCGGACTGACCCAGCGCGCGCAGCATCGGTGTGATATTAATGAAATCACCGATTTTTGCCGTCTGGATAATTAGATTGCGCCCGGTCGGCCGGTAAAACAGCCGCATCAGCGTGCGAAACGGCACCAGCAGCAGATAGATCAACACATAGTTCATGGCCTGTTTTCCGTAATAACGGCCTGCAGTTTCTCTGCCACCGCGTCGGCAGTCAGCTCCGCCAGATTATGATTCGGGGCGCTCAGCGCCTGTTGATTCTGACCGTAACCGCCGATCAGGCCTGGGTCGGTCGGGCCATACAGCGTCAGGTTAGGGCGATCCAGCGCGGCGGTCAGGTGACTTAATCCGGTATCGACTGACACTACCGCACGCGCGCCAGCCAATTGCCGGGCAATCGCCTCCAGCGTCAGTTTCGGCAGCACATCGACGTGGTCAAATCCTTCAGCCAGGCGCTGCGCACGCTGGTGCTCATGTTCTGCGCCCCACGGCAACTTAACCCGCAATCCGCTTGGTTGCACCCGTTCAATCAGCTGTCGCCAGTGCGACTCTGGCCAGTGCTTATTGTCACGCGTCGTGGCGTGCAGAAACACCAGATAGTGCTGGGCATCGGCAGGCAGGTGATGCAGGAAATGTCCGGCAATCGCATAGTCGCCCTGGCCGTGCGGTTTCTCATAGCCGAGACTTTTAGCAAACAGTTCGCGCGTCCGCTCGACGGCGTGCTGTTGCTTGTTGACCTCGTGCCGCACGTCATACCACCAGCTGGCAAACGGTTCACGGGCGCTGCGGCTATCCTGGCCATGCTTAACGCCTTTTGACAACCGCGTCACCAGGGCCGCGCTTTTGATCAGCCCCTGCGCATCAATCACAATATCGTACTGACGTGACTGTAACGCGCGCTTAAACAGCACGCGCTCTTCACGTTGCTGGCTGCCAAACCAGTGTTTGCGCCAGCGGCGGATCGCTACCGGCAGCACCTTATCCACTGCAGGATGCCAGCCGGGGATCTGGGCAAAGTTCTCTTCCACCACCCAGTCAAAACGGATGCCAGGAATAGCGTGCATCGCATCGGTCAGCGCTGGCAGCGAATGCAGCACGTCGCCCATTGAAGAGGTTTTAACGATCAGGACGTGCATGGCACCTCCTGCGGCGCGTCGAGTAATGCGGTAAGGGTCTGATGCACGCGCTCAGGTTGAATGTCGATCAGGCTCTGATGATATCCCTGTTCGGCATCGCCTTTGCGTACTTTGTGATAGCCGCTAATCAGGCGAATAACCCGCGCCTGGCGAGCCAGCGGTGGCGTAAAGTCGGGGCTGCTTGGCCCGTAGAGCGCGACCAGCGGACGGTCCAGCGCGGCGGCGATATGCATCAGCCCGGAGTCGTTACTGACCACTGCCCGGCACTGTGCCAGCAGTATTACCGCCTGCTCCAGCTGGGTTTCACCGGCCAGATTACGGCAGTGAATGCGGGCTTCTTGCGGCAGTGCGGCGATAATCTCCTCACCGGTCGGCCGATCTTTTGCCGAGCCAAACAGCACAATCTGGAATCCTTCTGCGATCAGCTGTCGCGCCAGCGCAGCGTAATGGTAGTGCGGCCAGCGTTTTGCCGGACCAAATTCGGCGCCGGGACAAAAACCGATGATCGGACGCGTCGCCGACAGCTGAAACTGCGCGGCGGTTTCAATTTTCTCCTGCTCCCCGACCTGCAGCTTCGGCCACAGCAGCGGTTGCGGCAGCTGCTGCGCCGACGCGACCGGCGTGTCATAGGCCAGCGCGACGTAGCGTTCGACCATCAGCGGGAAAGCGGCTTTATCCAGCACCCGCAGATCGTTCAGCAAGCCATAGCGCATTTCGCCGCGCCAGCCGACGCGACGTTTGATCCCGGCGAAGAACGGCACCAGCGCCGACTTAAACGAATTCGGCAGCACATAGGCGCGGTCATAGTGGCTGGCGCGCAGCGTTTTGCCTAACCGACGACGCTCGCCAATTTCCAGCGCGCCATGGCCAAGCGGCATCGCCAGCGCCTGATTCACTTCCGGCATGCGTGACAACAGGGGACGACACCAGGCCGGTGCCATCACATCAATCACCGCATCGGGATGCTCGGCCTTGAGCGTGCGATAGAGACTTTGCGACATCATCATATCGCCGACCCACGACGGGCCGATTACCAGAATTTTCATCGCCGGAGCAGCTTCCTTTATGCGTTACGGTTAAGCCAGGCCATATATTCAGCGACGCCCTGCGCCACGGTTTTGAACGGCTTGTCATAGCCTGCGGCACGCAGCCGGGTCAGATCGGCCTGGGTATATGCCTGATAGCGTCCTTTGAGTTTTTCCGGGAACGGAATGTACTCAATCTGGCCTTTCTGATGGAATTTCAGTACCGCATCTGCCACTTCCTGGAAGGATTCTGCGCGGCCGGTACCACAGTTATAAATGCCGGAGACGCCGTTCTCCCAGCACCACAGGTTCACTGCGGCCACATCATCCACGTGGATGAAATCGCGTTTGAAACCGTCGCTGCCTTCAAACAGTTTTGGATTTTCATCGTTGCTGATTTGGGTGTTGAGATGGAAAGCGACGCTCGCCATGCTGCCTTTGTGGCCTTCACGCGGTCCGTAGACGTTAAAGTAGCGGAAACCACACACCGGAGAGTTCGCTTCCGGCAGCATCTGACGGACGTAGTGATCGAACAGCATCTTCGAGTAGCCGTAGACGTTAAGCGGCTGCTCATACTGGCGCTCTTCAATGAAATTTTCGTTGCGGCCGCCATAGGTGGCTGCTGAAGAGGCATAAAGGAACGGGATCTCGCGCTCAAGACAGAAGTGCAGCAGCTCTTTGGAGTACTGATAGTTGTTCTCCATCATGTACTTGCCATCCCACTCGGTGGTGGAGGAGCAGGCACCCTGATGAAACACCGCTTCGATCGGGCCTAAATCATCGCCCGCCATCACGCTCATCAGGAACTCTTCTTTGTCCATGTAATCGACGATATCCAGGTCGACTAAGTTGGCAAACTTGGTGCCATCCTTCAGATTATCCACCACCAGAATGTCGGTGTGACCGCGATCGTTCAGCGCTTTGACGATGTTGCTGCCAATCATTCCTGCGCCGCCAGTTACGATAATCATGTTGTTACCTTCAACGTTGTGGGGTGAAACAGGAGGTTTCACACACGAATACTTCACATCATAACATTTCATCAGGGTGCAGACAGCCAGATGACTCTGTAACGATTTGTGCGGTATCCGCCATGGCGTGAACTATGCTGCAAAAATGACATTCTGTTGGGTGATTTATCGTGGTCAGGCTCGCTGTTCAGTAAGATGTGCCAAATTTTTGCCATCTGAGGAGAGCAATAATGCCCGCGCAATTTTATCAACAACTTCGTCAGCAACTCGATACTGCCCGTCAGGAAGGCCTGTTTAAACAGGAGCGGATTATCACATCTGCCCAGCAGACGGAAATCGCCGTCGGCAGCGATCCGGCGGTGATCAACTTCTGCGCCAACAACTATCTGGGGCTGGCTAACCATCCCGCCCTGATCCAGGCGGCAAAAGAGGGGATGGACTCGCACGGATTTGGCATGGCATCAGTGCGCTTCATCTGCGGCACCCAGGATAGCCATAAGCTGCTGGAAAAACGGCTGGCGGAATTTCTGGGAATGGAAGATGCGATCCTCTACTCCTCCTGTTTCGACGCCAATGGCGGACTGTTTGAAACTCTGTTTGATGCGCAGGACGCCATCATTTCTGACGCCCTGAATCATGCCTCGATCATTGACGGTGTCCGGCTGTGTAAAGCGCAGCGCTATCGTTACGCCAATAACGATATGGAACAGCTGCGGGCGCGTTTACAGGAGGCGCGTGCTAACGGTGCTCGTCACATTGTGATCGCGACCGATGGCGTGTTCTCTATGGATGGCGTGATTGCTAACCTGCCGGCGATCTGCGATCTGGCCGATGAATTCTCCGCGCTGGTAATGGTGGATGATTCGCATGCGGTGGGTTTTGTGGGCAATGCCGGACGCGGGACCCATGAGTATTGTGAGGTGATGGGCCGTGTCGACATCATCACCGGCACGCTGGGAAAAGCACTGGGCGGCGCATCAGGCGGTTACACCGCGGCGAAAGCGGAAGTGGTCGAGTGGCTGCGTCAGCGTTCGCGTCCTTATCTGTTTTCCAACTCACTGGCACCTGCAATCGTTGCCGCCTCTCTGCGGGTGCTTGATCTGCTGAGCGAAGGCGACGGCCTGCGTCAGCGGCTGTGGGATAACGCCCGCTTCTTCCGTGAGCAGATGACCGCGGCAGGCTTTACCCTGGCCGGTGCCGATCACGCCATTATCCCGGTGATGCTGGGCGAAGCCAGCGTGGCGCAGGAGTTTGCCCGCCTGCTGCAGCAGGAAGGCATCTACGTCACCGGCTTCTTCTATCCGGTGGTGCCCAAAGGTCAGGCGCGCATTCGCACCCAGATTTCTGCTGCCCATACTCAGCAGCAACTGGAACGCGCGGTCGCGGCCTTTACCCGAATCGGCAAACAACTGGGCGTTATCGCCTGAGGAAATGACCATGAAAGCACTCGCCAAACTGAAAAAAGAAGCGGGCATCTGGATGGTGACTGATGCGCCTGTTCCTGAGCCGGGCCATAACGACCTGCTGATAAAAATCCGTAAAACGGCCATCTGCGGGACCGACGTACACATCTACAACTGGGATGACTGGTCGCGCAAAACGATCCCGGTGCCGATGATTGTTGGCCATGAATATGTGGGTGAAGTGGTGGCGGTCGGCCAGGAGGTCAAAGGTTTTTCTATTGGCGATCGGGTGTCAGGCGAAGGCCACATCACCTGCGGCCACTGCCGCAACTGCCGTGCCGGACGCACCCATCTGTGCCGCAATACCATCGGGGTGGGCGTTAACCGTCAGGGCTGTTTTGCCGAATATCTGGTGATCCCGGCATTCAATGCATTCAAAATTCCTGACAACATTTCCGATGAGCTGGCGGCGATTTTTGACCCGTTCGGGAATGCGGTACATACCGCGCTGTCGTTTGATCTGGTCGGTGAGGACGTGCTGATCTCCGGAGCCGGTCCTATCGGCATTATGGCGGCGGCGGTCTGTCGTCACGTTGGCGCGCGCAATGTGGTGATCACCGACATTAATGAATACCGACTGGCGCTGGCGCAGAAAATGGGCGTTACCCGGGCGGTTAATGTGGCAAAAGAAGATCTGCGTGAGGTGATGCATTCGCTGGGGATGACCGAGGGATTTGATGTCGGGCTGGAAATGTCGGGCGCGCCGCCGGCTTTCCGCACGCTGCTTGAGGTGATGAATCACGGTGGGCGGATAGCGCTGCTGGGTATCCCACCGGGTGAGATGGCGATCGACTGGAACCTGGTGATTTTTAAGGGTCTGTTTATTAAGGGGATCTACGGTCGCGAGATGTTTGAAACCTGGTATAAAATGGCGGCGCTGATCCAGTCGGGGCTCGACTTAACGCCGATTATTACCCATCGCTATGCGATTGATGATTTTCAGCAGGGCTTTGATGAGATGCGTTCCGGACGCTCCGGCAAAGTGATCCTCAACTGGGATTAAACATAAAGCGGCCGTTGCGCGGCCGCGTTATTACGCCTGCTTTTTCTCTTCATCGGTCAGGTAGCGCACCTTGCGGGTGTAATCCTGACCTTTGAACATCAGCGGCTGGCGGGGATCGCTAAGGTATTTTTGCCATTCCGACAGTGGGAAGCCGCCGTGTGCGCCCACCACCTCTGCCGGGATGACGGCTGACTGACCGCCCATTTTCTTCGAAACCGGCCAGTTAGCCCATTCACCCAGATTAACGGTCCTGAGATCCAGCATATCCAGCAATACCGCCAGCGGCAGCTGATCGGTCGGCGGCTGGCTGTCATTCATTAAATGCCAGGTATCATTAAACAGCGTCAGCCACAGCGGTGAAATACGCTGCCAGACCGTCCGCGTCGCCGCCAGATAAGCGCCATTGACGTGGTCAACCAGGTAAGGGCGGATGCTGGGCGGGTAATAGGCGGGAATCGCCTCTTTTGGTGCACCTTCCAGTTTGGCAATCATTTTGCCCTGACGGAAGCTGGAGTAGAGATGGCCTGGCTTCATTCTGATGTCAGGCATCTTAAGCAGATTGAGGTCAGAATCGATCATCAGAATGCCGTCGCCTTTGGCCTGCAGGGGGGCCTGCAGTTTGATCAACCGGCTGCGATAGATCTGCTTATAGCGATAGTTTTCCTCGCGATGCGGAACGTCCAGCGTCGCAACCCGGGTTTTAGCCGGCAGTTCACCAAAGGCCGCCGCGGGTTGATCGCTGACGATAACAATCTCTTCTATCTGCGTCGCAAAGCGCGCGGCAAACGTGGCGCTGAGCAAGGCTTCTTCAATGTAATCCGCGCCGGTGCAAGGGATCACCACCGAGGTCACCGTCACCTCACCCTGTACGCCCGCCTGATCGTAGGGCAGGTTATGGCGCGCCCGGATATGGCGATAGCGAGGATTTAAAAAATTAAGCATGGGGTTTTTCTCTGACGACGCTCTGAAGAATATTTTCGACGCCGCTGACGTAGGTTTCAATAGCGTATTGTTCGCGCACGCGCTTGCCTGCCGCATTGATCAGTCGCTGACGTAAATCCGCATCCTGCCATAACGCAGTAAGATGCTGGGTCAGTTGCACCACATTGCCGTAATCAAACAGCAACCCGGTTTCATCATGACTGATCAATTCGGCAGTACCGACCACGCGCGAACCGACGACGGCGGTGTTCACCAGCATCGCTTCCAGCACCACCCGTGGCAGACCTTCACTGCGCGACGCGAGAATAAACGCATCGAAGGCGGTGAGATAATCCAGCGCGTTATTCTGGAAGCCGGTAAACACCACGTGGTTCTGAATATTTTCCGCCGTCGCCAGCTGCAGCAGGTGCTGTAATTCAGGCCCGGCACCCACAATAACCATTTTCCAGTCGGCATCCGGATTGGCACGTTTGAAGCGGCCCAGCGCCTGCAACGTATGATGATTGGATTTACGCAGGATCAGCGAGCCGATGGAGCCAAACACAAAGGTGCCAGGAGCCAGTTTAAAGCGCTGACGCACCTCAAGGCGGTCAGGCAGCGGCTGGTGAATATCGATGGCGTTACTGACGGTAAAACAGCGATCTGCATTCACGCCGTGCTTACGTAACGTGGCGTTCACGCCCTCGGAGACCGCAATCACCGCCTGGCAATCCTGATTGACCATTTTTACCAGCCGCGGCTCCAGCAACGGATCAATACGACAGTGCTGGACCACAGCCACATTCAGGCCTCGCGCCGCCAGATACCCTTCAATATTGGTGCTGGGCTGGTTATTCATGTACAGGGTGTCGTACTTGCCGAGCTGTAACAACGAGTTAATTTTGCTGGCGTTGGGGATGATACGCCAGCGCTCATCAATCAGATCGATGGCGCGCTTCTTGAGTTTTTTATTGAAAAACAGCAGCGCGCGCGCCACTTCTTTGACGATTTTGGCCCAGCGCGGTTGTTTGATTTGTGGAATAAAGAATACCGGAATATCCAGTGCAAGCAGCGCGGACTCGATGGTTTCGCCGTTGCCGCGACCGTAGTTGTGGTAGAAGCAGCAGGTGATATCAAATTTTTGACGATCAATACGCTTCAGCAGCTCCAGCATGCTGTTGGTGCCGCCTCCCCATTCTCTGCCGTTATCCAGCAGCAGAATTTTTTGTTTATTAATCGTCATCCGTCTCAATATTCCACACAGCACCTCATGGCCCGACCCGGGATTATAGTAATTTCTGCGTAGAATTGAACGCTAAGCTGCATACTTAGCATTCATAGCAAATTCAGAACAGACTTTTTACCTGCTTAAACAGCGGACTCTGGCTCACGCTTTCGCCTACCACTTCCAGTGCTCGGGTCGCCGGAACCGGTGTCAGCGGCCGTTTCGGCTTACACAGCCCTGGCGGCTGGAAGCGCGGAGAAGCGGGCTTGGTTGGCGCTACCGATGTGGCTGGCGGGCGAGTGCCATTATGCAGCGGCTCGTTCAGCAACTGGCTGGGACGGACTAAGGTAATCTCAGCCGGCAGCGTGGGTAACATCTGCTGCAGCACCCGGACCGTGTTGGGATGCGGATGACCAATTGCGATGGCGTAGCCATCACGCTGCGCCAGCTTTACCGCGCGGCTAAACTGCTGGCGAATGGCGTTAATATCCTGGCTGTCATCCAGAAAAACTCTGCGCTTCAGCACTTTGACCTGGGTACCCTGCGCCGCCGGCACTGCCTGGCTGTTGGCGATGGTCATGCTATCCAGGAAGTAGAGGTTGTAGTGGTTCAGCGCCTGCATCACTTTTTGCATGCCGGGCAGGCTGGAGGTCATTCTGCTGCCCATATGGTTATTGAGACCCACCGCATAAGGCACGTTGCTGACGGCATTACGCATGATGCGTGCTACCTCTTCACTGCTCATCTCCGGCGTTAAGGTATCTTTCTCCAGCGGCTGCTTGCTGAGCGGTGCCATCGGCAGATGGATCAATACCTCGTGGCCACTCTGATGCGCTTTGGTGGCCATTTCACGCGCGTGCGGCGCATTGGGCAGCACGGCAACCGAGATCGCCTGCGGCATCTGCAGAACCTTGTTCTCTTCGGTCGGACGATAACCGACATCATCAATCACAATCGCGAGTTTGCCGGCGTGGGCAGCGTAGCTGAGCAGCAAACTGCTCAGCAGTACGGAGATTTTTCGAAGTTGTAGCAAAACTTATTTTCCTAACCACGGGAGTGGGTTGACGGCCTGTCCCTGACGTCGAATTTCAAAATAGAGCGACGGTGTGCCACGGCCGCCGCTGGTACCGACCAGCGCAATAGGCTGACCGGCTTTCACCTGTGCACCGACGGTCACCAGAGCGCTTTGGTTGTAGCCATACAGGCTCATATCGCCTTTACCATGCTCCAGTACCACCACCAGACCATAGCCCTGTAACCAGTCGGCCATCAGTACGCGACCGTCGGCGATGGCTTTCACCTCGGTGCCTTCGCGCGCATCAATCACCAGCCCTTTCCAGCGCAGCTCACCCTGTAGCTGTTCGCCAAAGCGATGCTCAATACGTCCGCGTACCGGCCACAAGGCCTGACCGCCCGCGCGACCCAGGCCGCCGGTTCGGGCGACCAGCTCGCGTTCACTCTGGGTCGGCTGATAGCTTGATCCTTTGGCTTTCGCCTGCGCCTGACGCTGACGCACTTTTTCCGCTTCACGCGCTTCGCGGGCAGCACGTTCCCGTGCTTCACGCTCTGCCCGGGCGATTTTGTCCTGCAGGCGGGTTTCGTTCTGGCGCATCTCCACCAGATCGGCCTGATCTTTTTCCAGCGCGCTTTCCAGTACCGACAAGGTTTTCTTACGTGCTGCGCTCGCCTGCTGCAGTTTCTGCTGCTGGCTTTGCTGCTGGGCTAACAGGCCTTTCTGCTGCTGTTGCTTCTGCTCCAGCGAGGCCCGCTGCTGGTTCAAATCCTGTCGTGTCTGCTGCAGCGCCTCAATGCTCTTCTGGCGCGCGGCATTCAGGTAACCGAAATAGGCCAGAATGCGCTCGCTGCGCTGACTTTCTTCGCCACCCAGCAGCAGTTGCAGGCCATTATGCTGGCCCTGGCGAAACGCGGCGTCGAGCTGCTGTGAAAGCAGCTTTTCCTGTTGCGTCTGCTGCTTTTCAAGCCGGACGATCGAGCTGGCGAGCTGGCTGATGTCATTGTTCAATGCTGTCAGGCTATTCCGGGTTTCGCGCAGCTGACGGCTGGCCTGAGCGATGATTTTTTCCTGACTCTGCAACTGATCCAGCAGTTTGCTGCGCTGTAGTTTTTGCGCTTTAACGCTTTTCTCTTTTTCGGCGATGTTTTGCTGAATAGATTGCAGTTGAGATTTGCTGTCTTCCGCACTGCGCGCGGCGGTTGGCAATAACAGTACGCCCGCACAAAGCAGGCTAAGGGAGAGGGTGGACAGATGTGTGGACAACGGCAGGTTATCGCCGTTGCGACGGGTCCTTGTGTGCGAAACGGTTGTTTTTCCCTTCATAGGCCAATGATTATTCCACGATGAACCGCCGCTTACCAGTAAACCGCACCGGCATTTGCTTTTCCAGTTATGTCCGGTTTTTACAGGACATCGCCTAAGCGTTACGCCATTTTTGTGCTTTAGCCAGATTTTTTTGGAAAATGCTACTCAAATTGCCACTCTGGCCGCTTAGCATCTGTACATGAGAAGTGGCGCAGGTATACTCAGAACCCTTGTTTTAGCTTATTAGCCCGGTCTGGAGTCGTTACCCCTCATGCAAGAAATTATGCAGTTTGCAAGCAATCACCCCATCCTCAGTCTGGCATGGGTTGTTTTACTCATTCTGGTGATTGTGACTACCGTTAAAGGAATGTTCTCTAAGGTAAAAACCATCAGCCGCGGTGAAGCAACCCGCCTGATTAACAAAGAGGACGCGGTAGTTGTAGACGTGCGTTCGCGCGACGATTTTCGCAGAGGGCATATCTCAGGCGCGCTGAATGTGGCAGCCGCAGAGATTAAAAAAGGCAACTTAGGCGAACTGGAAAAACATAAAGCACAGCCGATCATCGTGGTGTGTGCGACCGGACAAAGCGCGGCCGATCCTGCTGCCCATCTGAGTGCTGCTGGCTTTACTCAGGTATCGGTGCTGAAAGACGGCATCAGCGGCTGGAGCGGTGAAAATCTGCCGTTAATTCGCGGTAAATAATCTTACTGAGGTGCTAAATCATGGCAAATGTTGAGATGTATACCAAAGCGACCTGCCCTTACTGCCATCGGGCGAAGGCGCTGTTAACGCAAAAAGGCGTATCGTTCCAGGAGATTCCCATTGATGGGGACATGGCGAAACGTGAAGAGATGATTAAGCGCAGCGGTCGTACTACCGTGCCTCAGATTTTCATTGATGCGCAGCACATTGGCGGCTGCGACGACTTATTTGCACTCGATAATCGCGAAGGTTTAGATCCTTTACTGCAGGCGTAATTTTACGCCGGACATTCTCACTTATAGGACCTGGTCACATGTCAGAACACAACACTAACGAAATGCAATTCCAGATTCAGCGCGTATACACCAAAGATATCTCATTTGAAGCGCCTAACGCGCCGCAGGTTTTCCAGAAAGAGTGGGAGCCGGACGTAAAACTGGATCTGGATACTGCATCTTCCCAACTGGCTGACGAAGTTTATGAAGTCGTGCTGCGTGTGACTGTAACCGCAACCGTGGGTGAAGAGACCGCTTTCCTGTGTGAAGTTCAGCAGGCTGGTATTTTCACTATCAGCGGTATCGAAGGCACGCAGATGGCCCATTGCCTGGGTGCTTACTGCCCGAACATCCTGTTCCCGTATGCCCGCGAATGCATTACCAGCCTGGTTTCACGTGGTACTTTCCCGCAGCTGAACCTGGCGCCGGTTAACTTTGATGCGCTGTTCATGAACTACCTGCAGCAGCAGCAAGGTGAAGAAGGCGCCGAACCACATCAGGATGCCTGATGACTACTCACGCTTCGATTAGCGTCATCGGTGCCGGCTCGTACGGCACCGCTTTGGCGATTACCCTGGCCCGTAACGGCCATCCGGTGCTGCTGTGGGGACATAACCCGGCGCACCTGGCGCAACTTCAGTCTGACCGCTGTAATACCGCCTTCCTGCCCGATGTGCCGTTCCCTGATAATCTCTCCCTTGAGCCGGACCTGGCGAAAGCCATTGCGGCCAGCCGCGATCTGTTGATTGTGGTGCCGAGTCACGTCTTTGGTGATGTGCTGCAGCAGATCAAGCCGGAATTGCGTGCCGATTCGCGTATTGTCTGGGCGACCAAAGGGCTGGAAAAAGAGACCGGACGTCTGCTGCAGGATGTGGCGCGTGCGATCGTTGGCGAGGCGATTCCGCTGGCAGTGATCTCTGGCCCGACCTTTGCGAAAGAGCTGGCGGCAGGTTTACCGACCGCGATTGCACTGGCGGCGACCGATGCGCAGTTTGCTGACGATCTGCAGCAGAAGCTGCACTGTGGTAAAAGTTTTCGCGTTTACAACAACCCTGACTTTATCGGCGTACAGCTGGGCGGGGCGGTGAAAAACGTGATTGCTATCGGTGCCGGTATTTCGGATGGCATCGGTTTTGGTGCCAATGCACGTACCGCATTAATTACGCGCGGGCTGGCGGAAATGAGCCGTCTTGGCGCGGCGCTGGGTGCCGATCCCACTACCTTTATGGGCATGGCGGGATTGGGCGATCTGGTACTGACCTGTACCGATAATCAGTCGCGCAACCGTCGTTTTGGCATGATGCTGGGACAAGGTGAGGATGTAGATAGCGCGCAACGCATTATCGGACAAGTTGTAGAAGGCTACCGAAACACCAAAGAAGTCAGAGCGTTAGCTGCGCGTGTCGGCGTCGAAATGCCGATCACCGAGCAGATTTATCAGGTGTTGTATTGCGAAAAACCCGCGCGGGATGCAGCATTAAGCCTGCTGGGGCGGACAAGGAAGGACGAAAACAGCAATAGCTAAAGCAGGAAGCGTAGCGTCATCACCTGTAGCGCCCATTCAGGCGCTTTTTTTATCGGGAGAAAACAGCAATGTCGTCTGATGAGTTAGAACTGGTCTGGAATAATATCAAAGCAGAAGCGCGAGCCCTGGCTGATTGTGAGCCGATGCTGGCCAGCTTTTACCACGCGACATTGCTTAAGCATGAGAATCTCGGTAGTGCCTTGAGTTATATGCTGGCTAATAAGCTGGCCAATCCGATTATGCCCGCGATCGCCATCCGTGAAATTGTCGAAGAAGCGTATCGCGAAGACCCCACGATGATTCTGTCAGCCGCCTATGATATTCAGGCGGTCCGTCAGCGCGATCCGGCGGTGGACAAATATTCCACGCCGCTGCTCTATCTTAAGGGCTTCCACGCCTTACAGGCCTACCGTATCGGCCACTGGTTGTGGAACGAGGGACGCCGTGCGCTGGCGGTTTATCTGCAGAATGAAATTTCCGTCTCATTTGCGGTTGATATCCATCCTGCCGCTAACATTGGTCACGGCATCATGCTCGACCATGCGACCGGCATTGTGATTGGTGAAACGGCAGTGGTTGAGAATGATGTCTCGATCCTGCAGTCAGTTACGCTCGGCGGGACCGGCAAAACCAGCGGCGATCGTCATCCAAAAATCCGTGAAGGGGTGATGATTGGTGCCGGGGCGAAAATCCTTGGCAACATTGAGGTCGGACGCGGAGCAAAAATCGGCGCGGGTTCCGTGGTCCTGCAGCCTGTGCCACCGCACACCACCGCCGCAGGCGTGCCTGCGCGCATCGTGGGTAAACCCGGCAGTGATAAGCCGTCAATGGATATGGATCAGCACTTCAACGGCAGCCTGGCGGGCTTTCAGTTTGGCGACGGCATCTAGCCTTTAATCAGTGCGCCAGCGTAATCGAGCTGGCGCCACGCTTCATACACCACCACCGAGACCGCATTCGACAGATTCATACTGCGGCTTTCGGCCTGCATCGGTATACGAATCTTCTGCTGTGCCGGTAAGGCCTGCAAAATCTCAGCCGGCAATCCGCGGCTCTCCGGACCAAACAGTAAATAATCCCCGGCCTGATACTGCACTGCGCTGTGCGCTGGCGTGCCTTTGGTGGTCAGGGCAAACAGCCGCGCGGGCGATTCTGCCGCCAGAAATGCCGCATAGTCTGCGTGGAATTTGATGGCGGTAAATTCGTGATAATCCAGACCGGCACGACGTAAGCGTTTGTCATCCCAGGCAAAGCCGAGTGGCTCAATCAGGTGGAGCTGAAAGCCGGTATTGGCGCACAGGCGAATGATATTGCCGGTATTAGGCGGGATTTCTGGTTCAAACAACACAATGTTAAGCATAAGGCCCCCGATAACGAGGGCCGAAGCATAGCAAATTATTGTCGACCGGAGGAGTAGAGCGGTAACCAGATCGTCAGGCGCAGGCCGCCAAGCGGGCTGTCATCGGCCTTAACCCAGCCGCGATGTTGCTGCACGGCGGTTTCGACGATGGCCAGACCGAGGCCGGTGCCGCCCGATTCGCGATCGCGCGCTTCATCAGTACGGTAAAACGGTCGGAAAATCTGTTCGCGATCTTCCGGCTGACGCCAGGACCATCATCATCGACATGTACCGTGATACCGGCGATATCGACCGAGAAGCTGACGCTGATGTGGCTGTTTGAATAACGCAGCGCGTTACGCACGATATTCTCCAGCGCACTCTCCAGCGCGTGCGGATTGCCGTAAAGCGGCCATGGACCCGGCGGATAAGGTATGTCCATCTTCTTGCCCATCTGCTCGGCTTCGAAGCGGGCATCTTCCAGCACCCCGTTCCACAGCTGATTCGCCTTCATCGCCTCACTGACCAGCGCATTTTTATGCTGGGTGCGCGACAGCACCAGTAGGTCGTTAATCATGCCATCCAGACGCTGCGCTTCCATCTCAATGCGCTCCAGCTCTTTGCCCTCGCCCTGACGACGACGCAGCAGCGCCGTTGCCAGCTGCAGTCGGGTAAGCGGCGTACGGAGCTCATGGCTGATGTCTGACAGCAGACGTTGCTGACCGGTCATCATCCGTTCCAGCGCACTGACCATCTGATTAAAGCTGGAGCCGGCAGCCAGGAACTCCTGCGGGCCCGATTCCAGTTCCGGATGCTGACGCAGGTTACCGCTGGCGACTTCATCGGCAGCATATTTCAGCTTACGGGCCGGACGTGCCAGGCTCCAGGCCAGCCACAACAACAGCGGCGAACTGATCAGCATTGTCACGATCAGCAGCAATAAGGGGCGATCAAACAGGAGATTGATGAAATCGAGCTGAGAACTGTTGGCTGGACGAATCATGTAGAGCTGATAGTTATCTTCACCGTCCCGAACCGCAAACGGCCCCACCAGTTCAACCCGACCATACTTCTTTTTCTGCGGATGATCCGCATTATCGGACTGGCCGATAAAATTGCGGATAACCTGCATTTCATTATGCTGCGCGCCGATTACCCGGCCTCGCTGGTCACTAACAGCAGCCGCTGACCCGGCGGCGCCCATTTTTCTACTGCACGGAATAACCGGCGCCACCACATCAGATCGTTAGGCGGATCCTGTGACAACTCGGCTTCAACGTGCTGCTCAATCATGATGCCCTGCCGCTGTTCACTTTCAAGCAGCGAGGTCATCTGGCGGGAATCGAGTTTGGGCACCATTAGCACCAGCATCAATACCAACGCCAGGGTTAACCAGAAGATGGCAAAGATGCGGGTGGTCAGACTGCCAATCATGATGCCGAAACCATCAGGTAGCCCCGGCCGCGTAAGGTTTTAAACCATGGATGACCATCACGACGCTCAGGAAGCTTACGGCGCAGGTTGGAGATGTGCATATCAATCGCCCGGTCAAACGGCGTCAGGCGTTTACCCAGCACTTCCTGACTCAGATGTTCACGCGACACCACCTGACCCAGATGCTGTGCCAGCAGATAGAGCAGGGTGAATTCGGTGCCGGTCAGATCCAGCGTCACATCATCAAAGCTGGCCTCCTGGCGACCCGGATTAAGCCGCAGGCAGTCGACTTCCAGCGTCGGTGAGCTGTTGTCCTGCTGCTGTTGCTGTTCACTCCAGTTAGAGCGGCGCAGAATAGCGCGGATACGGGCCACCAGCTCACGATCGTTAAACGGTTTAGGCAGATAGTCATCCGCGCCCAGTTCGAGGCCCAGTACGCGATCCAGCTCGCTACCGCGCGCGGTCAGCATGATGACCGGAGTCTGATGTTGCTGTCGCAGTTCTTTCAGGGTGTCGATACCGTTCTTCTTCGGCATCATCACATCCAGTAACAGCAGATCAACGGAGTTATCAAGCAGGTTCAGCGCTTGTTCACCGTCGCTGGCTACCACCACCTCAAACCCTTCCATTTCTAACAGTTCTTTTAAAAGCGAAGTTAATTCGCGGTCATCATCTACCAACAGGATTTTATTCATTTTTGTAGCCCTCCGCAGGCAAAATACCGTGTTCCTGGCGCACTATCCATCGCTTTACGTAGTTTTACACCCCCTGACGGATGTTTGCAGCTATCGCCGTACACTGGCTCTCGTTGAATCGCAAAACGGAACGAACTGGAGTAAACGATGCGCACATTAACCGCCGTCGTCCTTGCCTCAGCGATGGCTCTCAGTCTCGCCAGCGCAGGTGCAAAAGATACGACGACGATTGACGAGATGCATCATGGCGGATTGCCGACAGGCAGTATGACGCAAAATCCGCAAAGCCACATGTTCGAGGGCATCGAGTTGACCGAACAGCAGCGTCAGCAGATGCGTGACCTGATGCAACAGGCCCGACACGAACGCCCGGCGGTCCGTCTTGATGATATCGCCGCTCTGCATGAGTTAGTGACTGCAGACAAATTTAACGAAACGGCCATCCGCGAGAAGGCGGAAACCATCGCCAGAGTTCAGGTTGAACAACAGGTCGAGATGGCGCGTGTACAGAATCAAATGTTTCATCTGCTAACGCCGGCCCAGCAGGCCACGTTGCAGAAGAACTACCAGCAGCGACTGAATGAGCTGCGTCATTTATCGAATTTGCAGTCAGCATCATCACTGCAAGCAGTGAGTAGTACCAGCAGTAACCAGTAACATAGTATCCCTGTTTTCCTTGCCATAGACACCATCCCTGTCTTCCCCCGCATGATGCGGGGGTTTTTTTTATCTTTTTACTGGTTTTTTTGCTTTGACAGTAATCATCACTCCGCAATAAAAACGCCATTTGATTAGCGCTTAGTCAGCCTGCGCTACCGATCACCGCCGTTTAACTCTGTTTACGCACGATGACTGCGCTTAAGCGCACCGGGAGTATTTGCCGCTGCAGGTAATTTATTAACTCATTGATATATATGAACTTATGCGCGGAAGTCATCAGATTAACCTGGGTTTTCAACGGCCTGCATTCCCCGCGTTGCGCTTGCTGGATCAGGTCCAGCTTCTACACTTAATCCTGTCACTGCAGGGAAGTGAAGTGTCTTCGCGAAGTCTCAGGGAGCAACAACCACATTATGTCGTCCTGAATGAATCTATTAACGGAGTAAGTTATGGCAGAGCATCGTGGTGGTTCAGGTAATTTCGCAGAAAATCCGCAGAAAGCATCTGAAGCTGGTAAAAAAGGCGGCCAGAACAGCGGCGGCGGAAATTTCAAAAACGATCGTGAAAAAGCATCAGAAGCAGGAAAAAAAGGCGGCAAAAAGTAATTGCTGTCTCACGCCCTGACGCGGCTGGCAGATGAAATAATGCTGGCCCTGATGTGTTAAGCACTGTGCCCCGTCCTCCTGCTGTGGTCGGGGCTTGTTTTTATTATCGCGTTCTCCCCGGCCGACATCCCTCTCTTTGATCACAATTAAGCGGCCTTCTGACAGCAGTGTTAAACTTTAGCCATTCTTTCATTTGGGTGCGCATCTCCCTTGATGCTGCATACGGAACCTGGCATGCAACCCTCTTATGGTCGACTGGTAAAGCGTGCTGCTCTGGCCGCGACTATCCTTGCGTCTGTGCTGTTAATCGTAAAGATTTTCGCCTGGTGGTACACCGGTTCAGTGAGCTTGCTGGCTGCGCTGGTCGATTCACTGGTCGATATCGCCGCCTCGCTGACCAACCTGCTGGTGGTGCGATATGCGCTGCAACCGGCGGATGAAAACCACACCTTCGGACACGGCAAAGCGGAATCGCTGGCGGCGCTGGCGCAAAGCATGTTTATCTCGGGCTCCGCACTGTTCCTGTTTCTGACCGGCCTGCAACATCTCGCTTCACCAAACGTACTCCGTGCGCCTGGCGTCGGCATCGTGGTAACCGTGGTGGCACTGGCCTCGACCCTGATACTGGTGGCCTTTCAACGCTGGGTGGTGCGCAAAACCCGCAGCCAGGCGATCCGGGCCGATATGCTGCACTATCAGTCAGATGTAATTATGAATGGTGCCATCCTGATCGCGCTGGTGCTGAGCGGTTACGGCTTCGCCCGCGCGGACGCGCTGTTTGCGCTGGGCATTGGCGTGTTCATTCTCTACAGCGCGCTGCGGATGGGATATGAGGCGGTACAGGCGCTGCTGGATCGCGCGTTACCGGAAGAGGAACGGCAGCGGATTCTGACGATAGCGACGCAGTGGCCGCGGGTTCAGGGGGTACACGATCTGCGTACCCGCCAGTCCGGACCCACCAAATTTATTCAGCTACACCTGGAGCTGGAAGATCAGCTGCCGCTGGTGCAGGCACACCGTGTTGCCGACCAGGTTGAGAAAGCATTACGCAAAGAATTTCCCGGTTCGGACGTAATTATCCATCAGGATCCCTGTTCTGTGGTACCGTTCGAGAGAGAAGATTCTTTAGGTTTTTAACTTAAATGAATCAAGCTGATACGAAAGGCATGACGTAACGCTAACATTGCTGCAAAAAATAGTGAAAAGTTGTCTGACCTGAATCAATTCAGCAGCAAGCCTTTGATATACTATCTGCCATCACGTGTCGCGCTAATCGCAAGAATGATGCTCAGCAGCGATCGACAGGCAGGATTAACCCTTAGTTTTGAACAATCCAGAGGTTGTCATGATCAAAAAAATTGGTGTATTGACCAGCGGCGGCGACGCCCCAGGCATGAACGCAGCTATTCGTGGAGTGGTACGTTCCGCGCTGAGTGAAGGACTGGAAGTTTTTGGGATCTATGACGGTTATCTGGGTTTGTATGAAGATCGCATGATCAACCTCGATCGCTATAGCGTCTCCGATATGATCAACCGCGGCGGCACCTTCCTCGGTTCTGCACGCTTTCCTGAATTCCGTAATGAAGATGTGCGTCAGGTCGCGATTGAAAACATGAAAAAGCGTGGCATCGATGCGCTGGTGGTTATTGGCGGTGACGGTTCTTATATGGGCGCCAAACGCCTGACTGAGATGGGCTTTCCCTGCATCGGTTTACCCGGCACCATCGATAACGACGTAGCCGGTACCGATTACACCATTGGCTATTTCACCGCGCTGGAAACCGTGGTCGAGGCGATTGACCGTCTGCGCGATACCTCTTCTTCGCATCAGCGTATTTCGATTGTTGAAGTGATGGGCCGCTATTGCGGTGACCTGACGCTGGCGGCGGCGATTGCGGGCGGCTGCGAATTTATCGTGTTGCCGGAAATCCCTTACACCCGCGAAGAGCTGGTGGCGGAGATCAAAGCCGGCATCGCCAAAGGTAAAAAGCACGCTATTGTGGCGATCACCGAACATATCTGCGATATCGACGATCTGGCACGCTTCATCGAAACCGAAACCAAACGCGAAACCCGTTCAACCGTGCTGGGTCATATTCAGCGTGGCGGCGCACCCTGTGCTTACGACCGTATTCTGGCGTCACGCATGGGAGCCTACTCCATTGAACTGCTGATGCAGGGTTACGGCGGACGTTGCGTCGGCATCCAGAACGAGAAGATGGTGCATCACGACATCATCGACGCGATTGAAAATATGAAGCGTCCGTTCAAGCGCGACTGGCTGGATACCGCTAAACAGCTTTACTGATCCCTTCTGCGGGCGTGCAGCACAGCACGCCCGATCTGCTCGCCTGTATATTCCGCACGGTTATAACAGCTTATTTTTAATTCTTTTAGCTCTGTAATGGTTTATGTCACGCTTAGCCCATAACGATATTGGGAGAGTGCGTAATGAACAAGTGGAGTATCGGAATTACCCTGTTGCTGGCCTCAACCAGCGTGCTGGCGAAAGACATCCAGTTATTAAACGTTTCCTACGATCCGACACGCGAGTTGTATGAGCAATACAACAAAGCGTTCAGTGCGCACTACAAACAGGAAACCGGCGATAACGTCGTGGTCCGTCAGTCTCATGGCGGTTCCGGTAAGCAGGCTACCTCGGTCATCAACGGCATTCGTGCCGATGTGGTCACCCTGGCGTTGCAATCCGACGTAGATGCGATTGCCGAGCGTGGTCGTATCGACAAAAACTGGCTTCAGCGCCTGCCCGACAACTCCGCACCGTACACCTCGACCATCGTCTTCCTGGTACGCAAAGGCAACCCCAAAGGGATCCATGACTGGAGCGATCTGATCAAGCCGGGCGTATCGGTGATTACCCCGAACCCGAAAACGTCTGGCGGCGCACGCTGGAACTATCTGGCCGCCTGGGGCTGGGCACTGGATCACAATAACGGCGATCAGGCTAAAGCGCTGGCCTACGTCCGGGCGCTGTTTAAAAACGTTGAAGTGCAGGATTCCGGCGCGCGTGGCGCAACCAATACCTTTGTTGAGCGCGGTATCGGTGATGTGCTGATCGCCTGGGAAAACGAAGCGTATCTGGCGGTTAACAAGCTGGGTAAAGACAAGTTCGAGATTGTTACGCCGAGTGAATCTATTCTGGCCGAACCCACCGTATCGGTAGTCGACAAAGTGGTGGATGAGAAGGGCACTCGCAAGGTGGCGGATGCGTACCTCAAATATCTCTACTCGCCAGAAGGCCAGACCATCGCTGCGCAGAACTACTATCGCCCGCGTGATGCTGAAGTAGCGAAAAAATTCGCCAGCACCTTTGCGCCAGTGAAGCTGTTTACCATTCAGGATAAATTTGGCGGCTGGACCCAGGCACAAAAAGCGCACTTCGCCGATGGCGGCAGCTACGACCAGGTAATGAAACCGTAATCGGGTGCGGCCAGCGCGCCCTGCGCTGGCCGCGTCTCTGTGCTCTCCCGTTCATCGCCATTTGCTGGCCCGCCCAAACAATTCTCCGTGACATTAGCGTATCGCCAGGCGAGGATGCAGGCTGCTGAATCCCACAGGAAGCATTGTTATGCGGCCACGTCGTCGCGCAGTCGGTCTGATTGCGTTTCTGCTGATACTGGTGATTGCGGGCATGCTGGCCGCCGCCCTTCATTTCAAAAAAAACGCCGATGCGCTGTGGCAAATCGTCAGCGAAAAGTGCTTGCCCAATCAGCTGCGGCATGGCGAGCCGGCTCCCTGCCAGCGGGTTGATCTGCAGCATCGCTACGCCACGCTGAAAGATATTCACGGCCCGCTGCAATATCTGCTGATCCCGCTCGATAAAATTACTGGCATTGAAAGCCCGCAGCTGTTGAAGACCACCACGCCCAACTATTTTGCTTTCGCCTGGCATGAACGCCAGTTACTGGCGCAACGGCGCGGCTCACCGATCGACGATCGGGTGCTTTCGCTGGCGATCAACGCACAGTACGGCCGCACCCAGAACCAGCTCCATATTCATCTCTCCTGTTTACGGCCGGATGTGCGTCAGCAGCTTGATCAGCTGATGCCGCAGCTTACGGCGCGGTGGCAGGCGACCACGCTGCGCAATCATCGCTACTGGCTGCGCACGCTGACGCCCGCAGAGCTGGCACAGCAAAGCGTTTTCATCCGTCTGGCGGATGAGGTGCCACAGGCACGTACGGCGATGGGAAAATATGGTCTGGCGCTGGCGGGTTTATCTGACGGACGGCTGGTGTTGATGGCGATTGAGCGTAACTGGCTGCTGCTGAACCGTGGTTCAGCGGAAGAGGTGCAGGATCATCGCTGTCAGCTGATCTCGCCAATAAAAAAGGCGGCTTAATTAGCCGCCTTCAGGGTGCGCATTAGCGTTTAGGCATTTTTCGCCGCTGCTGCCGCTTTAACAATCACGGCAAACGCATCGGCTTTCAGTGACGCACCGCCAACCAGCGCGCCATCAATGTCGGGCTGGGTAAACAGCTCAGCAGCATTTTTATCGTTGACCGAACCGCCGTACTGAATGATGACCTGTTCAGCGATCGCCGCATCTTTCTTCGCGATATGATCACGAATAAATTTATGCACCGCCTGCGCCTGCGCAGGGGTCGCTGATTTACCGGTACCGATAGCCCAGACTGGCTCGTAAGCGATGACCGCGTCTTTAAACGCTTCGGCGCCCTGCGTTTCCAGCACGGCATCCAGCTGACGCGCGCAGACTTCTTCGGTTTTACCCGCTTCGTTTTCTGCTTCGGTTTCGCCAATGCACAGCACCGGTACCAGACCCACTGACTTCAGCACTGCGTATTTCTTCGCAATGAATTCGTCGCTTTCTTTATGGTAGGTGCGGCGTTCGGAGTGACCGATGATGATGTATTTCGCACCGATATCTTTCAGCATCTCGGCAGAAACTTCACCGGTGAAGGCGCCAGACAGGTTAACGTCTACGTTCTGCGCACCCAGTGCGATGTGGCTACCAGAGATGGCATGTTTCGCCTGCTCGAGATAGACGGTTGGCGGTGCAATGGCAACGCCACACCCATCAACGCCGGACAGTTCCTTGCGCAGACCGTCGATCAGTTCGGCTGTCATCTGCTTGCTGCCATTCAACTTCCAGTTACCCATAACCAGTGGATGTCGCATTCTATCCTCCGCATAACGCGATACATGAAAAATCACTGCCAGCTGGCAGCGTTGTCTGCCAGACAGTATAGAGATCAAATGTGGCGATGGCTTTGCTTTTCGTCATTTTTGCCCACATCATCAGGGGGTCGCGAGCGCCAGTTTGACCGGTTCAATCGCAAAGGTTAATCCCTTGTCGCCATTGTCAGCCACCACAAAACGCAACGCGCCTTCGACGTGAGCATAGTAGGGCGATCCCTTACCTTCTTTCAGCAATCCATCCAGCTTTTTACGCCCCTCTTCAGCGCTTAAACCCGGGACGAAGAAGCGCAGCGAAGCGGTCATATAGGCCAGCGCTTTCTCCTGTGACGCACTCTGATCCGGACCGGGCAGCGGCAGCCAGGTAATCTGCAGCGTTTTGATTTTGCCGGTTCCCGGCTCCAGCGCCGTCGAGGCATACAGGGTTTCGTTAATCTTGCTGGCGGCGCGCGTCAGGTTGCTTTTGTCACCGCGATTATCGATGGCGCGATACTCCAGCAGCGGCAATGCCGGGTTAGCCAGATTGTACTTTTCGCGAAACTGGCCGATCGTCATATCAAAGGTGGGCGCACCCGCCAGCAGATAAGGCGCAGCGGGCAGCGCGTCGGCCCGATCCTGCGGTTGCGGATCGGCGGCAAATGCCGGAACCGTCAGCGCAAGCGATAACAGCAGTGCGCCAGGCAAATTCTTCATTTTGTCGACCCTAACCAGTAAACTCAGGCCCAAATTAGAACGGTTTTTATCCGCGAGGTCAAAAGCGCGGCGGCTTTAATTTCTGCTGGGACAATAATGCATGACGTTACAACAATGGTGTTTTTCTTATCGTGGCCGGCTGGGGCGACGTGACTTCTGGATCTGGCAGGCGGTCTGGCTGTTGACGACCACCTTATTATTCGTTTTAGCGGCGAATGAGTGGCTGGATACGCAAATGGCCGCATTCGGCGTGGTATGCCTGCTGTGGCCCGCCAGCGCGGTGCTGGTAAAGCGTCTGCACGATCGTAATCGTCGCGGCTACTGGGGATTTTTACTGATTGCAGCCTGGCTGTTGGTGGCGGGAAACTGGAGCATGTTAGACGGCATCCTGCCGTGGCTGGTGGGACGGGCCATTCCATTTGTGATACTGGCTGGACTGCTACTCGTTCTCGGCGTGTTTCGCGGCACCCCCGGCGATAACCGGTTTGGTGCCGCGGCGCAGCCTGTGCGTTACTGGCAGGCGGCTCACCAGTAATGTTCGCTGGTGATGTGGCCCGGTTTGCGTTTCAGGTGTTTGCGCATCTCGCGCGTCTCCTTAAGCAATTGCTGGGTATCACGCACCATCTGTGGGTTGCCGCACAGCATTACGTGGCTGCTGTCGGCATCGAGCGGTAATCCTACTGCGCGTTCCAGTTCGCCATTTTCAATCAGCGCAGGCACCCGGCCGGTGAGTGAACCGGCGATCTGTTCGCGGCTGACTACCGTCTGGATATGCAGCTTGCCGTGATAAACCTGCTGTAACTGCTGCATCAGCGGCAAAAAACTCAGGTCAGCAGCGTAACGCGCCGCATGAACCAGCACGATATTTTCAAACCGGTCCAGACCTTCGCCCTGCTGGAGCATAGAAAGATAAGGACCGATGGCGGTGCCGGTCGCCAGCATCCACAAGGTCCGGCAGTCCGGTACCTCATCCAGCACAAAGAAACCGGCCGCCTCTTTGGTCACCATTACCTGATCGCCAGGACGCAGCGCGTGTAAATGCGGGCTGAGCTTGCCGTCCGGAACGGTGACCAGATAGAACTCCAGCAGGTCATCTTTAGGCGCATTGACGTAGGAGTAAGCACGCTGGACACGTTCGCCATCAATTTCTAACGCCAGCTTGGCAAACTGGCCGGCGATAAACGGATCGACTGGCGCCTGAACCCGAAGGCTGAACAGCGCATCCGTCCAGTTTTTAACTTCCTTCACTTGAGCATTGACCCACTCGGCCATAATCACTCCCTGGTTGTTGATTATTCAGGCAGATGGCTATTTTCGCGACTGTGCCGCGAGATTGCTACCCTGCGTCCGGACAAAGGCTCTAATCGACAAACTGTTGCGTTACCTTTACAAGCTGGTGCATAAACTTGACGGGCGCAAGTCCGACCCTTTTTCGCTGCCTCTCGCTTTGTCATTTAATCCTGATATTTTTCACGCCATAACGAAACACTCAGCTGGTTAACGGCTGTTTTAACCTCTTTTCTCAGACAGATATGTTACTCAATCATGATGAATAAACTGGAAAATCGCCGCTTGCTGGTGATGCTGATTGTGCTGGTGGCAGTCGGGCAGATGGCGCAGACCATCTATGTACCGGCGATGGCCGCCATGGCTGACGCGCTAAACATACGCGATGGTGCGCTGCAACGGGTGATGGCAGCCTATCTGATGACCTACGGTGGATCGCAGCTGATCTACGGTCCCCTGTCGGACAGTGTCGGACGCCGGCCGGTGATCCTGGCGGGCATGATGATCTTTATGATCGGCGCGATCACCGCATTGATGGCCACGTCGCTTAATATGCTGGTGCTTGGCAGCGCGGTGCAGGGACTGGGAACCGGCGTAGCGGGCGTAATGGCCCGTACCATGCCGCGCGATCTCTACGAGGGACACGCGCTACGCCGGGCCAACAGCCTGCTTAATATGGGGATTCTGGTCAGCCCGCTGCTGGCACCGGTGATTGGCGCTCTGCTGACTCAGCTGTTTGGCTGGCATGCCTGTTTCGCCTTCCTGCTGCTGCTCTGCCTGGCCGTCACCGCCTCTATGGCGCGCTGGCTGCCGGAAACCCGTCCCTACAGTGCGGAAGTCACGCCGTTCTTTAAGCGCTATGTCCGTTTGCTGAGTGACGCCAATTTCGTTCGCTATATTGTGCTGCTGATTGGCGCGCTGGCGGGGATTGCGGTGTTTGAGTCGAGCTGTGGCGTACTGCTGGGCGGCGTGCTCGGCCTGAACAGCCTGACCGTCAGCATTCTGTTTATCCTGCCGATTCCGGCGGCCTTTTTTGGTGCCTGGTTCGCCGGACGCGAGCAGGGCTCCTGGCACAGCCTGATGTGGTGGGGCGTTAATAGCTGCCTGTTGGCTGGAGTGCTGATGTGGGTGCCGGCCTGGTTTGGCGTGATGAATATCTGGACGCTGCTGGTGCCGGCGGCGCTGTTTTTCTTTGGTGCCGGCATGCTGTTCCCGCTGGCAACCTCGGGCGCAATGGAACCTTACGCCTGGCTGGCTGGCAGCGCGGGCGCACTGATTGGCGGGATGCAGAATCTCGGATCCGGTCTGGTGGCGTGGCTGTCGGCGCTGATGCCGCAGCACGATCAGTTCAGCCTCGGAATGCTGATGTTCTTGACTGCGCTGGTGATGCTGCTGTGTTGGTTGCCGCTCTCACGTCAGCCGGAGCGCGGCAACCAGCCGGTTACAGGATAAACGGATGGAGCGCCGGATCTTTACGGTCGAGGTAGTGAATCGACTGGATGCGGCGAATGGTGCGTGACTTACCGCGAATCAGCAGGGTTTCACTGGTGGCGATATTGCCCTGACGCGTGATGCCCTTCAGCAGGTCGCCGCTGGTAATGCCGGTGGCGGCAAACACCACATTGTCGTTGCGCGCCATCTCATCCAGCGGCAGCACTTTACCCGCTTCAATACCCATCTCAGCACAGCGCTGTAGCTCCTGTTCGCCCAGCCGCCGGTTCTCTTCGCTGTCACCTTTAACCTGATGACGCGGCAGTAACCGGCCCTGCATATCGCCGTCCAGCGCGCGGATCACCGCCGCTGAAACCACCCCTTCCGGTGCGCCGCCGATGCCATACATCACATCCACTTCGCTGTCCGGCATGCAGGTCAGGATTGAGGCCGCGACGTCGCCATCCGGGAAGGTAAATACCCGCACGCCAAGCTGTTGCAGCTCGCTGATGACCGCGTCATGGCGCGGCTTCGCCAGAATCGACACGGTTAACTGTGCCAGCGGTTTATTCATCGCCGCGGCAATATTTCGCAGGTTAGTTTCCAGCGGCAGGTCGAGATTGATCTGCCCACGCGCAGCCGGACCCACAATCAGCTTTTCCATGTACATATCGGGTGCATGAAGAAAGCTGCCCTTGTCGCCGACGGCCATTACCGCCAAAGCGTTTGCCTGGCCGAGGGCGGTCATCCGGGTGCCCTCGATCGGATCGACCGCGATATCGACCGCATCGCCGCGCCCGGTACCGACTTTCTCACCGATGTAGAGCATCGGCGCTTCATCGATTTCGCCTTCACCGATCACAATCTGACCGTCGATTTCAATCGAGTTCAGTACGTGGCGCATAGCATGGACAGCGGCACCGTCGGCCGCATTTTTGTCGCCGCGTCCTAACCAGTGATAGCCTGCCAGCGCGGCAGCCTCGGTTACGCGGGAAAATTCAATCGCAAGTTCTCGTTTCATGGCATCTACCTGACAAAAAACAGGCAGGCAGTGTAACACAGCGGGGGAGAGCGGCGGGGAAAAGGCCCGCGACAGCAACGGTCGCGGGCGTTGATCTTATTCTTGATCTTCCCATGCCTGAGCACGGGCGACGGCTTTCTTCCAGCCGGCATAACGGAAGTTACGCTCGGTGGTTTCCAGGCTTGGACGGAACTCACGTTCAATCACCGCTTTAGAGCGGACTTCATCCAGATCCTGCCAGAAGCCGACTGCCAGACCTGCCAGGTAGGCAGAGCCCAGCGCCGTGACTTCACGCACTTCCGGGCGCTCAACGCGGGTGCCGAGAATGTCAGACTGGAACTGCATCAGGAAGTTGTTGGCGACCGCACCGCCATCCACACGCAGCGCCTGCAGACGGGTGTTGGCATCGTTCTGCATCGCTTCCAGCACATCGCGGGTCTGATAGGCGATAGACTCCAGCGTCGCACGGATGATGTGGTTGGCATTGGCGCCACGCGTCAGGCCGAAGATGGCACCGCGGGCATACGGGTCCCAGTAAGGCGCGCCCAGGCCGGTAAAGGCCGGGACCATGTAAACGCCGTTGGTATCTTTCACCTTCATGGCGAAGTATTCAGAGTCAGCCGCATCGCTGATCAGCTTCATCTCATCACGCAGCCACTGAATGGAGGCACCACCGATAAACACTGCGCCTTCCAGCGCATAGTTCACTTCACCGCGTGGACCGCAGGCGATGGTGGTCAGCAGGCCGTGCGTGGAGGTGACCGCTTCGGTGCCGGTGTTCATCAGCATAAAGCAGCCGGTACCGTAGGTGTTTTTCGCCATGCCAGGCTGAACGCACAGCTGGCCATACAGCGCGGCCTGCTGGTCACCGGCAATCCCGGCGATAGGAATACGCGTACCGCCTTTACCCCCGATGTTGGTCTGGCCGTAAACTTCTGACGATGATTTCACTTCCGGCAGCATTTCACGCGGGATATCCAGGATATCCAGCATGCGCTGATCCCACTCCAGCTTGTGGATATTGAACATCATGGTACGTGAGGCGTTGGTGTAATCGGTGATATGCACCCGACCCTGCGTCATTTTCCATACCAGCCAGGTATCAACGGTACCGAACAGCAGCTCGCCACGTTTTGCACGCTCACGCGCGCCTTCCACATGGTCGAGGATCCACTTCACTTTGGTGCCGGAGAAGTACGGGTTAATCACCAGGCCGGTGGTGTGCTGGATATACTCTTCCAGCCCCTCTTTCTTCAGCTTGTGGCAATAATCAGCGGTACGTGGATCCTGCCAGACGATGGCGTTATAGATTGGCTTGCCGGTCTCTTTGTCCCAGACGATGGCGGTTTCACGCTGGTTGGTGATACCAATGGCTGCGATCTCATCAGAGCGAATGTCGGCGTGCGCCAGCACTTCAACCAGCGTCGAGCTTTGTGACGCCCAGATATCCATCGGGTCATGCTCAACCCAGCCTGCTTTCGGGTAGATTTGGGTAAATTCACGCTGCGATACCGCTACAATGTTGGCGTCGTGATCGAGGATCACCGCACGTGAACTGGTTGTGCCCTGATCGAGCGCGACAATATATTTTTTATCGGTGGTAGTCATAAATTCTGTCCTGATGATAAAAGGTGAAACTTACGCTTTACGCTGCTGAGCGCGCGCAACCGGTTTTTCTGCTGGAACGCTGGCCGGTTCCTGAGCTGTGCCTGGCAGGTAACGGGCAATCAGTACGCGATAAGCGACTGCACCCAGGCAAGCACCAACCAGCGGGCCAAAAATCGGCACGAGGAAGTAAGGGATGTCACGACCGCCGGTAAAGGCAACGTTACCCCAGCCTGCCAGCCATGCGAAGATCTTCGGTCCGAAATCACGTGCCGGGTTCAGGGCGAAGCCGGTCAGGGGACCCATCGCGCCGCCGATAATCGCTACCAGCAGGCCGATCAACAGGGGTGCCAGCGGACCCCGTGGAATGCCGTTGCCGTCATCCGTCAGGCCCATAATGACCGCCATTAATACTGCAGTGATCACCATCTCAACCAGGAAAGCCTGACCAACACCGATGTGCGGGTTAGGGTAGGTAGAGAAGATGCCCGCCAGGTCGAGACTTTCAACCGTGCCGCGCACCATCTGATGGCTCTGCTCGTAGTCGATAAACAGGCTGTAGTAGAGACCGTACACCAGCGCGGCAGCACAGAAAGCGCCGGCAACCTGCGCCACGATGTAGGGAACGACTTTACGCCCTTCAAAATTGGCGAACAGGCAAAGCGCAACGGTAATAGCCGGATTCAGATGCGCACCTGAAATACCGGCAGTAAGGTAGGCGGCCATGGAAACACCCAGGCCCCAGATAATACAGATTTCCCACTGACCGAAGGCGGCGCCGGCGAGTTTCAGCGCAGCTACACAGCCTGCACCAAAGAAAATGATCAAGCCGGTCCCCAGAAATTCGGCAATACACTGACCTTTGAGCGTGTTAGTTGTCTGACTCATAATAATTGTTCCTGAAGCGAGGTTAAATTTTATCAGTTTTTGTTCTCAGTCCATGAGTCACCCAGCTTTATTGTAGGGCTGATGTAAATTTATCGTTAACGAACATAAACGAGAAATAGCGAAATCGTTTTTTGTGTACTGCGTCATAAAAATGCGCGTTTTCGCGTATTCTGGCTTTCTTAAATCATCATTCAGCACTTACTGCCGCGGCCGGTGCAGGCGGCAAAAGTGCAGCCGCGCTAAGCGCAGCGGAATCTTAGGGATTGGCTGAAAAGTGTTACAGACTGCGCCCGGCGCGCCCGCGTTGCTGGACTTGCGGGGTGAGGCTACATACAATCGGGACAACGTTGCTGGCTTACGCTGGCATCATCAACGCCTTGCAGGAATTTAGGAGAGGTCAGAAAGATGTCATTTGAAGTGTTTGAGAAACTGGAAGCGAAAGTACAGCAGGCGATTGATACCATCACCCTGTTGCAGATGGAAATCGAAGAGCTGAAAGAGCAGAACAACGCACTGCGTAACGATGCGCAACAAGTCGCGGGCAACCACGATGCGCTGATGCGTGAAAATCAGCACCTGAAAGAAGAGCAACACGTATGGCAGGAACGTCTGCGCGCATTGCTGGGAAAAATGGAAGAGGTTTGAAGCCTCAGCTGACGTGAAAACGGGTGCTCAGGCACCCGTTTTTCATGGCTGGCGTTATTCGAGGTCCAGCGCGTCTTCTGACAGAATGATACCGGTGTTATCGGCATAGAGATGGTCGCCGGAAAAGAAGGTGACGCCGCCAAAATTGACGCGCACATCGCTTTCACCAATCCCTTCACCGGCTGCGCCAGCCGGGATCGCCGCGATCGCCTGAATGCCAATCTCCAGCTCTTCCAGCTCATCAACCTGACGAACTGAACCGTAAATCACCAGGCCTTCCCACTCGTTAGTGGCCGCCAGGCGCGCCAGCTGGGCATCGACCAGCGCCCGACGCACTGAGCCGCCGCCGTCAATCACCAGCACCCGACCCCGGCCATTTTCTTCCAGCAGGTCGTAAAGTAAGCCGTTGTCTTCAAAGCATTTCACTGTGGTAATCTGACCACCGAATGAAGTGCGCCCACCAAAGTTTGAAAAAAGCGGTTCAACAACATTCACTTCTTCATGGTAGATATCGCAGAGTTCAGATGTATCGTATTTCATAAGGGTTTCGTCTGTTTGCCACAGGAGCGGTAAGTATATCGCTTTATGCTGATTGTTGGCAAAATCATCAGTGGAAAAAAGCAGCGTTGCATCAAGAGCATGCATAAAAAAGCCCAACCGGATGGCTGGGCTTCAGAAAAGTGCTGATCGCGCCGATTAGAGGATAAAGCGGCTCAGGTCTTCGTCGGCCACCAGTTCATCCAGATGTTTACCGACATAGTCAGCATCAATGGTGACGGATTCGCTGTGACGATCGCTGGCGTCATAAGAGATATCTTCCATCAGACGTTCCAGCACGGTATGCAGACGACGCGCACCGATGTTTTCGGTGGTCTCGTTCACCTGCCAGGCCGCTTCAGCGATACGACGAATACCGTCGGCGGTGAAGTCGATGTTAACGCCTTCAGTGTTCATCAACGCTTTATACTGCACGGTTACCGACGCGTTCGGTTCAGTCAGAATGCGCTCGAAATCGTTCACGGTCAGCGCCTGCAGTTCAACGCGAATCGGCAGACGACCCTGCAGTTCCGGAATCAGATCGGACGGACTGGCCACCTGGAAAGCGCCGGAGGCGATAAACAGAATGTGGTCAGTTTTCACCATGCCGTGCTTGGTTGAAACAGTACAGCCTTCAACCAGCGGCAGCAGGTCGCGCTGAACCCCTTCACGTGACACATCCGGGCCGCCGGCATTCTGGCCGCCGCGCTTACAGATTTTGTCGATCTCATCGATAAACACGATACCGTGCTGCTCGACCGCCTCAATGGCTTCCTGCTTCAGCTCTTCCGGATTGACCAGTTTGGCCGCTTCTTCTTCTACCAGCAGCTTCATTGCTTCTTTGATCTTCAGCTTGCGTGGCTTCTGTTTCTGGCCGCCGAGGTTCTGGAACATCGACTGCAGCTGGCTGGTCATCTCTTCCATGCCCGGAGGTGCCATGATCTCAACGCCCGGACCGCTGGCGGCCAGGTCGATCTCAATCTCTTTGTCATCCAGCTGACCTTCGCGCAGTTTTTTACGGAAAGACTGGCGGGCGGCTGACGGCTCAGGTGCCTGCTCTGGCTGGCCCCAGTTATTTTTCGCCGGTGGGATCAGCACATCAAGGATGCGCTCTTCCGCCATCTCTTCGGCGCGGTATTTGTTCTTTTCAATCGCCTGACTGCGGACCATTTTGATGGCGGAGTCAGTCAGGTCGCGGATGATCGAGTCCACTTCTTTACCGACATAACCTACTTCGGTGAATTTGGTCGCTTCGACTTTAATAAACGGCGCGTTCGCCAGTTTAGCCAGTCGACGGGCGATCTCGGTTTTACCGACACCGGTCGGACCGATCATCAGAATGTTTTTCGGTGTTACTTCATGACGCAGTTCTTCGTCAAGCTGCATGCGGCGCCAGCGGTTACGCAGCGCAATGGCCACGGCGCGCTTAGCGCTGTCCTGGCCGATGATAAAACGGTTCAGCTCGCTGACGATTTCGCGCGGAGTCATCTCAGACATGTTTTAATCCTTACGCCTTGGACGGTAATTCTTCGAAATTAACGTTATGGTTAGTGTAGATGCAGATATCACCCGCGATGTTCAGCGATTTTTCGACGATGTCGCGTGCACCCATCTCAGTATTTTCCAGCAGCGCACGGGCGGCTGCCTGGGCGAAAGGACCACCGGAACCGATGGCGATCAGATCATTTTCAGGCTGGATGACATCACCGTTGCCGCTGATGATCAGCGACGCTGACTCATCGGCGACCGCCAGTAATGCTTCAAGGCGGCGCAGCATGCGGTCAGTACGCCAGTCTTTGGCCAGCTCAACCGCGGCTTTCACCAGGTGGCCCTGATGCATTTCCAGTTTACGTTCGAAGAGTTCAAACAGGGTGAAGGCATCTGCAGTGCCGCCAGCGAACCCGGCGATCACTTTATCGTTGTATAAACGACGCACTTTTTTAACGTTGCCTTTCATCACGGTATTGCCGAGCGTAGCCTGGCCATCACCGCCAATCACTACCTGGCCGTTGCGTCGTACACTTACTATTGTTGTCACGGGCAGACCCCTTGTTGCATTCGGAAAAAGGCTCCGCGCACCAGGCGCGGAGGATCATGCAAACAGATATGGGGCGGGTTTGTCGGGTTTCAACCCCCGACGGCGAGCGGAATACAGCTGGAGTGACCGGAACTGCGCAGGCGTTTCAGGGTGCTATCGGCGGTGGCGCGGTCTTTATAAGGCCCGATAACCACACGATTCCAGCCGCCGCCGGTAGTAATCCGGCTTTCAAAACCTTCGAAGGCTAAGCCAGCACGTACCGATTCCGCCTGGTCAGTGCCTTTGAAGGAGCCACACTGCACCATCCAGCGCTGAGAAGAGGCTTTCTCGGCGGGCTTGGCCTTCGCCGTTTCCTGCGGTTTCGGTTGTGACACCGGCTCACGCGTAATCGGTGCAGGCTGCGTCTGGCGCTGTACATTTTGCTGCTGCTGCTGCTGCTGCTGCTGCTGCTGCTGACGCTGTTGTTGCTGCTGCAATTGTTGCTGACGTTGCTGCTGCTGTTGCGCCTGCAACTGCTGGCGTTGTTGTTGTTGCTGTACCTGCTGCTGTTGACGTTGCAGTTGCTGCAACTGCTGCTGATGTTGCAGCGTTTGCTGACGCTGAGCCGGTGTCTGTTCGTTCCACGGCACTTCGTTCAGCTGCGTTGGCTGCTGACGCATGTCGGCCTGCATCTGCTCCAGCAACTGGCGCTGCTCGTCGGTCAGCTGCGTCTGCGACTTCACTTCACCGCCTGATGAGGGCTCGATAGGCGTCGGCACGGTGACCTGGCGATTTTCCAGCTCTTTGATGTACTTCCAGCGCTCTTCTGGCTTAGGCGGTAAGCCATTACCGTTGGCTTTATGATCCGTAATGACCGGCACGTCCTCTTTCTTGTGATGCGCCAGGAACCATAAACCACCGGCAAAGGTCACCAACACCGCAACCGCCAGTACAATCATCAATTTTGATGTTCCCGAACCGCCCTTACTCTTCTTGCCACGGCTGGGGCTTTTTTTGCGACGCGTCCCTGTTGAACGCCCGCGGCCTACATAATCTTTTTGTGCCACTCTCGTTCTGATACCCTTCAAAAAATAGTGCCAAATGGGCGAATCGATAGTTTTTACGCGCCCGGCAAGGAGTCCGCCATGTTACTTAAGGGCCGGAACTTTGACCAGCAGTGTTCGCCTTAAGAATCTACTGAAAAAAGTGCCAGATTTCGCTTATTTTTCACGCTTTTTTGCTGGCGCTGTGTTGCCACGAATGGTCAGCCCGGCATCCAGCAGCCGCGATCCACTGCTGACGCGTTTGCCCTGCAACTCATCCAGCAGCAGCAACATCGCTTCCCGGCCGATCTGATAACGCGGCTGCGTCACGGTGGTCAGCGGTGGCTCGCAGTAACGCGATAGCTCAATATCATCAAACCCGACGACCGACAGATCGTCCGGTATCCGCAGTCCGCTGCGTCTGGCCTGATTCATCGCCCCGAGCGCCATGATATCACTGTGGCAGAACAGGGCGCGTGGCGGTTGTGGCAGCGACAGCAGTTGTTTCATCGCCGCCACGCCCGCTTCAAAGGTAAAATCGCCCCGTACAATATAGGTGGGATCGACGGTTAAGCCGCTGCGGCGCATCGCCTGGACGTAACCCTGCAGGCGATACTGACAGAGCGGCATCTCTTCCGGTCCGGCGATACAGGCGATTTGCCGGTGTCCCAACTGCAGCAGATGATTGACCGCTTCAAACGCGGCGGTCAGGTTATCGATGTGTACGGTGGGCAGTGACATTTCCGGCGCAAACTCATTTGCCATCACCATCGGTGGCAAATTGCGCTGTTCATCGACGCTGGCATCAAAGGGGAGCTGTGAACCCAGCAGCACCATGCCATCGATCTGCCGCGTCAGCATCAGGTTCAGAAAGGTTCTTTCCTGCTGATTCTGGTGCGCGC
The DNA here is from genome assembly GCA_002095305.1 of Pantoea brenneri. GTDB lineage: Bacteria > Pseudomonadota > Gammaproteobacteria > Enterobacterales > Enterobacteriaceae > Pantoea > Pantoea brenneri. The sequence continues at coordinate 87,992 of MIEI01000003.1, forward strand.
AGTCGCCAATCAGGACCAGATAGCCCTCTGCGGCCGCCGTGACTTCGACGCCGCGAATGATTTCGCTGAAGAAGGGATCGCAGATGTCGGGAACAATCACCAGAATGGTCTGGGTATCGTTACGGCGCGCGTTGCGGGTCAGCCCATGCGGCGCATATCCCACCGCCGCAACCGCCTGCTCAACTTTCTGCCGGGTGGCGGCAGAGACTTTCTCCGGGTTCATCAGCGCACGCGAAACGGTGGCGGTTGAGACGCCCGCTTTTTCCGCTACGTCTTTCATGGTGGCGGCGGGCGGTTGTTGATTCTGCTCCAACACATGCTCCTGACGCGTTATGGCGCGTTCGATTCTGTTTTGCCTGATCTAAAAGCAAGCCGGGCAACATTGTTAACGATTGCCCGGCTGGTTGTTACTTAATTTGCATAAAAATTGTGACTTATGCGACTTTTTTCGATCTGGCTCGCAGTGTCAGCCGCATCAGCTCTCGGTGGGATCGATATCCAGCGTCCATTTTACTTTGCGCGCGGCGGGCAGGGTCGAAACCAGCGGCAATGAGCTGCTCAGTAACTGTTGCAGACGCTGGCGTGAAGGATGCTGCACCAGCAACTGCCAGCGCCAGCGGCCGCTGCGTTTTGGCTGCAGGGCGGGTAGTGGTCCCATAAACCACATCGCGCTGTCATTCAGCGGGCTCGATTCCAGCAGATTTCGCAGCTGCTGCAGAAATTCCGCCGCCTGTTGGTTATCCATATCTTCCGCCCGGAACAGTGCGTGGCGGCTCCATGGCGGCAGGAACACCGCCTGGCGCTCCAGCAGCGCCTGCTGGGCAAAGGCAAAATAACCTTTATGCAGCAGGGTCTGCAGCAACGGGTGTTCCGGATGGTGGGTCTGCAGCAGCACTTCGCCCTGTTTACCGGCCCGGCCGGCGCGACCGGCAACCTGCGTGTAGAGCTGGGCAAACCGTTCTGCCGCGCGGAAATCAGCCGAGAAAAGGGCACCATCCACATCCAGCAGCGAGACCAGTGTGACGTCGGGGAAATGGTGGCCTTTTGCCAGCATCTGGGTACCGACCAGGATGCGGGCGCCGCCGCGATGAACATCGGCCAGATGCTGCTCCAGCGCACCTTTGCGGCTGGTGGTATCACGATCGATGCGCGATACCGGGATGCCGGGAAACAGCGTGCCGAGCTGCTGTTCCAGCTGCTCGGTGCCGACGCCCACCGGCAGCAAATGGGTCGAGCCACATTGCGGACATTGATTAGGCAGCGGTCGCTGGCTGTCGCAATGGTGGCAGCGTAGCTGGCGGTGATGCTGATGCAATGTGTAGTAGCGGTCACAGCGCGAACATTCGGCAATCCAGCCACAATCGTGACACAACAGGGCCGGTGAAAAGCCGCGGCGGTTCAGAAATAGCAGGACCTGATTGTCGGCCTGCAAATGATGACGCATTTTGCCGATCAGCGCCGGTGCCAGGCCGCCAGTCAGCTGCACGCCTTTCAGATCGATCAACTGTTGCAGGGCCGGTCGGGCATTGCCGGCGCGTTTCGTCAGGTCGAGCTGACGATATTTACCGCTGCGTACGTTGTGCAGCGTCTCCAGCGCCGGTGTCGCCGATCCCATCACTATCGGGATGTTCTCTTCATGCGCGCGGAATACTGCCAGATCGCGTGCCTGGTACCGCCAGCCTTCCTGCTGTTTATAGGAGCTGTCGTGCTCTTCATCAATGATGATTACCCCAGGACGCGCCAGTGGAGTAAACAGGGCCGAGCGGGTGCCGATCACGATAGCCGTTTCGCCCCGTCGCGCGCGCAGCCATACCGCCAGCCGTTCACTGTCATTTAAGGCAGAGTGGAGCACATCGATCGGCGCATCAAAGCGCTCACGGAAACGGGCAATGGTTTGCGGGGTTAGGCCAATTTCGGGTACCAGCACCAGCGCCTGCTTGCCGCGTGACAGCACATTCTCCAGCACGCTGAGATAAACCTCGGTTTTGCCGGAGCCGGTGATGCCCGCCAGCAGCCACGCGGCATACTGTTCATCTTCTGCCCGGATTGCGCCGACCGCCATCGCCTGATCGGTATTCAGCCGCAGGCGTCGCCTTTGATCGCGAAGGTGGTGCGCCAGTCATGCATCTGCGGCTGATGTTCATGCAGATCGCACAGACCTTTAGCCCGCAGCGCCTGCATTGCCGCATCCGTCAGATCGTGTTCGCTGACCTGATGACGATAGAGCGGCCGCTGACGTAAGGCGGCCAGCGCCTGCTGCTGTTTCGGCGCGCGTTTTAAGCTTTCGGGTGCTGTAGCGCGACCCTGCTCGGTGATCACCCATTGCCATAATGGATTGTCCTGCGCCGGTTTACCCTGACGCAGCAGCACCGGTATCGCATGGCTCAGCACTTCGCCAGTCGGCGAATGGTAGTAGCTGGCCGCCCAGTTGAGAATGCGCCACAACGACGGCGGATAGAGTGATTCGCTGTCCAGCACCTCCGCAACGCGCTTCAGTTGCGCTTCCGGCAGATCGCTGTTGTCACGCAGCGCAACGACAATGCCGATCATTTTGCGATTGCCGAAGGGCACGCTCACACGACCGCCAATTACCGGCTGCGCACCCACAGGAGGCAGATAGTCAAACAGGCGGGGCAAGGGGACGGGCAGGGCAACCTGAACAACGGGCATAGCAATCTCTTTCCGGCTCAATCATCGGGGAAGATAGTGTACACGCTGGCCCCGATGGCGGGTATCTCAGCAGAGATTTGCAGCAATCAGAAGTTAGCTGTATAATGTTGCGCCTTCGGTGAGAAAGATCTTGCCGGAGTCCACCCTTTATTGTTCAACCGCGTGTGGTGCTGTGCGGGTTACGACCTGGCACGGAGAGCGACACGGCCTTATCTGAGGTTTCCCATGAAACAAGGTATTCACCCGAAATACGAAGCAGTTACTATCAAATGTACCTGCGGCAACGAGATTCACACCCGTTCAACACTGACTCACGAACTGAACCTGGACGTTTGTGGTAAATGCCACCCGTTCTATACCGGTAAGCAGCGTGAAGTGGCAACTGGTGGCCGTGTTGACCGCTTTAACAAGCGTTTCAGCGTGCCAGGCGCTAAAAAATAAGATTAAAAGGCACCTGAACCTGCGGGTTCGGCGGCAAGAAAAACCCAGCTTCGGCTGGGTTTTTTTATAGCGTTTTTTTACTGACGGGTAGGTTTATTACAAACTGGTGCCCGGTTCTGATGGTGCTACAGGCTTATTCAGTTCAAGGGTCTGCGTCGTATAGTTGCCATCCAGCTCACGCAGACTCGCGATCTTAGGCGCAGTAATGGTGATTTTATCCGCCTTCATGGTGCCTTTGGTGCAAAATACCCACCATACGCAGGATGAATTACTGATTTTCTCATCGGTAATCAGCGCCAGCGTTCCCGCTTCCATGCTGCCGGTATTATATATCCCGTTTTTGCCAAATACACTTAACATTCCGGTAGCTTGCAGACTCCCTTCGTTGCGAACTTCATTTGCAACAACAAAAACATGCTGACCCGTCAGGCTGGCGGCGTTAGAAAATGTTGGCGCAGAAAGATAGGCTGAACCCTGAGTGGTGACATCGCCGCCTGATAAAAGGTTGATTTCATTAACGGCATCTACACTGAGTGTACCGGCCTTTAATGAACCTGAGTTGAGCACACTGGTTTTGTAGAGAGCTTTGATTGATCCATCAACCGGGCCATAACCTGTCTCCATTATCAGATTATTCCCTGCTATGATTTTTCCTGTATTTTCAATATTATCGGCCAAAGAAGCGATCTTTATATCTCCCGCCGCACTGATTTTCGCATTTTCGCTATTATAAAATTTTCCCACTGTCGCAATGGTGGCTCTATCTAATGTTTCAATCGTACCATCATTGGTAAATGAACCCTTTATCTGCAATACTGCCTGGCCAGAAGATAAATAGCCTTTATTGACCATTTCGTGACTGGCAGACGCACTAATGAGGCCGCTTTTAATAGTGCCATTGTTAATTAATGCGCCATTCGATGCGATAAAAAGGCCACTAGCGTCTAGTATGCCGTTATTATTTACCCCAGCACCCGCCTCAGTAGTTTTCAGTTGAATAATTCCTGCCGTTACGCCACCCAACGCGCTGACATCAATACTGTTAGCGTAACGCACGCTGTTTTCCGCTGCCGTTACCAGGCCGGAAGCGATATCGTAATCATAGCTACCGGCGATAGCGTTCAACTGGCTGGTCTCTACCTGACCGCGGATGTTAATTTGCTGCGCCAGCAGGTCGGTATAATCTGCCCCTTTCAGGCCATCACCGCTGACAGCAATCGAACCCTGTGCCACTTTAAAGCCGGTTAATGCACCATCGCTGAAGGTTGGCGTGCCGGTGGTGAGGGTGGCTCGTCCGGTATTAATAAAGCCGCAGCCAGAACAGCTAATGCCGTTAGGGTTAGCGATAATCACATCAGCCTTCTGACCAGCAACTTCTATATAACCGTTAAGATAAGAGGGGTTTTTCGAAATTACCTCATTAAGAATCAGGCTAGCAGGGCCGTCCAGATTACTATTATGCGCGATATTACCTCTTTCACGGATTAAATCTGTTGTGCTGTTATTAATGATCATGCCCTGAGAAGGGACATTAAAATTCTGATACATATTATGCGAAAGACCATTCGCATCGGCTTTATTGATATTAACCACCGTTGAACCATTTGCATGGGTGTAAAGATCAAGTGCAGCAAAGGAAGACTGACTGCTGAGCGTAGCTAACGTCGCCAGAAATAATAAATTAATTTTAAGACTTTTCATTTTTATCCCTTTAAGTAATGATGTTTTTAAACTCTGTTTAACGGTAGTGATGGTAAAACTTTTCTCCTTTTCTCAGTATTTCCATTGCAGAGAGAAACCCAGCGTAAGGGGATCCGTGTGTAAGCCCTGTGGCTTTTTAAGAGGCGTGCCGGAAAAAAGATCAAGGTAGGTTTGCTGATATTTACCTCGCAAGCCGACGACGCTGCCGATAACCGTTTTCCCGTTGTAATATTGTTGACTCTGATGGCCATAAACCTGACCTGCATCAACGCCGATATAAGGTTGTATGGCCTTGTCGGGAAATATCCAGCTGATGTCGTTGCGCCAGTACCATCCCTTATTATCCTGAAGCGAATTTTCACCATCGAATCCGCGTACCGTCCAGCGATTTGCCAGTGAAAAACGACTCAGCGAAGAAACATTATCGGGTGAATATTGCAGGCTAAAATGGGGAGAATAGTTCAGCCAGTTACCGTAAAAAAGGAAGTTCACGGAGCCTTGCAGATCTAAGGTAACAATCCTGCCTTCTTTATCGATGAGTTTATATTCCTGCTCAACAGTCTGATGACTATTAAACCATGGCATCTTTTTTTGGTAACTCAGGCTGGCTGCCAGACCGGCATTATCGTAACTGAGCTGATGTTGCAGTACGGCTTTCCATCCCGCATTTTTCTTATGCATGCTGACGAGATTGAAACCATTGAGCGCATAGCGGGATTCGGTATTGAATATTTGCAGGCCAGCCGTCGTAGTCTGATGTTCGGTACGCGAGAGCAGGCGATTAAGTTGCGCGCTGTAGTAGCTGTTTTTGTTATTCAGCCGCCAGTTGGTCCAGTTACCGATCATATATTGTTGATACTGGCTCTGGCTGGCGTACAGATCGAGCCACCAGTAACCCCATGGAACAGAATAGCCAATCGATTTATTACTGTTACCTTTTACGGTATGTTTTGGCGCGATGTCGTGGCCATAGGAAGCATATAGCGTGTCACTCAGTGAGGTGATGTTATTTAAATAGAGTGCTGCGCCTCCCTGATAACGCCCGGTTGAGACCGAACCCGCATCATTGATCCACGCCCCCACCTGCCAGTATTTATCTTGTTCGCGCTGGATATAAAGATCACTTTTATTTTTCTCACGGCCAGGTGATACATTGATCCTGACCTGCGAACCCGGTACGCGCTGCAGATTAAAACTGCCCTGTTCGAGATCGCTTAGTTCGAGGATGTCGCCCGCTTTCAGCGGCAGGGTATTACGCAGACTGATATAATCGCCGCTGGCTTTATTAACCACGATATTGCCAATTTTACCGGCATTGATTTCAAAGGTTAACGCATGATCCGATAAATTCTGATTGGGTAAGTTAACCCGTGTGGTGATATAGCCCAGCCTGATAATTTCGTTTTGCAGGGTTTTTGCCAGCAGATTTATGCCCGCAATACCCAGACATTGACCTTCGGCCTGAGAGGTAAAATAACGTAATTTTTCAAGGTGAAGTTTTTTGCTATCCTGACGTAAATAAACCTTATCAATTTGGTAGCAATTCGATTCGTGTGGAAAACGGATCGCCTGACGTTCAATACCCCTTTTCTCAGATACGCTTTTTTGTGGTTTGGGGATTAACTGTTGTTTGCGAATCTGGTCCTGTAAAAGTGCATTAGCTTCGCTGTTTTTTTCTGCCACCGGCAGCACTGCATTTGCCAGGCCGGAAAAGGAAAAGGCCGAAAGGGTAAACAGATTAATAATTAAAAATAAGCGCTTTTGTTTTTTTGTTATAGATTTCAGTGCCATCATGCTTCCTGCAGACTCATTGCTTTGGCGGAAATCTTACGGAGTCAGCTAATCAGGAACAATAGTAATTCCTCCATTCAGTAATTGAATATAATCTCATCCTGGAATGAAAATATCCCGATAATATAAAAATGCGATGGATGTTATTACTATACGAATAAATCGTACTGAAAAAAGTCAGAATGGCGGGGCAGGCGGAAAGATAGAAAATGCGTCACCACAGATTAAGGTCAGATGAGCAGCACCCTTGCGGAGACTGCTCATCTGAAACAAAGCGATGTTAAGCGAAACAGGCCTGACGGATTAATATTCCCAGGTATCTGGATCGATACCCATGTCGCGCATGATCTTTTTCGCTTCTTCCGGAATCTCATCGCTGCGCTCTTTACGCAGGTCAACATCATCTGGCAGTGGCTGGCCGGTAAAAGCATGCAAAAACGCTTCACACAGTAGCTCACTGTTGGTGGCGTGACGCAGGTTGTTGACCTGACGACGGGTACGCTCATCCGTTAAAATCTTCAGCACGCTCAATGGGATAGAAACCGTAATCTTCTTGACCTGCTCGCTCTTCTTACCGTGCTCGGCGTACGGGCTGATATATTCGCCGTTCCATTCAGCCATGGGATACCTTAATTAATAAACGTTAAAAGTGAGGAAATCAGCGAATTATGCCTGATTTTTCCCTGCCTGACCCCTGATATGGAGGGTTTTCTTCGCTCACAGCGTCTGAATTATCGGGTGAGCGCCAGGCGATGACGCATAATTTTAGCGGTTATTGCGTTTCTGCTCAATCTATACGCAAAGACATTTAGATGTCCAGATGTATTGACGTCTAATTAGAGGGTGATATCCTGTGCCTCAACATTTCACATTTCAGGAACAATAAGCCCCATGACGCGCAAACAGGCAACCATCGCAGTACGCAGCGGTTTGAATGATGACGAGCAATATGGCTGCGTTGTCCCACCGATTCACCTCTCCAGCACCTATAACTTCCTGGATTTCAACGAGCCACGCGCACATGACTATTCACGTCGCGGTAATCCAACCCGCGATGTGGTGCAACGGACGCTGGCCGAACTGGAAGGCGGGGCAGGCGCGGTATTAACCAATACCGGCATGTCGGCTATTCACCTGGTGACGACGGTGTTCCTGAAGCCTGGCGACCTGTTGGTGGCGCCACACGACTGTTATGGCGGCAGCTACCGGTTGTTTGACAGCCTGAGCAAGCGCGGTGCTTATCGGGTGAAATTTGTCGATCAGGGTGACCTGAATGCGCTGCAGGCGGCGTTGGATGAAAAACCGAAGCTGGTGCTGATCGAAAGCCCCAGCAATCCACTGTTGCGCGTGGTCGATATCAGTGCGATCTGCGGCGCCGCACGCGCTGCTGGCGCCCTCAGCGTAGTGGATAACACCTTTATGAGTCCGGCGTTACAGAATCCGCTGGCACTGGGCGCGGACCTGGTGATCCACTCCTGCACCAAATACCTCAACGGTCATTCTGACGTGGTGGCGGGCGCGGTCATTGCCAAAGATCCTCAGCTGGCGACCGACCTGGCGTGGTGGGCTAACAACATTGGCGTCACCGGTTCGGCGTTTGACAGCTATCTGCTGCTGCGCGGCATCCGTACCTTAGCGCCACGCATGGCTGCGGCGCAACGGAACGCATTAGCAATTGTTGATTACCTGAAGCAACAGAAGCAGGTGAAAAAGTTGTATCATCCTTCGCTGCCGGAAAACGCCGGACACGAATATGCAGTGCGCCAGCAGCGCGGTTTTGGTGCGATGCTGAGCTTCGAGGTCGACGGTGATGAGGCCCTGCTGCGCCGCTTCCTGAAAGCGCTGCGGCTATTTACGCTGGCGGAATCACTGGGCGGGGTGGAGAGTCTGATTTCCCACACCGCGACCATGACGCATGCGGGAATGTCGGCAGAAGCACGGGCCGCAGCCGGCATCTCCGACACGCTGCTGCGTGTTTCTGTCGGCATCGAAGATCACGAAGATTTAATTGCCGATCTGGATAATGCATTCCGGATCGCAGCCGAGGGTTAAGCATGACGATTTCAGCAGGCGCGGGAACGCCGGATATCAGGCAGTTGCATAAATTTGGCGGCAGTAGCCTGGCGGATGCACGCTGCTATCAGCGTGTGGCCAGTATTATGGCGGACTACAGCCAGCCGGGCGACATGATGGTGGTGTCGGCGGCAGGCTCGACCACCAACCAGCTGATTAGCTGGCTGAAGCTCAGCCAGAGCGATCGGTTGTCTGCGCACCAGGTGCAACAGGCTTTACGGCGTTATCAAAGCGAGCTGATTAGCGCGCTGCTGCCTGCTGAGATCGCTGAACCGTTAGTCTCGGCATTCATCCGCGATCTGGAGAAGCTGGCCGCCCTGCTGGATGGCACGCTGACGGACGCGGTGTATGCCGAAGTGGTCGGGCACGGTGAAATCTGGTCGGCCCGCCTGATGGCCGCGGTGCTGAGCCAGCGTGATATGCAGGCCTGCTGGCTGGATGCGCGCGATTTTCTGCGTGCTGAACGGGCCGCGCAACCGCAGGTGGATGAAGGCAAGTCGTGGCCACTGCTGCAAACCCTGCTGGCACAACATCCGCACAAGCGCATCGTGGTGACCGGCTTCATCAGCCGTAACGACGCCGGTGAAACGGTGCTGCTCGGACGTAACGGTTCCGACTATTCCGCGACGCAGATTGGCGCGCTGGCGGGCGTCGGTCGCGTCACCATCTGGAGCGATGTGGCCGGCGTGTACAGTGCCGATCCGCGTAAAGTGTCGGATGCTTGTCTGCTGCCGTTGTTAAGGCTGGATGAAGCCAGTGAACTGGCGCGCCTTGCCGCCCCGGTGTTGCATACCCGCACACTGCAGCCGGTCTCGGGCAGCGACATTGATCTGCAACTGCGCTGCAGCTACCAGCCGGAGCAGGGTTCAACCCGCATTGAGCGCGTACTGGCTTCCGGTACCGGCGCCCGTATCGTGACCAGTCACGATGACGTTTGCCTGATTGAGATTCTGCTGCCGGAACAGCACGATTTCAGCCTGCTGCATAAAGAGATCGATCTGCTGCTGAAGCGCGCTCAGCTACGTCCGCTGGCGGTGGGTGTGCATCCCGACCGCCAACTGCTGCAGCTCTGCTACACCTCAGAAGTGGTCAACAGCGCTTTTTCGCTGCTCCAGGATGCCGGTCTGCCGGGCCATCTGCAACTGCGTGATGGGCTGGCGCTGGTGGCGCTGGTGGGCGCGGGCGTCACCAGCAATCCGCTGCATACCCACCGTTTCTGGCAGCAGTTAAAAGACCAGCCGGTAGAGTTTATCTGGCAGTCAGAAGAGCACATCAGCGTGGTGGCGGTGCTGCGCGTCGGTCCGACCCGTCATCTGATCCAGGGATTGCACCAGTCGCTGTTCCGGGCGGAAAAGCGCATTGGCCTGATGCTGTTCGGTAAAGGTAATATCGGTTCGCGCTGGCTGGAACTGTTTGCCCGTGATCACGAAAACCTGTCGGCTCGTACCGGATTTGAATTTGTGCTGGCCGGTGTGGCCGATAGCCGCCGTAGCCTGCTGAGTTACGACGGACTGGACGCCAGCCGGGCGCTGGCCTTCTTTGATGATGAAGCGGTAGAACGTGATGAAGAATCGCTGTTCCTGTGGATGCGGGCGCACCCGTTTGACGACTTAGTGGTGCTGGACGTCACGGCCAGCACGCCGCTGGCGCAGCAGTACCTCGATTTCGCCAGTCACGGTTTTCACGTCATCAGTGCCAATAAGGTAGCGGGCGCGTCGGACAGCCAGACGTGGCGGCAAATCCGCGATGCCTTTACCAAAACCGGCCGTCACTGGTTATATAACGCCACGGTAGGGGCTGGCCTGCCGATTAACTACACGGTGCGCGATCTGCGCGACAGCGGCGACACTATCCTGGCGATCAGCGGCATCTTCTCTGGCACGCTGTCGTGGCTGTTCCTGCAGTTTGACGGCACGGTGCCGTTCACCGAGCTGGTGGATCAGGCGTGGCAGCAGGGTTTAACCGAGCCCGATCCGCGCGTCGATCTCTCCGGACAGGACGTGATGCGTAAGCTGGTGATTCTGGCGCGTGAAGCGGGATATGACATCGAACCGGATCAGGTTCGGGTTGAATCTCTGGTGCCGGATAACGGCCAGCAGGGTTCGATCGACCATTTCTTTGAAAATGGTGAAGAGCTGAATGAACAGATGCTGCAACGACTGGAAGCTGCGCAGGAGCTGGGCTTAGTGCTGCGCTATGTTGCCCGTTTTGATGGCAACGGCAAAGCCCGGGTCGGCGTCGAAGCCGTGCGACCGGAGCATCCGCTGGCCGCATTGTTGCCGTGCGATAACGTTTTTGCCATTGAAAGCCGCTGGTATCGTGATAATCCGCTGGTGATCCGCGGTCCGGGTGCGGGACGTGATGTCACAGCGGGCGCCATTCAGTCAGATATCAATCGCCTGGCGCAACTGCTGTAATCCTTTCTTCTCAGGCGCTTCGGCGCCTGTTCTCGTCTTTAATCCTCACCCATCATGAATTTCCTTCAGGTTGAATGAAAATTTATCACCGCAGTTGATCATTTTTTAGTTGACGCTGGTGCCGGATTCGGTCATTTTGAACATCTGGACGTCTAAACGTATGGATGTTTACAGATCGACAGTTAACCGATGTGATCGATGAGGATGCAGGATGAGTTTCTTTCATGCCAATCAGCGCGAAGCGCTAAACCAGAGCCTGGCAGAGCTGAACGGGCAAATTAATGTCTCATTTGAATTCTTTCCGCCGCGTACCAGCGAAATGGAAGCGACGCTGTGGACCTCAATCGATCGCCTGAGCAGCCTGAAACCAAAATTCGTCTCTGTCACCTACGGCGCGAACTCTGGCGAGCGCGATCGTACCCACAGCATCATCAAAGGGATTAAAGATCGCACCGGTCTGGAAGCCGCACCGCATCTGACCTGTGTCGATGCCACGCGAGAAGAGTTACGCACCATCGCGCAGGATTACTGGAACAACGGTATCCGCCATATCGTGGCGCTGCGCGGTGACCTGCCGCCAGGCGGCGGTAAGCCAGAAATGTATGGCTGCGATCTGGTCTCGCTGCTGAAAGAAGTTGGTGATTTTGATATATCGGTTGCGGCTTATCCGGAAGTCCACCCGGAAGCCAAAAGCGCGCAGGCCGATCTGATTAACCTGAAGCGCAAAATTGATGCCGGCGCGAACCGGGCGATCACCCAGTTCTTTTTCGACGTCGAAAGCTATTTACGCTTCCGCGATCGCTGTGTGTCGACCGGCATCGACGTAGAGATCGTGCCCGGTATTCTGCCGGTCTCAAACTTTAAACAGCTGCAACGCTTCGCCACGCTGACCAATGTACGCGTGCCGGGCTGGATGAATGCAATGTTTGCCGGGCTGGATGATGATGCTGAGACGCGCAAAATGGTAGGTGCCAACATCGCGATGGATATGGTGAAGATTCTGTCGCGCGAAGGCGTGAAAGATTTCCACTTCTACACGCTGAACCGTGCCGAAATGAGTTATGCCATCTGCCACACTCTGGGGGTGCGTCCCGCCGCCGCGGCCGCCTGATTCGACCGCTCCAGCCAATAAAAAAGTCGGGCTTATCCCGACTTTTTTGTTATCAGTAGCAGGCGCGAATACCGCGCCTGCACCGGCTTAACCGGTATTGCGCATGCCGGCTGCCACACCCGCAATGGTCACCATTAATGCCTGCTCTACGCGTGCATCCGGCTCATCACCACGGGCTTCCTGAGCACGTGAACGATGCAGCAGTTCCGCCTGCAGCACGTTAAGAGGATCGGTATAGACGTTACGCAGCGCAATCGACTCAGCAATCCACGGCTGATCGGCCATCAGGTGAGAGTCGTTAGCAATGGTCAGTACCGCTTTGATATCCGCATCCAGCTGGTCGCGCAGCTGTTTGCCCAGCGGCCAGAGTGATTTTTCGACCAGCCGCTGATCGTAATATTCCGCCAGCCACAGGTCGGCTTTCGAGAACACCATCTCCAGCATGCCGAGGCGAGTGGAAAAGAACGGCCAGTCGCGGCACATCGCTTCCAGCTGATCCTGATGGCCCGCCGCCATCGCCTGTTGCAGCGCCGCACCGGCACCCAGCCAGGCAGGGAGCATCAGACGGTTTTGCGTCCAGGCGAAAATCCATGGAATCGCACGCAGCGACTCTACGCCGCCGGTCGGACGACGCTTGGCCGGACGTGAGCCCAGCGGCAGTTTACCCAGCTCCTGCTCCGGTGTCGCTGAACGGAAGTAAGGCACAAAATCTTCGTTTTCACGCACATAGCCACGATACATCGCACAGGAGTCGGCAGAGAGCTGATCCATGATGTCGCGCCATTCGCGTTTTGGCTCCGGCGGCGGCATCAGGTTCGCTTCGAGAATCGCGCCGGTGTAGAGCGACAGGCTGGCGATGGTGACTTCCGGTAAACCATATTTGAAGCGGATCATCTCGCCCTGTTCGGTGACGCGCAGGCCGCCACGCAGGCTGCCCGGTGGCTGTGACAGCAGAGCCGCATGTGCCGGTGCGCCGCCACGGCCAATGGTGCCGCCGCGTCCGTGGAACAGCGTCAGCGAAATCCCGGCTTTTTCACAGGTTTTGATCAGCGCATCCTGCGCCTGATACTGCGCCCAGCTGGCTGCCATGACGCCGGCATCTTTCGCCGAGTCAGAATAGCCAATCATCACCATCTGTTTGCCCTGAATAAAGCCGCGATACCAGTCAATGCTCAGCAGCTGGCTCATCACATCGTTGGCATTATTCAGGTCATCGAGCGTTTCAAACAGCGGTGCCACCGGCATGGCATAGTTGATGCCCGCTTCTTTCAGTAACAGGTGAACCGCCAGCACGTCAGACGGCGTTTTCGCCATTGAGATAACGTAAGCGGCGATCGAGCCCTGTGGGGCTTCAGCCGCAACGCGGCAGGTTTCCAGCACTTCGCGCGTCTCATCGCTGGGTTCCCAGCTGCGCGGCAGTAGCGGACGTTTTGAATTCAATTCGCGGATCAGGAAGGCCTGTTTGTCCGCTTCGGACCAGCTTTCATAATCGCCGAGGCCGAGATAGCGGGTCACTTCCGCAATGGCTTCGGTATGACGGGTGCTCTCCTGGCGCAGGTCGATACGCACCAGCGGCACGCCAAAGCACTTCACGCGGCGCAGCGTATCCAGCAGCTGGCCGTTGGCGATGATGCCCATGCCGCACTGCTGCAGTGACTGATAAATGGCATACAGCGGATCCCACAATTGGTCGTTGGAGACCAGCAGGTCCGCCGGACGCGGCAGACGTTCGCCTTTCAGTCGACGTTCAAGGAATGCCTGCGTGGTCATCAGCTGACTGCGCAGACGTTTCAGGATCATCCGGTAAGGTTCCAGCGCGTCCGGATCGCCGCTCAGTTCGCGCACTTCTTCGCTGCACTCCGACATCGACAGCTCAGAGATCAGCACGCCAATGTCACGCAGGAACAGATCGGCCGCTTTCCAGCGACTCAGTTGCATCGCGTGGCGGGTAATGGCGGCTGTGACGTTAGGGTTGCCGTCACGATCGCCGCCCATCCATGAGGTGAACTGCACCGGCACGAAATCGACCGGCAGTTTAATCCCGAAGGCTTCTTCGACCTGCTCGTTCAGCTCGCGCAGAAAAGCCGGAACGCCTTCCCATAAGCTGTTCTCGACCACGGCGAAGCCCCATTTGGCTTCATCAATCGGGGTCGGACGATATTTGCGGATCTCGTCGGTATGCCAGGCCTGCGCCACCAGCTGGCGCAGACGGCGCATAATCTGGTTACGTTCGTAATCGGAAATGTCACTGTGATCGAGTTGCTTGAGGCAACTGTTGACCTCCACCAGCTTGTGAATCAGCGTGCGGCGGGTGATTTCGGTCGGGTGCGCAGTCAGCACCAGCTCCAGCGACAGCGACTCAATCGCCTCACGGATCGCGGTTTCGCTGATGTCTTTCTGCTGTTTCAGGGTTTCGAAGGTCTTTTTCAGCAGTTCAGGATGGTTTGCGCCTTCACCGCTGTGCGAGATGGTCTGGTACTGCTCAGCCACGTTGGTGAGGTTCAGAAACTGGCTAAACGCGCGGGCCACCGGCAGTAACTCGTCATTGGAGAGGTTTTGCAGCGTATTAAGCAGTTCCTTACGATGAGTGTCATTACCTGCACGGGATGACTTGGAGAGCTTACGGATGGTTTCCACCCGGTCGAGGATGTTCTCGCCCAGCGCATCCTTAATCGTATCCCCGAGCAGTTTGCCGAGCATACTGACATTACTTCGCATTGCGGAATATTGTTCGTTCATTGGACCCTGACACCCTTATCGTCTTGAAAAACTTCTACACCCGACCCTTTTCAGGCAGCAGAAAAAGCAGCAACTTTATCTTCCCGGTAATGTACGGGGAATTTGCTCAGTTGCCGCCTGTCTGCAATCTGAAAATATCTGGATAGTTACCCGGTGGGCATAACAACGTCTTTTATCTAGCCACGTAAACCTGTCCACGTCAAATGCGTTAAAGTGGGGCGAACGTGCGGCTAACTAACCGAAATTCATGGAATTTATTTGGGACGGAGCGGGATAAGTTATTCTTATTGTTAAATCCCGCAGAATGACCGGGCATTTTACTGATATCACAGTGAAATGCCCCATTTGCTGTTAATCAGTGACAAAAATGCTGCACAACCTGACTGATAAGCGCCCGCGTCGGCTTAATAAATGCGGTATCAATAAATTCGTCTGGCTGATGCGCCTGATTGATCGAGCCCGGACCCAGTACCAGCGTCGGGCAGAGCTGCTGAATAAAGGGTGCCTCGGTGCAGTAGTTCACCACTTCGGTTGGCGTACCGAGTAATTTCTCGACCACGCTGACCAGTTCATGGTTCGCCGGGCATTCGTAACCCGGAATCGGCGGATGCAGCTCTGCGACCGTCACACGGCCAGGCCATCGTGCACTGACCGGGGCCAGCGCGTCGTTCAGCAGTCCATCCAGATCGCTGAGCGATAAGCCCGGCAACGGCCGGATATCCATATGCAGTTCACAGCAGGCGCAGATGCGATTAGCCGCATCGCCACCGTGAATATGCCCGAAGTTCATCGTGGGATAGGGAATAGCGAAACCATCGTGGTGATAGCGCTCTTTTAGCGTATTGCGCAGTTGCATCAGATGGGTAATCGATTCATGCATCAGTTCAATGGCGTTGACGCCGCGCGCCGGCTCGCTGGAGTGGCCCGACTTGCCTTCAATACGGATCACGTTCGACAGGTGCCCTTTGTGCGCGCGAACCGGCTTGAGTGAGGTTGGTTCGCCAATGATGGCGCAATCCGGACGCAGCTGGGTCGATTCAGAAAAGTATTTAGCGCCGGCCATGGTGGTCTCTTCATCGGCGGTGGCGAGGATGTAGAGTGGCTTGCTCAGCGTCGTGACATCCACATCCCGCAGCGTATCGAGAATAAAGGCGAAAAAGCCTTTCATATCTGCGGTGCCGAGGCCGTAGAGTTTGTTGTCGTGCTCGGTCAGGGTAAAGGGATCGCGGGTCCAGCGGCCATCGTCGAACGGCACGGTGTCAGTATGACCGGCTAACAGCAGCCCGCCTGCGCCGTCACCGGTCCGGGCCAGCATATTAAATTTATTGCGGGTGCCGGGCACCGGCTGAACTTCAACGCTGAAGCCGAGGTCGCGAAACCAGCCAGCCAGCAAATTGATTAAAGTTTCATTACTCTGGTCCAGTGCGGCATCGGTTGCGCTGATTGACGGTGTGGCGATCAACTGGCGGTAGAGTTCGATAAAAGGCGGTAATTTTGTCTTCACTGTTGACGGTCCTTGAGTTAGGATGTATCAATATTCATGCATTAATAGTGAATAAAAATACATTAACGTCGTCTGCATGTGAACCTTAAATCGCTGCAAACGACATTGTGGGCAACGGGGCAAGGCCGCGACCCGGAACGTGTGACTGTAAAAAGGGTTACAGCCTGATGTTGAATACGCTGATCGTGGGTGCCAGTGGTTACGCTGGCGTAGAGCTCGCCACCTTCCTGAATCGCCATCCAGATATCAACATAACCGCTTTAGCGGTTTCGGCGCAAAGTCCCGATGCGGGTAAGCGCTTGTCCGATCTGCATCCGCAGCTGAAAGGGGTGGTGGATCTGCCGCTACAGCCGTTGAGCCATGCGGCGGAATGGGCAGATAAAGTGGATGTGGTTTTTCTGGCGACGGCCCATGAAGTCAGCCACGATCTGGCTCCGGAATTTCTCAAGGCCGGTTGTGTGGTATTCGACCTGTCCGGTGCCTTCCGCGTCAATGATCCCGCGTTTTATACCCGCTTCTATGGCTTCACCCATCAGCATGGCGACTGGCTGGATAAAGCGGTCTATGGCCTGGCGGAATATCAGCATCAGCAGATTAAGCAGGCACAGCTGGTGGCCGTGCCGGGTTGTTACCCGACGGCGGCCCAGCTGGCGCTGAAACCGCTGGTGGAGGCGGGCCTGCTGAATACGGCACAGTGGCCGGTGATCAACGCCACCAGCGGCGTGAGCGGCGCAGGGCGTAAAGCCAGCGTCGGCACCAGCTTTTGCGAAGTCAGCCTGCAGCCTTACGGTCTGTTCAACCATCGTCATCACCCGGAAATCGTGGCGCATCTTGGTACGCCGGTGATTTTCACGCCGCATCTGGGCAACTTCCCGCGCGGTATTCTGGCGACGATAACCTGCCGGTTAAATCCGGGCGTGAGCCGCGAAGACGTGGCGGCAGTGTTCCAGCGCGCGTATCACGATAAGCCACTGGTCCGGCTCTACGAGCAGGGCGTTCCGGCACTGAAAGCGGTGGTGGGTCTGCCGTATTGCGACATCGGTTTTGAGGTACAGGATGAGCACCTGATTGTGGTGGCCGCCGAAGATAACCTGCTGAAAGGCGCCGCGTCGCAGGCAGTCCAGTGTCTGAATATCCGCTTCGGCTTCCCTGAAACCACCTCACTGACCTAACGGACGAGTAAACCATGACCAATCCATTGATTATCAAGCTGGGCGGTGTGCTGTTAGACAGCGAAGAAGCGCTGGCCCGTCTGTTTGATGCGCTGCTGACTTATCGCAGTGCCCATCAGCGTCCGCTGATTATTGTTCACGGTGGCGGTTGCCTGGTGGATGAGCTGATGAAAAAGCTGGCGCTGCCGGTGAAGAAAAAGAACGGCCTGCGCGTCACGCCGGCCGATCAGATCGACATTATTACCGGTGCGCTGGCGGGAACTGCCAACAAAACCCTGCTGGCGTGGGCCAAAAAAACCGGCATCAACGCGGTTGGCCTCTGCCTTGGCGATGCCGGCATGGTTAACGTCACCCCGTTTGATGAAGAACTGGGCCACGTGGGTCACGCCATGCCGGGTAACCCGGCGCTGATGAACACCCTGCTGGCCGCTGGTTATATGCCGGTCGTCAGTTCTATCGGCATCACTGACGACGGCGAACTGATGAACGTCAACGCCGACCAGGCTGCGACGGCGCTGGCATCGACCCTTGGCGCTGATTTAGTCTTGCTGTCAGACGTCAGCGGTATTCTCGACGGCAAAGGTCAGCGCATCGAAGAGATGACCGCCGACAAAGCTGAGCAGCTGATTACCCAGGGCATTATTACCGATGGCATGATTGTGAAGGTGCACGCTGCGCTGGATGCGGCGCGTACGCTGGGCCGCCCGGTGGATATCGCCAGCTGGCGTCACGCTGAGCGGTTGCCTGACCTGTTTAACGGCGTGCCGATTGGCACCCGGATTCTCGCTTAACGACTCTGATTCAAGGATTACGAAATGCAAACGCAAGGCATCAAAAAAATCGTTCTGGCTTACTCCGGTGGTCTTGATACTTCCGCCATCATTCCGTGGCTGAAAGAGAACTACGGCGGCTGTGAGGTGGTGGCGTTTGTGGCCGATATCGGTCAGGAGCGCAGCGATCTTGAAGGCGTAGAGAAGAAAGCGCTGCAGTCCGGTGCCTCTGAGTGTCACGTGGTTGATCTGCGTGAAGAGTTCATCAGCGATTACGTTTACCCGGTGCTGCAGACCGGCGCTCTGTATGAAGGCACCTATCTGCTGGGCACCTCGATGGCGCGTCCTATCATCGCGAAAGCTCAGGTTGAGCTGGCGCTGAAAGTGGGTGCGGATGCACTCTGTCACGGTGCAACCGGTAAAGGTAACGATCAGGTGCGTTTCGAAACCACCTACACCGCGCTGGCCCCGCAGCTGAAAGTGGTCGCGCCATGGCGTGAATGGAACCTGCGGTCACGTGAAGCGCTGCTGGACTACCTGAAAGAGCGCAACATTCCGACCACCGCGTCGCTGGAAAAAATCTACAGCCGCGATGAAAACGCCTGGCACATCTCCACCGAAGGCGGCGTGCTGGAAAGCCCGGCTAATGCACCGAATAAAGATTGCTGGGTCTGGACCGTCGATCCTTTAGAAGCGCCGGATCAGCCGGAAGAAGTCACCGTGACCGTTGAAAAGGGTCGGGTAGTGGCAGTGAACGGCGAAAAACTGAGCCCGTTCCAGTGTCTGGAAAAACTCAACGTGATCGGTGCGAAACACGGTGTGGGCCGGATCGATATCGTTGAAAACCGTCTGGTCGGCATCAAGTCCCGTGGATGCTATGAAACCCCAGGCGGCACCATCATGGTTAACGCGCTGCGTGCGGTTGAGCAGCTGGTACTGGATCGCGATAGCTTCAAATGGCGTGAGCAGCTGGGTCAGGAGATGTCTTACGTGGTCTACGACGGCCGCTGGTTCGCACCGCTGCGTAAGTCAATTCAGGCCGCTGCGGAATCACTGGCTGAAGAAGTGAATGGCGAAGTGGTGTTGCAGCTCTACAAAGGTCAGGCCACGGCGACGCAGAAGCGTTCACCGAACAGCCTCTACTCCGAAGAGTTCGCGACCTTCGGCGAAGACGAAGTTTACGACCATCGTCATGCTGGCGGATTTATCCGTCTGTTCTCGCTCTCTTCGCGCATCCGCGCCCTGAACGAGCAGAAGAAGTAATTCTCAGGCGAGGTACGCCTCGCCTCACCGTTTGAGATCAGGGGCGGCATTTATGCCGCCCTTTGTTTAACGATTTGAAGGAGTTTTCCCATGGCACTTTGGGGTGGACGGTTTACCCAGGCAGCAGATCAACGTTTCAAACAGTTCAACGATTCGCTGCGCTTCGATTACCGCCTGGCGGAGCAGGACATCATGGGTTCTGTCGCCTGGTCCAAAGCGCTGGTGACGGTGAATGTCCTGACCCAGGATGAGCAGCAGCAGCTGGAAGCAGCATTGACTGCCTTGCTGGCGGAAGTGCGCGCCAATCCTGAGCAGATTTTGCAGAGCGATGCTGAAGATATCCATAGCTGGGTAGAAGGTCAGCTGATCGACAAAGTCGGTGCGCTGGGCAAAAAACTGCACACCGGCCGTAGCCGTAACGATCAGGTCGCTACCGATCTCAAGCTGTGGTGCAAAATGCAGGTCGACGCGCTGCTGAGCGCAACGCGTGAGCTGCAGCAGGCGCTGGTTGCGACCGCAGAAGCGAACCAGGATGCAGTGATGCCGGGTTACACCCATCTGCAGCGGGCGCAGCCGGTTACGTTTGCGCACTGGTGTCTGGCCTATGTCGAAATGCTGGCGCGTGATGAAAGCCGCCTGCAGGATACCCTGAAACGGCTGGATGTCAGCCCGCTGGGCTGCGGCGCGCTGGCGGGTACCGCCTACGAAATCGATCGTCAGCAACTGGCGGGCTGGTTAGGTTTCGCCTCGGCGACCCGCAACAGTCTGGATACGGTTTCTGACCGCGACCATGTGCTGGAGCTGCTCTCTGACGCCGCGATCGGCATGGTCCATCTGTCACGCTTCGCCGAAGATATGATCTTCTTCAACACCGGTGAAGCGGGCTTTATCGAACTGTCCGACAAGGTGACCTCCGGCTCATCACTGATGCCACAGAAGAAAAATCCGGATGCGCTGGAGCTGATCCGGGGCAAATGCGGCCGGGTACAGGGCGCACTGACCGGCATGATGATGACGCTGAAAGGTTTGCCGCTGGCCTACAACAAGGATATGCAGGAAGACAAAGAGGGATTATTCGACGCGCTCGATACCTGGCTCGACTGCCTGCATATGTCGGTGCTGGTGCTGGATGGCCTGCAGGTGAAGCGTCCACGTTGTCAGGAAGCGGCCGAGCAGGGCTACGCCAACTCGACTGAACTGGCGGATTATCTGGTGGCCAAAGGGGTTCCGTTCCGTGAAGCGCACCACATTGTCGGAGAAGTGGTGGTAGAGGCGATCAAACAGGGCGTGGCGCTGGAAGCGCTGACACTGGCGCAGTTACAGCCGTTCAGTGCAGTCATTGAAGAGGATGTCTATCCGATTCTGGCACTGCAATCCTGCCTGGATAAGCGTAATGCGCAGGGTGGCGTTTCACCGCAGCAGGTTGCTCATGCCCTCAGCGAGGCAAAGCAGCGCCTGGCATAAAAACAGGCAAAAAAAAGCGGGCATGTTACATGCCCGCCAACCTCTAGCTTCAGAATTACTACTTTTTTTATAGGCACATCATCAAAGGGCCAGCACTCCCGGCTGACACAGAGATAGGTTTACGCTGACAGCAGGAACTGCTCCAGGTCATCACTGCCGCCAATATGACGGCCACCGATAAACACCTGCGGCACCGTTGCCCGGCCAGAAACGGCACGCAGGCTGACGGTCGTGGCATCCTGTCCCAGCACGATCTCTTCGTACTGAATTCCGTGGTCCATCAGCAGCTGTTTTGCTTTGGTGCAGAACGGGCAGCCCGGCTTGGTAAAGACCGATACTGACTCCTGCACTTTAAATTCCGGCGCCAGATAACGCAGCATGGTATCGGCATCTGACACTTCAAACGGGTCGCCTGGCTTGTTCGGCTCAACAAACATTTTCTCAACTACGCCGTTACGCACCAGCATCGAGTAACGCCATGAGCGTGGGCCAAAGCCGAGATCGGCTTTCTCAACCAGCATCTCCATGCCGCGGGTGAACTCGCCGTTGCCATCAGGGATAAAGGTAATGTTTTCTGCCCGCTGTTCCGCTTTCCACGCATTCATCACAAAGGTGTCATTAACGGAGACACACAGAATGCTGTCCACGCCGTGCTGTGCAAAAACACCTGACAGCTCGTTGTAACGCGGCAGATGGCTGGATGAGCAGGTAGGAGTAAACGCGCCCGGCAGAGAAAAAACGATCACCGTTTTGTTGTTAAACAGCTCATCGGTGGTTACATCGACCCAGCGATCGCCCTGGCGGGTATGAAAAGTGACCTGCGGAACGGTTTTACCTTCCTGACTTGCAAACATTTTTTCTCCTTAATGGCGAACCGCTTATTTTGATGCGTGCATTATTCCCGCCCACCCTTGATAGGGCTAATCGTTCATTGCTATTCTATCTATCGCCACGGACTATCGTGGTCTGGAGGGTAATAATGAATATTCGTGATCTTGAATATCTGGTTTCGCTTGCTGAACACCGCCATTTCCGCCGCGCTGCGGATGCGTGTCATGTCAGCCAGCCCACGTTAAGCGGGCAGATCCGTAAGCTGGAAGATGAGCTGGGTGTGATGCTGCTGGAGCGTACCAGCCGTAAAGTGCTGTTCACTCAGGCCGGCTTGCTGCTGGTGGATCAGGCACGAACGGTGCTGCGTGAAGTGAAAGTGCTGAAAGAGATGGCCAGTCAGCAAGGGGAAGCGATGTCAGGCCCGCTGCATATCGGCCTTATTCCAACCACCGGTCCTTATCTGCTGCCACAAATTATTCCGATGCTGCACCAGACGTTTCCAAAACTGGAAATGTATCTGCATGAGGCGCAAACCCAGCAGTTGCTGGCACAACTCGACAGCGGCAAGCTGGACTGCGCAATTCTGGCGCTGGTCAAAGAGAGTGAAGCCTTTATCGAGGTGCCGCTGTTTGATGAGCCAATGAAGCTGGCGGTCTATGCCGATCATCCATGGCGCGATCGCGATCGGGTGCCGATGTCCGATCTGGCTGGCGAGAAACTGCTGATGCTGGAAGATGGCCACTGTCTGCGCGACCAGGCGATGGGCTTCTGCTTTGAGGCGGGCGCGGATGAAGATACCCATTTCCGGGCCACCAGTCTGGAAACGCTGCGCAATATGGTGGCGGCAGGCAGCGGCATTACGCTGCTTCCGGCGCTGGCGGTACCGCCAGAACGTATCCGTGATGGCGTGTGCTATCTGCCTTGCTACAAACCGGTCCCTCAGCGCACCATCGCGCTGGTCTACCGGCCGGGTTCACCTCTGCGCAGCCGTTATGAACAGCTGGCAGAGGCAATTAAAACCCACATGCAACATCATTTCGACACGGCGTTAAAACAGGCGGTTTAAGCCGTTTAATGCCGCCACGCGATAGGCTTCGGCCATGGTAGGGTAGTTAAAGGTGGTATTCACGAAGTACTCAATCGTGTTGCCACCGTTCTTCTGCTCCATGATCGCCTGTCCGATGTGGATAATTTCGGCCGCCCGCTCGCCAAAGCAGTGAATACCCAGAATCTCTTTGGTTTCGCGGTGGAACAGAATCTTCAGGCTGCCAACGTTCATACCCACAATCTGCGCCCGCGCCAGATGCTTAAACTGCGCACGACCCACCTCGTAAGGCACTTTCATCGCTGTCAGCTGCTGCTCGGTTTTACCCACGGAGCTGATTTCCGGAATGGTATAAATGCCGGTTGGGATATCTTCAATCAGGTGCGCGGAGGCTTCCCCTTTGACGATGGCCTGTGCGGCAATCCGGCCCTGATCATAAGCAGCCGACGCCAGGCTCGGATACCCAATCACATCACCGACCGCATAGATATGCGGCTGTGCAGTCTGGTACATGCTATTCACTTTCAGCAGGCCACGGCCATCCGCTTCCAGTCCGACATTTTCCAGTGACAGCGAATCGGTGTTACCGGTACGGCCGTTGGCGTACAGCAGACAGTCAGCTTTGACCTTTTTGCCCGATTTCAGATGGATAATCACGCCATCTTCCACTCCTTCAATCTTCTCGAACTCTTCGTTGTGACGAATCACCACGCCGCTGTTCCAGAAGTGATAAGAGAGGGAGTCAGACATCTCCTGATCCAGGAACGCCAGCAGACGATCGCGGGTGTTGATCAGGTCAACCTTGACGTTCAGGCCGCGGAAAATCGACGCATACTCACAGCCAATCACCCCGGCACCATAAATGATTACGTGGCCCGGTTCGTGATGCAGGTTAAGGATTGAATCTGAGTCGTAGACACGCGGATGGGTAAAGTCGACGTCATCTGGATGATAAGGACGCGAACCACAAGCGATGACAAACTTCTCCGCAGTCAGCCGTTCACGCGTGCCGTCAGGTTGTTCAATCTCAATGGTGTTGGCGTCAACAAAACGGGCATCCCCCTGATAAAGCTCACAGCGGTTACGCTCATAAAAACCCTGACGCATCGCCGTTTGCTGGCTGATCACGTTTTCAGTGTGATTAAGAATGTCAGCGAAGGAGGAGCGGAGCAGTCGGGTGTGGTCGCTGTAGAGCGGATTCTGGTTGAATTCGATGATGCGACTGACGGCGTGGCGAAGTGCTTTAGAAGGAATGGTGCCCCAGTGCGTACAACCGCCGCCGATGTTGTGGTAGCGTTCGATCACTGCGATGCGCGCTCCCTGCTTCACCAGCCCCATCGCCGCACCTTCACCGCCGGGTCCTGAGCCAATCACAATGGCATCGTAATCGTAAGACTTTTGCATACCGATACGTCCTATTATTTATACATTTTTACAACGAGATTCTAACATCTCGCCGCGCACTTCTGAATTCTATCAGCGATTTTCATCACAGTTTGGCAAAGAGTGAGGTTCACAGGCGGTGACAAAGTTTGCTGCTCTGTACGCTGAAAATTTTGTTATAGTGCCCCCTCAACACCGCAAAAGGCTGAGAGAATGGGCGTCAGAGCGCAACAAAAAGAACGTACACGACGTACACTGATTGAAGCAGCTTTCAGTCAGCTCAGCGCCGAACGCAGTTTTGCCAGCCTGAGTTTGCGAGAGGTTGCCCGTGAAGCGGGCATCGCCCCGACCTCGTTTTATCGTCATTTTAAGGATGTTGATGAACTGGGTCTGACTATGGTGGATGAAAGCGGGCTGATGTTGCGACAGCTGATGCGCCAGGCGCGCCAGCGTATCGCCAAGGGCGGCAGCATCATCAAAACCTCGGTTTCCACCTTTATGGAATTCATCGGCAATAACCCCAATGCCTTTCGCCTGTTACTGCGTGAACGCTCCGGCACCTCTGCCGCTTTCCGTGCTGCGGTCGCGCGTGAAATTCAGCATTTTATCGCTGAACTGGCGGATTATCTTGAGGTCGAAAATCGCATGCCGCGCAGTTTTACCGAAGCGCAGGCCGAAGCGATGGTGACTATCGTCTTCAGCGCCGGGGCAGAAGCGCTGGATGTCGATGCCGAACAGCGCCGTAAGCTGGAAGATCGTCTGGTGCTGCAACTCCGCATGATCGCCAAAGGCGCCTATTACTGGTACCGCCGGGAACAAGAAAGACTGGCGGTCACCCTGGAAAAACCCGAAGAGCAATGAATAAGGATCAGGCCATGACCCACCCGAGTTCCCGCGATAAAGGCACATTGTTACTGGCTTTTATTACCGGTTTAGCGATTAACGGCTCGTTTTCCGTGCTGTTCAGCGCTTTTGTTCCGTTTTCGATTTTTCCGCTGATCGCGCTCGGCCTGGCTGCCTGGTGTCTGCATCAGCGTTATCTGAACACCAACATGCCTGACGGTATGCCGGGACTGGCGGCGGCGTTTTTCCTGCTGGGGATCCTGGTTTATAGCGCACTGGTGCGGGCAGAATATCCGGATATCGGCTCGAACTTCATTCCGACCATTTTGATGGTGGCGCTGGTGTTCTGGATTGCGACGCGCTTCAAGCGCAAACGCAATCAGTAAAGGCGAGAGATGAAACAACGGGAACCTCAGGGTTCCCGTTTTTTTTCAGGCTTTGCGCGTCAGAAGTACGCCGCATTCCATATGGTGGGTATAAGGGAACTGATCGAACAGCGCCAGCCGTGTCACCTCATGCGTCTGCGACAGCGTCTCTAAGTTGTCGCTCAGCGTTTGCGGATTGCAGGAGATATAAAGGATGCGCGGGTAACCCTGCACCATCTTCACCGTCTCGTCATCCAGTCCACTGCGCGGCGGATCGACAAAAATGGTTTCACATTCATAACTGGTCAGATCAATCCCTTCCAGCCGATTAAAACGGCGTACGCCGGTCATCGCCTGGGTGAACTCTTCGGCAGCCATACGGATGATCTGCACATTATCGATCTGATTAGCGGCGATGTTGTACTGCGCCGACGCTACCGACGGTTTGGCAATTTCAGTCGCCAGCACCCGGCGAAAATTACGCGCCAGCGCCAGTGAGAAGTTGCCGTTGCCGCAGTAAAGTTCCAGCAGGTCACCCTGCGAACCCTGAGTGACATCCAGCGCCCACTCCAGCATCTGAATATTCATCGCTGCGTTTGGCTGGGTAAAGCTGTTCTCAACCTGACGATAGATCATCTCACGTCCCGCCACCGGCAAACGTTCATCCACATAATCCCGATCGAGGCAGATTTTGGTTTTGGTGGCGCGGCCAATCAGCTGCACATCCAGGCCTTCGGCGCGCAGTTGATCGCGCAGTTCGCTGGCGGCCAGCTGCCACGCGTCATCCAGCTTACGGTGGTAGAGCAGCGAGATAACAATCTGATTGCTCAGGGTCGACAGATAGTCGATCTGAAACAGCTTATGGCGCAGCGTGCGATTGTCGCGGATCGCCGCGATCATTTTTGGCATCAGCTGGTTGATCAATTCACTGGCGGCAGGGAATTGATCGACGCGGATCCGCTCGCGGGTCTGCTGATCAAAGATGATGTGATAGATGTCATCGCCATCGTGCCACAGGCGGAATTCCGCACGCATGCGATAGTGGCTGACCGGTGAACGGAACACCTCCACCTCGGGCGCAGCAAACGGCGTCATCATCATCTTTAAACGACTGACTTTTTCCGCCAGTTGCGCGTCATATTGTTCAATAGGGAGATGTTCGGGTGTCATGTTCCGTCCTGATTAATAGCTTACTAGCGGGCGATTGTAGGGATTCACTTGCTGATGTCCAGTCCCGCAGCGATAAGAAGTTTGGAAGTCTGGACTTCCGTATCGCCACTCCGTAGACTGCGTTCGCCGGTCTCAAGCCCGAGTTAATAGGGAATCCAGTGTGAATCTGGAGCTGACGCGCAGCGGTAAGGAATGTCGTGGTGAGTGCATTTGCAGACACTGTCCTGCGGGATGGGAAGTCATCACCACTTATGGTTCCCAGCCCGAAGACCTGCCGGTGTCCGTCGCTACTCGTACGATCATCGCGTGCTATTGATTGTATGCCTGCGGCATCCTGTTTTGTTTTTTGGATGCGATTAAAAATGACTAAAACGACCGCATCGCTGTTCGCCTTTAGTGCAACGGCGGTTTCTCTCTGGGCGCAAAATGGTTTTGCTCAGGGGAATGATGATACGCAAATAGTAACCGCCAATCGTTTCGCTCAGCCGGTATCCAGCGTGCTGGCCCCTGTCACGGTAGTGACGCGTGACGAGATTGACCGCTGGCAAGCCAAAAGCCTGACGGATGTGATGCGCCGCCTGCCCGGCGTCGATATCACCCAAAGCGGCGGTATGGGGCAGCAAAGCTCACTGTTTATCCGTGGCACCGAGTCCCGGCACGTCCTGATTCTGATCGATGGTATCCGGCTCAATCAGGCTGGCATTACCGGCTCATCCGACCTCAGCCAGATTCCTCTTTCGCTGGTGCAGCGTATTGAATATATCCGTGGCGCGCGTTCGGCGGTCTACGGTTCGGATGCGATTGGCGGCGTGGTCAATATCATCACGGGCCGTGCGCAACCGGGAACCACGCTGACGGCTGGCGTCGGGTCCAACGGTTATCAATCTTATGATGGCTCTACCCAGCAGAAACTGGGCGACGCGACCAGGCTGACCCTGGCCGGTAACTATACCTATACCAAAGGGTATGACGTGGTGGCTGGCTATCCCAACGCGTATGGTCCGGCACAGCATGACCGCGATGGGTTTATGAGCAAAACCCTGTACGGCAATCTGGAGCATCAGTTCAGTGATGAACTCAGTGGCTTTGTGCGTGGATACGGTTTTGATAACCGCACCGCCTACGACGGGTCAGATAGCTATGATGCCAGCTACAGCAACATTATTGGCCTGGCTGATACCCGACAGCTCTATAGCCAGACCTGGGACACGGGGTTGCGCTTCAATCATGATGTCTATTCGTCCCAGCTTATCGCCAGCTATGGCCGTACCAAAGACATCAATTACGATCCGCGCAACGGACGCTACGGGGCGGCGTCGACTTTCGACGACGTGACCCAATACAATCTGCAATGGGGCAACAGCGTGCAGATTGGGCAGGGCACGATCAGCGCCGGTGTTGACTGGCAGAAGGAGACGACGGAACCGGGCACCAACTATCTGGCAGACAGTTATGAACAGCGTAACACCGGCCTCTATCTGACCGGCCAGCAGCAGTTTGGCAGCGTGACGCTTGAAGGCGCGGTGCGCGGTGACGATAACAACCAGTTTGGCTGGCATAATACCTGGCAGACGGCGGCTTCCTGGGAATTTATCTCCGGGTATCGCGCTTTTGCCTCTTACGGTACCGCGTTTAAGGCACCGAACCTCTCTCAGGTCTACAGTCCTTTTTATGGTAACCGCGATCTCGATCCTGAAAAAAGCAAGCAGTGGGAAGGTGGATTTGAAGGTCTGACCGGGCCGCTTAACTGGCGGGTCTCCGGCTATCGTAATGACATCGATAACCTGATTGATAGCGACCCGTCGACCTATCGCTACTACAACATTAAGCAGGCGCGCATTAAAGGTGTGGAAGCGACCGCTTCATTTGATACCGGGCCGCTGGCGCACCAGCTCTCTTACGATTATGTCGATGCTCGTGATGGCAGCACTAATCAGCCGCTCATCCGTCGTGCTAAACAGCAGGTGAAGTATCAACTCGACTGGACGCTGTATGATTTTGACTGGTCAGTGACTTATCACTATCTGGGCGACCGTTATGATACCGACTTCAACAGTTCGCCCAGCCGTCGGGTGAAGCTGGGCGGGGTTAGCCTGTGGGATCTGGCCGTCTCATATCCGCTCACTTCACAACTCACGGTTCGTGGTAGAATTGCCAACCTGTTCGATAAAGATTACGAGACAGTGTATGGCTATCAAACCCCAGGACGAGAGTATTACCTCAGCGGCAGCTACAGCTTCTGATTTGCGACCCACCGTGCTGGTATTCGACTCCGGCGTCGGTGGGCTTTCCGTCTATGATGAGGTCCGGCAACTGCTGCCGGATCTTCACTATCTTTACGCCTTTGACAACGCCGGCTTTCCTTATGGAGAGAAAAGCGAAACCTTTATTGTCGAGCGCGTGGTGGCGATTGTTGATGCCATTACCCAGCGCTACCCGCTCTCTTTAGTCATCATCGCCTGTAATACGGCCAGCACCGTCTCACTGCCTGCTTTGCGTGAGCGCTTTGCTTTTCCGGTAGTCGGCGTAGTGCCGGCGATCAAACCGGCGGCGCGTATGACGCGCAATGGCGTGGTGGGCCTGCTGGCAACGCGTGCTACGGTGCGTCGTCCTTATACTCACGAGCTGGTGGCGCAGTTTGCTGGCGCCTGCAATATCGAAATGCTGGGCTCGGCGGAGCTGGTGGAGCTGGCTGAAGCCAAGTTACATGGCGAAGAGGTTTCGCTGGAAGCCGTTCGCCGGATTGTTCAGCCGTGGCTGCGAATGGCGGAGCCGCCGGATACCGTGGTATTAGGCTGTACCCACTTTCCTTTATTGCGTGAAGAGTTGCAGCAGGTATTACCGGAAGGCACCCGTCTGATTGATTCAGGTGCAGCGATAGCGCGCCGTACGGTCTGGCTGCTGGAACACGAGGCGCCTGAAGTACGTTCTTCGCAACAGAATGTGGCTTTTTGTACCGAACTGGATGGCGAAGCTGTTCAGTTATCACCCGTTTTACAGCGTTATGGCTTCCCGTTGCTGGAAAAACTGGCGGTTTGACGGCTTTTAGTTGAAAAAATCAGCACTCAGAATTTTATTTGAAATTAGCACTTGTCAGCCTCCGGAAACTCCCTATAATGCGCCTCCACTGACACGGCACAACGGCTTACGAAGCGCCGGGTTAAGTAGGTTCGAAATCATACGAACCAGTGAGTTAAGCAGAAATAAACGCTTGACTGACAATGCGGAAAGCGTATTATACGCAGCCCGCACCACACGAAGTATGT
>MIEI01000004.1 GCA_002095305.1 Pantoea brenneri
ATGGCCTGAATCTTTATGTCTTAAAGCGGGGCGCATCATACCAAATGCGATAAGGGTGTAAAGCGCCCATCGGCAAAACAGCATCTGTTTGCCCACTTTTTGCCCGTAGCGCTGAATCCTCAGGCAATTCAGCCACTGGCGTGATTAAAGAATAATCGTTCGGTTACCGTAAACAAACACGCGCTGGCCCAGCACTTTGTACAGTGCGCGGCTTAACACGTTCTTTTCAACGTCACGACCGGCACGCATCATCTCTTCAGCGGTGTAGCTGTGATCGACATTGATGACGTCCTGCATAATGATTGGACCTTCGTCGAGGTTGTCATTTACGTAGTGCGCAGTTGCGCCGATAATTTTCACGCCGCGTTCATACGCCTGATGATAAGGACGGGCGCCAATAAAGGCTGGCAGGAACGAGTGGTGGATATTGATGATCTGGTTAGGGTAGCGCTGCACGAACGCCGGGGTCAGCACGCGCATATATTTCGCCAGCACCACATAGTCAGGCTGGTAACGATCGATCTCTTCAACCATCCGGCTATCGTGTTCTTCGCGCGTCAGGCCTTCATGGCTGACCAGCACGAAAGGAATATCGAAACGCTCAACCAGCGAACGCAGCGTGTCATGGTTGCCGATCACCGCGGCAATTTCCATATCCAGACCGCCAAAGGCGCTCTTCATCAGCAGATCGCCGAGGCAGTGTGCCTCTTTGGTCACCAGGATAACCACGCGGCGGCGGCCGGCGCTGTGCAGTTCACGGACTGAACCCTGAGGCAGGGCGCTATCGAGATCGGCAAGCAGGGTGTTGTCGTTAAAGATCCCTTCCAGCTCTGTGCGCATAAAAAAACGCCCGGTGCGATGATCAACAAACTCATTGTTTTGCACAATATTCAGCTCGTGCTTGTAGCAAATATTGGTGATTTTGGCGATCAGACCTTTTGCATCGGGACAAATGGTACGTAAAACTTTTCTTTGCATGGTTTGCGCTTGCATCTCAATCAGAGTCCTGTCAAAGCATTAGGGGTAGAACCGTTGCGGTTGCCTTTGGCTTAGCCACAACATTTTTTGTATTTTTTGTCGGAGCCGCAGGGGCACCGATCGTTACGGCCAATCTGGGGCGCCGTTCCGTCGACATAGTACCAGCGTTGATCCTCACGAAGAAAGCGTGAACACTCATGAATGGCCTGAATGGTCATTTTCTCGCGGTATCGCGCAAAAAAGGTGACGAAAGCTTCATTCTCATGGCTTCCATGATTACAACGAGTTACATTCAGGCTTAGCCATTCAGTGCCCTGAAAACTTTCAGATAAAAGCCCTGCCAGCGCGGGCTGACGTTTGGCAGGATGCCAGGTAGAAACCAGATAATCTGCGTTCTGCTGAACATAGGCGCAATAACGTGAACGCATAAGTTGTTCAGCTGTAACAGGAATTTGGGTACCCTTAAGAAAGGGCTCGCAACATACGCTATACTGCTCTCCGCTACAACATGGGCAGATGTCTGACACGTGATCTCCTGAAGGTGATGAGTCGATATAAACCAGCGCGCTATGTTAGCTGACCCTACGTTGTGACGCTATGTATTGACGGCAGGACCAGACACAGATGAGAAAGGTAAAAATTGGATTGGCTCTGGGTTCTGGAGCGGCCAAAGGATGGGCGCATATCGGCGTAATTAAGGCGCTTGAGCACGCCGGAATTGAAGTCGATGTGGTGGCGGGATGTTCAGTCGGCGCGCTGGTCGGCTCGGCCTATGTTAATAACCGCCTGCCGCTGATGGAAAAGTGGGTCAGCGCGTTTCGTTACTGGGATGTGATTCGCCTGATGGATGTTTCGTGGCAGCGCGGGGGGTTATTGCGCGGCGAGCGGGTATTCAATCACGTCCGGCAGTTAATCCCCAATGACACCATTGAGACCTGCGGTAAACCCTTTGGCGTGGTCGCGACCAACCTCAGTACCGGCCGTGAACTGTGGCTGACCGAGGGCGATTTGCATCAGGCGGTGCGGGCATCCTGCAGTATGCCAGGTTTATTACCGCCCGTGGGCTACAATGGGTATTGGCTGGTGGATGGTGCCGTGGTCAATCCGGTGCCGATTTCATTAA
The DNA here is from genome assembly GCA_002095305.1 of Pantoea brenneri. GTDB lineage: Bacteria > Pseudomonadota > Gammaproteobacteria > Enterobacterales > Enterobacteriaceae > Pantoea > Pantoea brenneri. The sequence goes on from MIEI01000004.1 coordinate 2,102, forward strand.
CGCGTGCCCTGGGCGCTGACATTGTTATCGCCGTAGACCTGCAGCACGACGCACATCTGATGCAGCAGGACCTGTTTTCCGTGACACCCCAGAACAGTGAAGAAGAAGCCGCCGCGGTGGCATTGAGCTGGAGCGGGAAGCTGCGACAGCGACTGGTGAATTTTAGCCAGCGTCGTGCGTCCCAGACACCGGGAGCGATGGAGATCATGACCACCTCTATCCAGGTGCTGGAAAATCGCCTGAAGCGAAATCGTATGGCAGGCGATCCGCCCGATGTCCTGATTCAGCCCGTTTGTCCGCAAATTTCGACGCTGGACTTTCACCGCGCTGAAGAGGCTATCGAGGCAGGCAAGGCCGCCGTTGAGAAGAAAATGGATGAACTGTTACCACTGGTCCGTGGCAGATAATCAGGTTGTTCATTCACAGATGTTACTTCGGGCAATTCTGAAAGGCGCAACTGCGTTTTATGAACCACTATTGAAATATCTGGTACGCAGGGGGAAAGAATGGAAAAACCACTAATCGGCAAAAAGATACTCATTGTCGAAGATGAGGCTGTTTTCCGTTCGTTGCTGGACCAATTTTTGTTATCGATGGGTGCTGTGACGTTACAAGCGGAAGATGGTCTGGAAGCAATTGCACAATTACAACAGCATACTGTCGACCTGATAATTTGCGATCTGGAGATGCCGCGCATGAGCGGTATCCAGTTCGTTGAACATATTCGTACCCGTGGCAATGCGGTGCCGATTTTGATCATCTCGGCAACCGAAAACATGTCTGATATCGCCCACGTGCTGCGCCTCGGGGTGCAGGATGTGCTGCTGAAACCGCTGAAGAACTTTGAGCGCTTCCGTGAAGCGGTCTATGAGTGTCTCTATCCCTCAATGTTCACCTCTAAAGTGGAGGAGGATGAACAGCTGTTCCAGGACTGGGATGCGCTGGTGCGCGATCCGAAAGCGGCCGCCAAGTTGCTTAAGCAGCTTCAGCCGCCGGTGCAACAAACCATCGCCAATTGTCGGGTCAACTACCGCCAGCTCACCATGGCCGAGCAGCCTGGCCTGGTTCTGGATATTGCAGCCCTCTCAGATAAAGACCTGGCTTTCTACTGTCTGGACGTCACCCGGGCGGGCGACAATGGAGTACTGGCCGCGTTGCTGCTGCGTGCGCTGTTCAACGGCTTGCTGCAGGAGCAGTTGTCGGGACAGAAACAGCGCTTGCCGGAACTCAATGGCCTGCTCAGACAGGTCAATTTGCTGTTACGGCAGGCCAACCTGAGCGGTCAGTTCCCGTTACTGGTTGGTTATTATCACCGCGGTTTAAAAAATCTCATCCTGGTTTCAGCCGGTTTAAACGCCACGCTTCACGTTCATGCCCATCAGATTCAACTCAGCAACGGCGTGCCTCTGGGCACCATGGGAAGCACCCATCTTAATCAGATCAGTCAGCGTGCCGAAAACTGGCAATGCCACGTCTGGGGCGCAGGCGGACGCATTCGTCTGATGCTATCGGCTGAAGAATAAACAGCAAAAATTAATTTGATCTGGCGCTGGAGACAGGGCCAGAAGTTAGCTTTACACTTGGGTAATAGTCTTAATTTCGACGGTTTCAGTTCTTCCAGGATAAATCCGTTCGATACTAACTGATATACTCATTTCCGAATTTAAACCGACATATCAAGTATTAACTTGAACGGCCTATAAGAGAGGTATCTTAATGTCTGCCTATAAGTCCAAAGTAAAAAAAGCGGTAATCCCGGTAGCGGGTCTGGGTACGCGCATGCTCCCAGCCACTAAAGCGATTCCGAAAGAGATGTTACCGCTGGTTGATAAGCCGTTAATCCAGTATGTCGTTAACGAGTGTATTGCTGCCGGCATCAACGAAATTGTGCTGGTGACTCACTCTTCTAAAAACGCCATCGAAAACCACTTCGATACCAGCTTCGAACTGGAATCTATGCTGGAAAAACGTGTTAAGCGTCAGCTGCTGGATGAAATCCAGTCAATCTGCCCGCCACACGTCACCATCATGCAGGTTCGTCAGGGCATCGCTAAAGGCCTGGGCCACGCGGTTATGTGTGCACATCCATTAGTGGGTGATGAGCCAGTTGCCGTGATCCTGCCAGACGTGATCATCGACGAATACGAATCTAACCCAACCAAAGATAACCTGGCAGAAATGCTGAGCCGTTACGAAGAGTCTGGCCGCAGCCAGATCATGGTTGAGCCGGTTGCTGATGTGACGGCGTACGGTGTTGTAGATTGCCAGGGCGCAGAACTGAACCCAGGCGACAGCGCACCAATGGTTGGTGTGGTTGAGAAGCCAAAAGCGGCAGAAGCGCCATCTAACCTGGCCGTTGTTGGTCGTTATGTTCTTTCTGCTGATATCTGGCCACTGCTGGCGAAAACGCCTCCAGGTGCAGGCGGCGAAGTTCAGTTAACTGACTCTATCGCTATGCTGATGGAAAAAGAGACCGTTGAAGCTTATCACCTGAAAGGTGTGAGCCATGACTGCGGTAACAAACTGGGCTACATGCAGGCTTTCGTTGAGTACGGTGTTCGTCATCCGGTATTGGGCAAAGATTTTTCTGAATGGCTCGATGGCGCAGTTGGCAACAAAAAGTAATTCATAAACACAGGATAACTCGATGAAAGTCACTGTATTTGGTATCGGCTATGTCGGTCTGGTTCAGGCTGCGGTGTTGGCCGAAGTCGGACATGACGTTCTCTGCATTGATGTCGACGAAAAGAAAGTCGAAAATCTGAAAAAAGGCATCATTCCTATTTTCGAACCAGGTTTAACGCCGCTGGTAATGTCTAATTACGAAGCGGGTCGTCTGAAGTTCAGCACCGATGCTGAGCTGGGCGTAAACCATGGTGTTATGCAGTTTATTGCAGTCGGTACCCCCCCGGATGAAGACGGCTCTGCCGATCTGAAATATGTGACCGCTGTAGCGCGCACCATTGCGCAATACATGAACGATCACAAAGTGGTTATCGACAAATCAACCGTTCCGGTTGGCACAGCAGACAAAGTGCGTGCAGTGATGACGGAAGCGCTTAAAGCGCGTGACGCTAACATCACTTTCGATGTGGTCTCTAACCCTGAATTCCTCAAGGAAGGCGCGGCGGTTAACGACTGCATGCGTCCAGAGCGCATCGTTGTCGGCACCGATAACGACGAAGTGGTTGAACTGTTACGCGAGCTCTATGAGCCGTTTAACCGTAACCACGATCGTATGATCATGATGGATATCCGCAGCGCAGAGCTGACCAAGTATGCCGCAAACTGCATGCTGGCGACCAAAATCAGCTTTATGAACGAGATCTCCAATCTGGCTGAGCGCTTAGGCGCGGATATTGAAAAAGTACGCCAGGGTATCGGCTCCGATCCCCGCATTGGCTACCACTTCATCTATCCAGGCTGTGGCTATGGTGGTTCCTGCTTCCCGAAAGATGTGCAGGCGCTGATCCGTACCGCGGAGTCTATTGGCTATAAGCCTCGCCTGTTACAGGCAGTGGAAGATGTCAATGACAGCCAGAAGACCAAGCTGCCGACCTTCATTAAGCGTCATTTCGGCGACGATCTGAGCGGTAAGACCTTTGCCCTTTGGGGTCTGTCATTCAAGCCGAATACCGACGATATGCGTGAAGCCTCCAGCCGCGTGCTGATGGAAACGTTGTGGGAAGCCGGTGCTACTGTCCAGGCGTTTGACCCTGAAGCGATGGATGAAGCGCAGCGCATCTATGGTCACCGCAGCGATCTTAAGCTGATGGGAACCAAAGAAGCGGCACTGCAGGGCGCGGATGGCCTGGTCATTTGTACGGAATGGCAAAACTTCCGTGCACCTGACTTTGACGTCATCAAAAATGCACTGAAAGAACCCGTGATTTTTGATGGTCGTAACCTGTATGATCCAGAGCGTACCAGCAAACGCGGATTCGTTTATTATGCAATCGGCCGCGGAGCGTCTATTCAAATTGCATAATTAACGAGGGATTTATGAACTTTCTGGTCACCGGCGCCGCAGGCTTTATTGGTTTTCATGTTAGCCAACGTCTGCTGGCCGCCGGTCACCAGGTTGTCGGTATCGACAACCTGAATGATTATTATGACGTAAATCTTAAGCATGCCCGTCTGAACCTGATTAAACCCGATCCGGCTTTTACCTTTATTGAGATGGATCTGGCTGACCGTGACGCAATCGCGTCACTGTTTAAGCAACAGCAGTTCCAGCGCGTGATTCATTTAGGCGCCCAGGCGGGTGTTCGCTATTCAATAGAGAATCCCCACGCCTACGCCGACGCTAATCTGATTGGTCACCTCAACATTCTTGAGGGCTGCCGTCATCATAAAATCGAACATCTGCTTTATGCATCTTCCAGTTCGGTTTATGGCCTGAATCGTAAAATGCCTTTCTCCACCGAAGATAGCGTTGACCATCCGGTTTCGTTATATGCGGCGACCAAGAAAGCTAACGAGTTAATGTCACATACTTACTCGCATCTTTACCAGCTGCCGACCACCGGACTGCGGTTCTTTACCGTTTATGGTCCATGGGGCCGGCCGGATATGGCATTATTCAAATTCACCCGTGCGATGATTGCAGGTGAAGCGATTGATGTTTATAACCAGGGCCAGATGAAACGCGACTTCACCTATATTGATGACATTGCGGAAGCGATTGTTCGTTTGCAGGATGTTATTCCGCAGGCGGATGAAAACTGGACGGTAGAAGCGGGATCGCCAGCCACCAGTTCTGCGCCTTATCGGGTTTATAATATCGGTAACAGTCAGCCGGTCACGCTGATCAACTATATCGAAGCCATCGAGAAAGCACTGGGTATTACGGCGGTTAAGAATCTGATGCCAATGCAACCGGGTGACGTGCTGGAAACCAGCGCCGACACCGAAGCCCTGTTTAAGGCGATCGGTTTTAAACCGCAAACCAGTGTGGAAGAGGGCGTTAAGCGCTTTGTTGACTGGTATCGGGACTTCTATCAGGTCTGATTAATAAAATAAAAAAGGAAGCGCAGGCTTCCTTTTTTTGTTATCTCTAAGGGCAATCAGTATTCAGTAGCGAAGCCCGACCCGTTATCAGAGTAGAAAGTCGTCTAACTGCTTACCTTGCTCTTCCAGTGCTTTTTTAATCACTGCCGGTGTGCGACCCTGACCAGTCCAGGTTCTGGTTTCGCCTTTTTCATCGACATACTTATATTTTGCCGGACGAACTGAACGGTTACCTTTCCCGGCGACTTTGGTGTCTGACAGGGAGCTCAGCAATTCATTCGGATCGATGCCGTCCGCCAGCAGCATTTCACGATACTGTTCCAGTTTACGTGCACGCTCGGCATTCTCTGCCTGGGTCAGTGACTCCTCTTCGCGGCGTTCTTTTACCACCACTTCAAGTTTTTCCAGCATCTCTTCCAGCGAGTCAATCGGATACTCTCTGGCCTGAGCACGCAGCGTACGGATATTATTAAGAACTTTTAGTGCTTCGCTCATTGTCCTGGTCTCTGAATAATAAAAAAGTTGTTTTGCCCGACAATAGTAGAGGTGGTAATAAATAACTTCAACACAAATTAATATTGAAGCGCGACGGTAAAATAAAAGAGAGTAAAAATTATTCTTCAGAAAAATTTACTTTTTCGCCGTTTAATGGCTATTTTTATGGCAGCTTTAAAAGACGTAAATTTAATACATTAATTACAGCCGTGAAAAAGGCAGGATGTTGTTGGGGGTAATATCCAGGCTACCCGCTCAGGCAGGCAAAGGATCGGCCTGAATTTTAGCTCACCCAGAGCGGCCCATGGCGAACATTATTCCGCGGCTACCCGCTCAGTTTTAGCAGCGCTTTGTGCTAATATGCGCGCCATTCCGTTAAGTCCTGATGAAGAACCTGCTGCTATGGCCCAACTCTATTTTTACTACTCTGCGATGAATGCGGGTAAATCCACCGCCTTACTGCAGTCCTCCTATAACTACCAGGAACGGGGAATGCGAACCCTGGTCTACACCGCTGAAATTGACGATCGCTTTGGCGCAGGCACCGTCAGCTCGCGTATTGGCCTCTCTTCGCCCGCCTTACTGTATAACGCTGAGACTGCGCTTTACCGCGATATCGCCGCAGAGCACGCGGCTCAGCCGATTCACTGCGTGCTGGTCGATGAGAGTCAGTTCCTGACCCGTGAGCAGGTGAAGGCCCTGTCAGACGTGGTGGACAACCTTGATATCCCGGTGCTTTGCTATGGCCTGAGAACCGACTTCCGTGGTGAGCTGTTTACCGGCAGTCAGTATCTGCTGGCGTGGGCTGACAAGCTGGTAGAGCTGAAGACCATCTGCCACTGTGGCCGCAAAGCCAGTATGGTGCTGCGGCTCGACAGCGAGGGAAAACCGTTCAGTGAAGGTGAGCAGGTGGTGATCGGTGGCAATGAACGCTATATCTCCGTGTGCCGCAAGCATTACAAGCAGGCAATAGAGCAGGGATCGCTGCAGGCGATTTACGGCGCGCAAACGCCGCTGAACTGACAGTGCTGTAACAGAAATAAAAAAACCCGCCGAGGCGGGTTTTTTGTTTGTCAGCCGATTAGACGTTTTTCGCTTTCTTCTCGACCTTAACACCTTTTACCGGTTGTTCAGCCACGGCTTCAGCGACGCTGGAGAAGGGTTCAACAAATTCGCGGCCATAGTAGGTGTCCAGCATGATTTGTTTCAGCTCAGCAATCAGCGGATAACGTGGGTTAGCGCCGGTACACTGGTCATCAAATGCATCATCTGCCAGCTTATCGACTTTCGCCAGGAAGTCAGCTTCTGCCACACCCGCTTCGCGGATAGAGGTTGGGATACCCAGTTGAGTTTTAATCTCTTCCAGCCACGCCAGCAGTTTTTCAATTTTCTGCGCGGTGCGGTCGCCCGGCGCCGTCAGGCCTAAGTGGTCTGCGACTTCTGCGTAGCGACGACGTGCCTGTGGACGGTCATACTGGCTGAATGCGGTCTGTTTAGTCGGGTTGTCGTTCGCGTTATAACGAATGACGTTGGCGATTAACAGTGAGTTAGCCAGGCCGTGTGGGATATGGAATTCCGATCCCAGTTTGTGCGCCATTGAGTGACAAACCCCAAGGAAGGCGTTGGCAAAGGCGATACCGGCGATGGTTGCCGCATTGTGCACGCGTTCACGCGCCACCGGATTTTTCGCACCTTCCGCGTAGCTGGCTGGCAGGTTCTCTTTCAGCAGTTTAAGTGCCTGCAGCGCCTGACCGTCAGAGTATTCGTTAGCCAGCACTGACACATAGGCTTCCAGCGCATGGGTCACCGCATCTAGGCCGCCAAAGGCGCACAGGGAGCGCGGCATATCCATCACCAGGTTAGCATCGACAATCGCCATATCCGGGGTTAACGCATAGTCTGCCAGTGGGTATTTCTGGCCGGTGGCATCGTCAGTAACCACCGCAAACGGCGTCACTTCTGAACCGGTACCGGAAGTGGTGGTGATTGCCACCATGCGAGCTTTGACGCCCATTTTCGGGAATTTGTAGATACGTTTACGGATATCCATAAAGCGTAACGCCAGCTCTTCAAAATGGGTTTCAGGATGTTCGTACATCACCCACATGATTTTCGCGGCATCCATCGGTGAACCACCGCCGAGGGCGATAATCACGTCAGGTTTGAAGCTGTTCATCTGCTCAGCGCCTTTACGCACGATGCTCAGCGTAGGGTCAGCTTCAACTTCAAAGAACACCTCTGTTTCAACGCCGTGTGCTTTCAGCACGCGGGTCACCTGGTCAGCATAACCGTTGTTAAACAGGAAGCGGTCAGTGACGATGAACGCACGTTTGGCGCCATCCGAAGCCACTTCTTCCAGTGCAATTGGCAGAGAACCGCGACGGAAGTAGATGGATTTAGGAAGTTTATGCCACAACATATTTTCAGCTCGCTTGGCGACAGTTTTGGTATTGATCAGGTGTTTCGGGCCAACGTTTTCAGAGATGGAGTTACCCCCCCATGAACCACAACCCAGCGTCAGAGAAGGCGCCAGTTTAAAGTTGTAGAGGTCACCGATACCGCCCTGTGAAGCCGGAGTATTGATCAGAATACGCGCGGTTTTCATTTTGTCGCCGAAGTAGTGAACGCGCTCGGTCTGGTTATCCTGGTCGGTATACAGGCAGGAGGTGTGTCCGATACCGCCCATCGCCACCAGTTTTTCCGCTTTATCGACGGCATCCTGGAAATCTTTTGCCCGATACATCGCGAGAGTCGGGGAGAGTTTTTCGTGAGCGAACGGCTCAGACTCATCCACCAGCTGCACTTCACCAATCAGAATTTTGGTGCTCGGAGGAACGGTGATGCCCGCCATCTCAGCAATTTTAAACGCTGGCTGACCAACAATCGCCGCATTCAGGCCACCATTTTTCAGAATGATATTCTGTACCGCGTTCAGCTCAGCGCCCTGCAGCATATAACCGCCATGGCTGGCAAAGCGTTCGCGCACTGCGTCATAAGCAGAATCCACCACAATCACTGACTGCTCAGAGGCACAAATCACGCCGTTATCGAAGGTTTTTGACATCAGGATAGACGCTACGGCGCGTTTAACGTCAGCCGTTTCATCAATCACTACCGGCGTATTACCGGCACCCACACCGATAGCAGGTTTACCTGAGCTGTAAGCGGCTTTCACCATGCCTGGTCCGCCGGTTGCCAGAATCAGGTTGATGTCAGGGTGATGCATTAACTGGTTAGACAGCTCAACCGAAGGCGCGTCAATCCAGCCGATAATATCTTTCGGCGCACCGGCTGCAATCGCTGCCTGCAGCACGATATCTGCCGCTTTGTTGGTGGCGTCTTTAGCACGTGGGTGTGGAGAGAAGATAATTCCGTTACGGGTTTTAAGACTGATCAGAGCTTTGAAGATGGCGGTAGAGGTTGGGTTGGTGGTCGGCACGATGCCGCAAATCAGGCCAATCGGTTCAGCGATAGTGATAGTACCGAAGGTGTCGTCGGTTGCCAGCACACCGCAGGTCTTTTCATCTTTGTAAGCGTTGTAGATATATTCAGAAGCAAAATGATTTTTGATCACTTTATCTTCGACGATGCCCATGCCGGATTCAGCAACGGCCATCTTAGCGAGAGGAATTCGGGCATCTGCGGCGGCAAGCGCGGCAGCACGGAAAATAGCGTCAACCTGTTGTTGGGAAAAGTTGGCGTATTCACGCTGGGCTTTTTTTACACGTTCGACCAGTGCATTAAGTTCAGCGACATTAGTAACGGCCATGGTGTTCTCCTGAAGGAAGTTAAACTTTTTTAGTAAACAATCCTGCGTCCTGAGTATAGTCCCGCCTGGCTGGCGCGTTGGATTGGGCCAGAACGCCCGGATTTTCAAATGTTTACTAAACTAGTCTGTTCTGGCATCAGCGTTATGTACCCTGATGCTGCTAATACTTCCGTTGCGAAAAGATTACCTGGTTTGAGGTAGGGCAATTTTGATACAGATCAATTTGAACGCAAGCTGACTCCTTTCAGCCGCACTTTTCGGCACCCGCTTGTCGAAACCGCTTACGCCTCTTAAGGCCAGGCTCATAGCGGCTAAAACCAGCTGCATTTTAATGTCTGGCGAAATGCGCTAAATCGGGCGCTGATCGGCAGAATAAATAGCTGTCCGCGCATCTGGCGTCAGGGCGCTTTTTCCCTTACATTAGGCGCGTTTTCCTCCCCTGTGGTACGGAGTCTGTCGTGAACCCTGCGCTGTTAGATTTATCAGGTTATATAAAATTTTTTGTCGGGCTTTTTGCGCTGGTCAATCCGGTAGGCATTATTCCGGTGTTTATCAGCATGACCCGCTATCAGGGGGCTGCTGAGCGTAATAAAACCAACCTGACGGCCAACCTCGCGGTCGCCATCATTCTGTGGACCTCACTGTTTCTCGGTGATGCGATTCTGCATATTTTCGGTATCTCTATCGACTCCTTCCGCATTGCCGGGGGAATTCTGGTAGTGACCATCGCCATGTCGATGATCAGCGGTAAGCTGGGCGAAGATAAGCAGAACAAACAGGAAAAATCAGAGACCGCGATTCGTGAAAGTGTCGGGGTGGTACCGCTGGCACTGCCGCTGATGGCCGGACCCGGTGCCATCAGTTCGACCATTGTCTGGAGCACGCGCTATCACAGCTGGGTCAATCTGCTGGGATTCAGCCTGGCGATTGCGCTTTTTGCCTTCTGCTGCTGGCTGTTGTTTCGGGCTGCACCTTTAATGGTGCGGGTGTTAGGCCAGACCGGTATTAATGTGATCACCCGTATTATGGGGCTGTTGCTGATGGCGCTGGGTATTGAGTTCGTGGTTACCGGAATGAAATCTATTTTCCCCGGTTTACTCAATTAAATTCCCCACTTAATTCAGGGGTCGAAGCGAAGTCGTGAATCATTATGGTGCAAAGTAAGAAAAACCTGCACCATAAACATGCAATTATTCATCCCGCTTAATAGATTCAGCAGATTATCACTTTCATTACTGCTGGCCGGAATTTGCCGCTTGTTGGCCGCAGCGATGTCACAATTTTCACATGATAATCTGCTTTCTAATTCTCGCTTAGCCTGACAAATCGCGCCTCTGCTCCCAGCCGACGCGCATTCATCGCGTCTGATGGCGTATCCCCGGTATAATTGCCAAAAAAGCGTTTTTATCCCTTCGGCAGAGCTGCAGAAAGTCTGTTTTTATCTAAAATCTCTATTTTTCATATCGATAAGATATTTTCAGGACAAAAATTAACACTTCCGCTGCCTGACTTCTCATGATAAAAGAGAATTAGTTAACATTTTAGCTATTTTGCTTTGGCACCCTTCTGCTGCTTCTGATAATTTTTGGCGCAACGTAAAATTTTTTCTCCGACAGCCAAAGTGAGAACGCTTTTTGCTTAAGCCTATCGGGATACTTAATAAAAGGTTGGCGCTTTCGCATGACTGGGATGAAAAACTTGCAGCAACAACGGTGTAAAATTGCGTTATGTCTGTTAATCGCTTTTTCACCGGCCTATGGTGCCACGGTGCCAGCCGGGACGACGCTGGCGCCGATGCAGCAAATTGTTATTAATAACGGCTCAGAGGTGGCGTCGCTCGACCCACATAAAGTCGAAGGCGTGCCAGAATCGAATATTATTCTTAATCTGCTTGATGGGCTGGTTAACACCGATAACAGCGGCAGGGTGGTGCCTGGTGTGGCGGAGAGCTGGCAAAACCAGCAAGGGACTCAGTGGACCTTTACCCTGCGGGATGACGCAAAATGGAGCAACGGCGAACCGGTAACCGCCGATGATTTCGTCTATAGCTGGCGTCGACTGGCCGATCCCACGACGGCTTCTCCTTATTCCAGCTATCTGCAGGCGGCGCATTTCGCCAACATTGATGCCATTCTGGCCGGTAAAATGTCACCCGATCAGCTCGGTGTGAAGGCGCTGGATGCCCATCATCTGCAAATTACCCTGAGTGAACCGGTGCCTTATCTGGTCGCCATGCTGGCGCATACCGCGATGAAGCCGGTCTATGCCCCGGCGATCAAGCAGTGGGGCGAGGCCTGGACCGGCCGGGTCACTATGTGGGCAACGGCGCGTATACGCTGAGCGACTGGGTGGTCAATGAAAAAATCGTACTGCAGCGCAATCCACACTACTGGGATAACAGCCATACGGTGATTGAGCAGGGCACTTTCCTGCCGATCGCCTCGGAAAACAGCGATATTAATCGCTATCGCAGCGGCGGTACGGACATTACCAACAGCGCAATCCCGCCAGAAATGTTCGGCAAACTGCGTCAGGAGCTGGGCGAGCAGGTCAAAGTCAGTCCGCTGCTTTGCACTTTCTATTATGAAATTAATAATAAAAAGCCGCCATTTACCGATGCGCGCGTTCGTGCTGCGATCAAGATGACCCTCGACCGTGAAGTCATTGCTAACAAGATCATGGGGCAGGGTCAGATTCCGGCCTACAGCCTGACGCCACCGTTTACCGCCGGGATCAATTTAACCCCACCGGCGTGGTTCAGACAGACACAGGCGCAGCGCAATCAGGCGGCGAAAAAGTTACTGGCAGAGGCCGGGTTTGATGACAGCCATCCGCTGACCTTCACGCTGCTCTACAACACCTCCGATCAGAATAAACGCCAGGCGATCGCTGCTGCCTCAATGTGGCAGAAAAACCTCGGCGCGAAGGTGACGTTACAGAATCAGGAGTGGAAAACTCTGCTGGAGACCCGTCATCAGGCGCAGTATGACGTGGTTCGCGCCACCTGGTGCGCGGATTACAACGAGCCGTCGACCTTTCTCAACATGCTGATCGGTAACGCCTCAATCAATACCGCCTTTTACCGCAGCCCGACGTTTGATCGCCTGATGTCGGAGACCCTGTCCGCCAGCAGTGAAGCACAACGCGCCAGCCTCTATCAGCAGGCTGAAACACAACTCGACAAAGACTCACCAATTGTGCCAGTTTACTACCGCGTGAGTGTGCGCCTGGTGAAGCCCTGGGTTGGCGGCTTTACGGGTAAAGACCCGCAGGACATGACAGACCTGAAATACTATTTCATCAAACAACACTGAGCCGCGCGCTTACCTGGCGAGACAGTCGGGGAGCGCGCGTCCGTGCAGACCACAGTATGTGGTCACTATCCTCAGGTTAACCAGCCGGGGATCCCGAGACGGGGGACGCCGGGGCAGTCAATCGCCCCGGCGACGATAATAAAACTGGAGTGTAATAATGAACAACATCACGAAGAAAAGCCTGATTGCAGCGGGCGTGTTTGCTGCAGTCAGTGCCCTGGCAGGGAATGCAGTTCTGGCGGCTACAGTGCCAGCTGGCGTTGAGCTGGCAGCAAAACAGGAACTGGTACGCGGTAATGGCGATGAAGTACAGTCGCTCGATCCGCACAAAATTGAAGGCGTGCCGGAAGATAACGTGGCGCGCGATCTCTACGAAGGTCTGCTGGTCAGTGACAGCAATGGCCACCCGGTGCCGGGCGTAGCGGAAAGTTACGAAAACAAAGATTTCAAAGTGTGGACTTTCCACTTACGTAAGAATGCCAAATGGTCGAACGGCGAGCCGGTCACCGCACAGGACTTCGTCTACAGCTGGCAGCGTTTGGTGGATCCGAAAACCGCGTCACCTTACGCCAGCTATCCGCAGTATGGCCATATCCTGAATGTTGATGAGATCATCGCCGGCAAAAAACCGACCTCCGATCTGGGCGTGAAGGCGATTGATGACCATACGCTGGAAGTGACCCTGAGTGAGCCGGTTCCTTATTTCGACAAGCTGATGATCAACTCGGTGATGTCGCCGGTGTATAAGCCCGCGATTGAGAAGTTCGGCGATCAGTGGACTCAGCCACAGAACTGGGTCGGTAACGGCGCGTTTAAACTGGATGCGCACGTGATCAACGAACGCATCACCCTGGTGCGTAACCCGCAGTACTGGGATAACGCCAACACCATCCTGAACAAAGTGACCTTCCTGCCGATCAATTCAGAAGTCAGTGACGTTAACCGTTATTTCTCTGAGAACGGCAGCGACATGACCTACAACAACATGCCGATTGAGCTGTTCAAAAAGCTGCAGCGCGATAACGGCAAAGAACTGCACGTTGATCCCTATCTCTGCACCTATTACTACGAAATCAATAACCAGAAAGCGCCATTCACCGATCCCCGCGTGCGCGCCGCGCTGAAGCTCGGCCTGGATCGCGACATCATGGTAAACAAAGTGCTGGCCCAGGGTCAGATGCCAGCCTACAGCTTCACGCCGCCATCAACCGACGGTATGGAGATTCTGCCGCCAGACTGGTTCAAATGGACGCAGGAAAAACGTAATGAAGAGGCGAAGAAATTGCTGGCTGAAGCCGGTTATACCGCCGATAAACCGCTGACTTTCAACCTGCTGTATAACACTTCCGACCTGCACAAGAAGCTGGCTATTGCCGCCTCGTCGATCTGGAAGAAAAATATCGGGGTGAACATCAAGCTGGAAAACCAGGAGTGGAAAACCTTCCTTGATACGCGTCATCAGGGCAACTTCGACGTTTCGCGTGCCGCCTGGTGTGCTGACTATAACGAACCGACGTCTTTCCTGAACATCATGCTGTCGAACAGCAGCAGTAACACCTCGCACTATAAGAGCGAGGCATTCGATCAGGTACTGCGTGATGCAATCAAAGCGCCGGATGACAAAGCCCGTGCCGCCGACTACCAGCGTGCCGAGCAGATTCTGGATAAAGACAGCACCATCGTTCCGGTCTACTACTACGTTAACGCGCGTCTGGTGAAACCGTACGTCGGCGGTTACACCGGCAAAGATCCGCTGGATAAATCGCAGGATAAGAACTTCTACATCATTAAACACTAATAGCACACAGGCTATCGACAGCGGCGGCGCGTCTGCGCCGCCTTTACGTTTTATTTATTTGTTGTGAAGCAACAGCCTGGTAGGTACGGCAATGTTAAAATTCATCCTGCGTCGCTTGCTTGAAGCGCTCCCGACGCTGTTCGTCCTGATTACCATCTCCTTCTTTATGATGCGACTGGCACCCGGCAGTCCCTTTACCGGTGAGCGCACCCTGGCGCCGGAAGTCATGGCCAACATTGAGGCGAAATATCACCTCAACGATCCGATTGGTAAGCAGTATGTCGATTACCTGGTGCAGCTGGCGCACGGCGATTTCGGCCCCTCATTTAAATATAAAGATTATTCGGTTAACTATCTGGTTGGCCATGCGTTCCCGGTTTCAGCCAAACTCGGTCTGGCTGCCTTCGTGCTGGCGGTAGTACTGGGCGTTGCTGCCGGGGTCATCGCCGCGCTTAAACAGAACAGTCTGTGGGATTTCGCGGTGATGGGGGTGGCAATGACCGGCGTGGTGATACCGAGTTTCGTGGTGGCACCGTTGCTGGTTCTGGTGTTTGCCATCACGCTGAAATGGCTACCCGGCGGTGGCTGGAATGGCGGACAGTGGAACTACATGCTGCTGCCGATGGTGGCGCTCTCGCTGGCCTATATCGCCAGCATCGCACGTATCACCCGCGGATCGATGATTGAAGTAATGCACTCCAACTTTATCCGTACCGCCCGTGCCAAAGGGCTGCCGCTGCGCCGCATCGTGCTGCGCCACGCGCTGAAGCCGGCGCTGCTGCCGGTAATCTCCTATATGGGGCCGGCCTTTGTCGGCATCATCACCGGCTCAATGGTGATTGAGTCGATCTACGGCCTGCCGGGCATCGGTCAGCTGTTTGTTAACGGCGCACTGAACCGTGACTACTCGCTGGTAATGAGCCTGACCATTCTGGTGGGTTTGTTAACCATTCTGTTTAACGCGATTGTTGACGTGCTGTATGCCGTTATCGATCCGAAAATTCGTTACTGATTGCGGAGTTCGCCATGATGTTAAGTAAGAAAAACAGCGAAGCTCTGGATGCGTTCAGTGAGAAGCTGGAAGTGGAAGGGCGCAGTCTGTGGCAGGACGCCCGCCGTCGTTTTATTCATAACCGCGCGGCTTCAATCAGCCTGCTGGTACTGCTGCTGATTACGCTGTTTGTGATCGTTGCGCCGATGCTGTCGCAGTTCACCTATGACGATACCGACTGGGGCATGATGTCCTCTCCACCGGATACCACCTCCGGCCACTGGTTTGGCACCGACTCGTCGGGACGCGATCTGCTGGTGAGGGTGGCAATTGGCGGCCGGATTTCACTGATGGTGGGTGTGGCATCCGCCTTGATCGCGGTAATCGTGGGGACCCTGTACGGTTCCGTTGCCGGTTACCTCGGCGGCAAAACCGACTCGGTGATGATGCGTATTCTGGAAATCCTCAACTCTTTTCCGTTTATGTTCTTCGTCATTCTGCTGGTGACCTTCTTTGGCCGTAATATCCTGCTGATCTTTGCCGCCATCGGCATGGTGTCGTGGCTGGATATGGCGCGTATCGTGCGTGGACAAACCCTGAGCCTGAAGCGCAAAGAGTTTATTGAAGCCGCCCACGTTGGCGGCGTCTCCACCTGGAAAATCGTGGTGCGCCACATCGTGCCGAACGTGCTGGGCGTGGTGGTGGTTTACGCCTCGTTGCTGGTACCCAGCATGATTCTGTTTGAATCCTTCCTGAGCTTCCTTGGGCTGGGAACGCAGGAACCGCTCAGCAGCTGGGGCGCGTTGCTCAGCGATGGGGCTAACTCAATGGAAGTGTCGCCGTGGTTGCTGCTCTATCCGGCGGGCTTTCTGGTGGTAACGCTGTTCTGTTTCAACTTTATCGGCGATGGCCTGCGTGATGCCCTCGACCCGAAAGATCGTTAAGGAGTTTCCCGATGACCATTCATGAATTCCAGCCAGCAATGGCGGCCCGCGCGGGAAGCGAACAGTTACTGCAGGTGAAGGATTTGCGCGTCACCTTCGGCACTCACGACGGCGATGTGACCGCCGTCAACGATCTTAACTTTTCGCTGCGCGCCGGTGAGACGCTGGGTATTGTCGGCGAATCCGGTTCCGGCAAATCACAGACCGCCTTCGCCCTGATGGGGCTGCTGGCTAAAAACGGCCGTATCGGCGGCTCGGCGCTGTTCAACGGCAAGGAGATCCTCAACCTGCCCGAGCACCAGCTTAACCGGCTGCGCGCCGAGCAGATTGCCATGATCTTCCAGGACCCGATGACCTCGCTCAACCCCTACATGCGGGTCGGTGAGCAGTTAATGGAAGTGCTGAAGCTGCACAAGGGCATGAACAGCGCCCAGGCCTCGAAGAGTCGGTCAGAATGCTGGACGCGGTGAAAATGCCAGAAGCACGCAAGCGGATGAGAATGTATCCGCATGAGTTCTCCGGCGGGATGCGTCAGCGTGTGATGATCGCCATGGCGCTGCTGTGCCGGCCAAAACTGCTGATTGCTGATGAGCCGACCACGGCGCTCGACGTGACGGTGCAGGCGCAGATTATGACGCTGCTCAACGATCTCAAACGTGAGTTCAACACCGCCATTATCATGATCACTCACGATCTCGGCGTCGTCGCCGGGATCTGCGACAAAGTGCTGGTGATGTACGCCGGACGTACCATGGAATATGGCCGCGCTCGTGACGTTTTCTATCAGCCGGCGCACCCGTATTCAATCGGCCTGCTGAATGCGGTGCCGCGTCTGGATGCTGAAGGCGAGAGTCTGACTACCATTCCCGGCAATCCGCCTAACCTGCTGCGTCTGCCGCCGGGCTGCCCGTTCCAGCCGCGTTGTCCACATGCGATGGATATCTGTGCCAAAGCGCCGCCGCTGGAACCGTTCGGGGATGGCGTTTACGTGCCTGCTTTAAGCCGGTGGAGGAATTAGTATGAGCGCCGTAGCCGAAAAAAGAGTGTTACTGGAAATCGCCGACCTCAAGGTGCATTTCGATATCAAAGATGGCAAGCAGTGGTTCTGGCAGCCGTCAAAGACCCTGAAAGCGGTGGATGGCGTCAGCCTGCGCCTGTACGAAGGGGAGACGCTGGGCGTGGTTGGCGAATCGGGCTGCGGTAAATCGACGCTGGCCCGGGCGATTATCGGCCTGGTTAAAGCCACCGACGGTCGGGTTGCATGGCTGGGACGCGATCTGCTGGGGCAGAGCGAAGAGGAGTGGCGCAAGGCGCGCAGTGACATCCAGATGATCTTCCAGGACCCGCTGGCTTCGCTCAATCCGCGTATGACCATCGGCGATATCATTGCAGAGCCGTTGCGCACCTATCATCCGAAAATGGCGCGTCAGGAAGTCAAAGATCGCGTCAAAAATATGATGATGAAGGTCGGTCTGCTACCGAACCTGATCAACCGCTATCCGCATGAGTTTTCCGGCGGCCAGTGCCAGCGTATCGGTATCGCGCGTGCGCTGATCCTCGAGCCTAAGCTGATTATCTGTGATGAGCCGGTGTCAGCTCTCGACGTATCGATCCAGGCGCAGGTGGTGAATCTGCTGCAGCAGTTGCAGCGCGAAATGGGGCTGTCGCTGATCTTTATCGCGCACGATCTGGCGGTAGTGAAACACATCTCCGATCGGGTGCTGGTGATGTATCTCGGTCATGCGGTCGAACTCGGCACCTACAGCGAGGTCTACAGCAACCCGCAGCATCCTTACACCAAAGCGCTGATGTCAGCGGTGCCGATTCCCGATCCGGATCTGGAAAAGAACAAGCAGATTCAGCTACTGGAAGGGGAGTTGCCGTCTCCGATCAATCCGCCGTCAGGCTGCGTGTTTCGCACCCGCTGCCCGATTGCCGGACCGGAGTGCGCTAAAACCCGGCCGCTGCTGGAAGGCAGTTTCCGCCACGCGGTCTCCTGCCTCAAGGTCGACCCGTTATAATGCAAAACGCCGGGCAGTGGCCCGGCGTTTTTTATCGCTGCGACGGCTATTCACGCCACAGGATATGACACAGCTTGTGGTCTTTTTCACGGCACAGCAGTACGCGTGCAAAGACGTCGGTAATCGGTTCACCATCCGCTTCACCCAGCCCAATCACCACTTCCGCGAAAAAGTCAGGATTCAGATCGAAATCAACATGTTCCTGCCAGTCATCAGAAGGATCGAACAGCTCAGCGCCGCCACGTTCTTCGAACTGCAGATTAAAAAGGATGATGTCTGCCGGATCGAGATTATCGCCTGCCAGCTCAAGAAAAATATCGTAAGCCTGTTCCAGCGTTTCGTCTTCAGTAAGGCGATTATTTAAATCCATGGTCTGTCCTGTCTGCCTGCGGGCGTTTACACAATTTGGCTCGTTTTACAGTAAAGGGCTAAAGAAGTAAAACAGTCGTTCGACGATGCGTTGCCACCAGGCACGTTTTGACCAGCGCTTACCATCCAGCAGGCGTGAGCGGGCAATATAGTCATCCTGCACGCAGGCCAGATCGCTGCCAAATCCGGCATCGTCTACCACCAGTGTAATCTCAAAATTGAGCCACAGGCTGCGCATATCAAGATTTACCGTGCCGACCAGGCTGAGCTGTCCATCAACCAGAACGCTTTTGGTATGCAGCAGACCATCTTCAAACTGATAAATTTTAACGCCCGCCTCCAGTAGTTCACTGAAGAACGCCCGGCTGGCCCAGCCCACCAGCAGGGAATCGTTATGCCGAGGGACAATAATGCTGACATTCACGCCGCGCTGCGCCGCGGTGCAGATGGCATGCAGCAGATCGTCGCTTGGCACGAAGTAGGGCGTGGTCATGATCAGCTGTTCGCGAGCGGAATAGACCGCCGTCAGCAGCGCCTGATGGATCATATCCTCCGGGAAGCCAGGACCTGAGGCGATAACCTGCACCGTGTGCCCGCTCTCCTGCTCAAACGGCATGATATTGCGGTCGGGCGGTGGCGGCAGGATCCGTTTACCGGTTTCAATCTCCCAGTCGCAGCTGAAGACAATCCCCATTGCGGTGGCCACCGGGCCTTCCATCCGCGCCATCAGATCGATCCACTGCCCGACGCCCGCGTTCTGCTTGAAGAAGCGCGGATCCACCAGATTCATGCTGCCGGTGTAGGCAATATAGTTATCGATTAACACAATTTTGCGGTGCTGACGCAGATCCATCCGGCGCAGGAATACGTGCAGCAGGCTGACCTGTAACGCTTCCACCACATCGATGCCGGCATTGCGCATCATGCCCACCCACGGACTGCGGAAAAAGGTGACGCTGCCAGCCGAGTCGAGCAGCAAACGGCAATGTACGCCGCGACGTGACGCCGCCATCAGCGACTCCGCCACTTCATCTGCCAGACCGCCAGGGTGCCAGATATAGAACACCATCTCGATATTGTGACGCGCCAGCTGGATGTCACGGATCAGCGCCTGCATCACATCATCCGAGCTGGTGAGCAGTTGCAGCTGGTTGCCTTTGACGCCAGCAATGCCCTGACGGTGATGACAAAGCTCGAACAGCGAGCGCGCAACGTCGCTGTGTTCGGTGGCAAAGATTTCACGGCACTGCTTCAGATCGTTCAGCCAGCGGGCCGTCGAGGGCCACATGGTGCGAGCGCGTTCGGCACGCCGTTTACCCAGGTGCAGTTCGCCAAAGGAGAGGTAGGCGATAATACCCACCAGCGGCAGAATATAGATAATCAGTAGCCAGGCCATCGCCGAGGTGACGGCGCGGCGCTTCATCAGTATTCGCAGGGTGACACCGGCGATCAGCAGCCAGTAGCCAAACAGCAGCATCCAACTGATCAGGGTGTAAAAAGTGGTCATTAAGTGGACATCCCGTTCGCGCTTTCGTCTGGCAAGTTTACGTGCTGTTGCGGGTCAGCGAAACCCCCTGACCTGAGCCATCTGTTCAGATCCGATTTGGCA
The DNA here is from genome assembly GCA_002095305.1 of Pantoea brenneri. Classification (GTDB taxonomy): domain Bacteria; phylum Pseudomonadota; class Gammaproteobacteria; order Enterobacterales; family Enterobacteriaceae; genus Pantoea; species Pantoea brenneri. The sequence goes on from MIEI01000004.1 coordinate 22,422, forward strand.
TTGGCGATAAGATCTTTATAATACGTGCGCGTGAATTCGATGTCAGAGAGGAAGTGATGAGACGAAGCAGAAATGAAGTGGCGCGCTGGAGAATGTTACGTCAGGTGCACCGCCGCCGTTCACGCTGGCTGGAAGGGCAGTCACGCCGTTATAAGCGTATCCACAGTATTCGCCATCAGCTGGCGCAGCAGCAGCGTCGCTCCATTCTGTTTATTACGCAACAGTTGTAATCGCCGTCGCCGGTGCTGACGGTTCAGGCGGGCAACCGGGCAACCGGGCAGCCGGCTGGGGAGAATCCCCGGCACCTTCCCGCCAGTCCGATGCCGGCTCAGGCTTCGAAAAAGCCCATCTCCGCCAGAAAGTGGCGCGCCTGCAGATGCTCCTGTTGCGACGCGCCGCGATCCTTCACTTCACACATCAGGCAATCGGTTGGGCTGCCCACGCCCATCGGACGTCGGTAACCGGCGCGGTCATACCATTCAAAAGACCACTTATCTGTTTTGCGATGGTAATAAATGGTTAACCAGGCAGAGCAGTTTGCCGGGTAGCCGCTCAGCACTTCTGTTTTCGGATCGGCAATTCCCTGCACCCGGTATAACAGCTGATCGAAGAAAGTTGAGGCGCCCTGAATATTATAAGTTTTATGCATATTGAGCCTGCGACTGTGCTGTAGCGTCCATTCTGCGTGTCAGAGTGTAATAAAGAAGTCATAAATGTAGACAGCGATGCGCAATAATTCCTGTTCAGGCTAAAAAAAAATCTTTCAGCACGCGCTTTTATCACTGTCGGCGACGTCTCACGCGAGTCCCGTCAGGCGCTAATGGCGGGCTGGCGAAGCCTCCCGCGGCGATTACGGTTAATTCTGTACAACTTTACAATCACGCAAGTGACTGTTTGATGGCCATTTATTTCTTTGATTGCTGTTTCAATGCAAATAACAGCGTAAATACCTGTACAACCATCCTTGGGTTGTATAGCTTTACTGCATCGGTTGTAAAAATTAAACGAACTCTATGAGGGTTAACCATGCAAACCAACGTACGAATTCCGGCCTCCATTGCTGATATTTCTGCCTATCTCAACAGTGCCGCTCTGCCGTCGCAGCAGGCGATTCTGGGTTCAGTGGTAACCGAGATTATGCGTTCCGGACGCAGTCTCAATCGTAAGGCGATCTGTACCCGATTGATTAGCCGCTTGCAGGATGTCACCAGTGCGGAAGAAGAACAGCATTACCATGCGCTGATTGGCTTACTGCTGGATCGTAATTAATTCGCTGGTGAGTGCATGTGCGCTATAGCTGGCGTTGCCCGCGCGCTACCGCATCGCCGCAAATTGCCAGGGAAAATGCAGCCCGCCACCTTCTGATGTCTGGCGAGCAAGCCAGGCTTCAGATACCGCGCAAGCGGGTGGACCATATTGACAAGGCGTCAGCGTTTTTGTAGAAATTAGCCATCTTTCGTGATCGTTTTTCGTTGTCCAATCATTCATCTCTCACGGAAGATCGAAGCCCTGCCAGACCGGCAGGGCTTTTGTTTTTCCCCACGTCAATCCGCTCATGATCAATCCAGTAAATAGATGCCCGCAACAATCGCGCTGACAGACATGATATGCAGCAATTCGGTCATGACGGCCTCTCCTGTTGTGTTTAACGGTCCTTTCAGTCAAGAACAGGCTGGCTGATTGGTCAAAAAAATTTACATTTTTACCGACCAGTATGCGGTGGTGATGCCAGCTTTCTTAATTAATCCGCTGAAAATTAACTCTTCCTGACACTTGTCGCTGCGGTTATTGTTTAGCGATGCTAAGTGTTGCTGGGTGGGACACACTACGCCAGCGGATTGTTCAGACGCCTGTCAGCAGGCGTGAAAATTTACGCTGCGCTAAACCGGTAAGAATCACTGCGGATCGGGGAGCGGTGCATGCAGTTTTTAACAGCACCTCGGATTGCTGTTTTTCAGATCCGGCGATAAATTGATAAGAAATACCTTTGGGAGTCAGTCGATGAAGAAGAAATCAAACCGTGGCGTTATCGCCTTAGCCTGCTGTCTGCTGTTCACCTCGCCCGCGTTACTGGCCAATCCGGGTAACGGCAATGGTAACGGCAATGGTCATGGACATTCCGCCCATCATGGTGGCAAAGGCGAAGGCAAAAACGGCAAAGATCATTCGTCTAAGAGCAAAAAGAACAAGGGCGGCGATCCTCACCGGGCCGAGTCAGAGATCAGCTATGCGTTCGCACGCGATCTGGCCAGACAGTATGGGCTGACCGGTTATTCATCGCTGCCACCGGGTATTGCGAAAAATCTTGCGCGGGGTAAACCTTTGCCGCCCGGGATCGCCAAACGATCGGTGCCGCCTTCAATGCTGGACAACCTGCCGGATTATCCTGGTTATCAATGGAAAATTGTCGGGGATAACCTGGTGCTGATTGCGCTCAGTACTGCGGTGGTGACGGCGATCATCAATAACGTCTTCGATTAAGCTAAGCGGGCGACACGAATCGAAAAAAAACTGCCGGACTGAACTGCGCCCCAAAAGCTGGACACCCAACCGGGCAGGGTGCAGTTTTTTATTTTGAATTCGGCCGGCAAAGGGTTTAACCGGCCAGTCGCGCCTGCGCGGTCAGCAGCAGGGTTACGTTCACCAACTGCAGCGCCGCTGCCAGCACAACGCACATCACAATCAGCTGTTTTTTCTTACGCCAGCCGTGGACCCGCCATAAATAGAGCGCGGTCCCAATCAGCGCCACGATCGGCACCAGCAGCGCCAGAATCATCATTTGCATTATTGCTTCATCCGAAAAACAAAAATGGCTTCTGTGCGCCGCACCGAAGCCATTTCTTTACCTGGTCCGCGCGATCAGAAAACGCGTTTAAACGGTTTCACGGCGACCTGTTTATAGACGCCAGCGGCAATATAGGGATCATCTTCTGCCCACGACTGCGCTGCTTCTAATGACGGGAACTCGGCAATCACGGTAGAACCGGTGAAGCCCGCCACGCCCGGATCGTTGCTGTCGACAGCAGGCATCGGACCCGCAATGATCAGGCGTCCTTCTTCATGCAGTAGTTTCAGGCGAGCCAGATGAGCAGGGCGCACCGCGTTACGTTTTTCCAGTGAATCTGCGTTGTCTTCTGCATAAATGACGTAAAGCACTTGGGAGCTCCCATTAACTCTTCAGAATTTCGCAACACGTTAAGGGATTGCCGATCAGAGTGCAAATGAAACCTCTGACCACTGCAATGCTCAGCATAAAGGGCTAAAAAGCGCTTTTCTTTCGGCCGGATGGCGGGAGTTATTGAAACTGATTGCTATTTGCATTTAAAATCGGCTCTTCATTCAATGACTGCGACTGTTATGACCACGCTGACTATGCCATTACCAAAACGCACGCCTGTCTCCATGTTATTGTCTGTTGCTTTACATGGTGCCGTAATTGCCGGCATTCTTTATGCCTCATTCCATCAGGTGCTCGAAGTCCCTAAAGCGTCGCAGCCTATCAGCGTAACCATGGTCGCCCCTGAAATTCAGCCTGAGCCGGCGCCGGCAGTGGTTGAGCCGCCTGCCCCACAGCCTGAACCGCAGCCGGAACCTGAACCAGTACCAGAACCTCAGCCGGCCCCGGAACCCCCAAAGGCCGAGCCGGTGCCGATTCCTAAGCCGGAACCGAAGCCCAAACCTAAACCGAAGCCGGAACATAAGCGTGAGCAGCCTAAACGCGAAGTCAAACCGCGTCAGGAGAGCAAGCCGCAGGCTAATCCGTTTAAGCAGGAGGCGCCCGCTACTCAGAACAAGCCGACCGCCGCGCCGAAGTCGACGCCAGCACCGAGTCAGACGGTCTCTAATGGGCCGAAAGCACTGAGCGTCAGCAAGCCAGGCTATCCACCGCGTGCACTGGCGCTACGTGTAGAAGGCCGGGTGAGAGTCAAATTTGATGTCGACAGCGAAGGGCGGGTGGATAACATCCAGATACTTTCCGCTGAGCCGCGTAATATGTTTGAACGCTCAGTTAAACAGGCGATGAAGCAGTGGCGTTACCAGAGTGGGCGTCCGGGGCAGGGCCTGACCATGAACATTGTGTTTAAGATCAGTGGCGGAGCCAGTATCGAATAGAAAGCTGGCGGTCAGGTAACAAGCTTGCCTGACCGCCAGGCGACCGGTTAATCGCTGGGTTGCTGATTGGCCCGTCCGGCAGGCAGCGGACGTGAATTACCGTCATTGTCGACCGCGACGTAGATAAATACCGCTTCGGTGGCACAGTACGTCTGCCCAATCGGCTCTGACGACACCTTCTTAATCCACACTTCGACATTGATGGTCATCGAACTGTTGCCGGTACGGATGCAGCGTGCATGACAACTGACCACATCGCCCACCGCCACCGGTTTCATAAATGACATGCCATCAACCCGCACCGTAACCACCCGGCCTTCGGCAATTTCTTTGGCCAGGATCGCACCGCCCATATCCATCTGAGACATCAGCCAGCCGCCAAAAATATCGCCGTTGGCGTTGGTGTCTGCTGGCATGGCTAACGTACGTAACACCATTTCGCCTTGCGGCAACTTATGTTTTTCGCCCATTGCTTTCATTCTTCTGCAGGTGATCGCTAAAAAAATGCCCGGCATAGCGGGCAGAGTGATTATTTTTGTTGTTGTTGCGGCATCTGTCGCCAGATATAGAGCCCGCTGATCAGGGTAAACAGTAAGGTGAGACCGGTCAGACCAAACACCTTAAAGTTAACCCAGAATGCCTGGGATAACCAAAAGGCAACATAGATATTTACCAGGCCGCAGATCAGGAAAAAGATCGCCCATGCGGTGTTCAGCCGACGCCAGACCGGGTCCGGCAGCTGTAACTCTTTGCCCAGCATGCTCTGGATCAGCGTTTGTTTCATAAACCACTGGCTGTAGAGCAGCGCCACGGCAAACAGGCTGTAAATCACCGTCACTTTCCACTTAATGAACTCATCGTTGTGGAATACCAGCGTCAGCGTGCCAAATACCGCCACCAGCACAAAGGTGAAAATCGTCATCTTTTCCAGTTTACGGTAGAGCACCCAGCTGACGACTAAGGCCAGACCGGTTGCGACAATCAACGCGCCAGAGGCAACAAAGATGTCGTACAGCTTGTAGAAGATGAAAAACACCACCAAAGGGAGAAAGTCGAGTAACTGCTTCATAGTCATTCCAGTCAGAGCTGAAGTGGGTACGGATGCGCCCGAAGGCGCATCAGCCATCAACGTAACAGCATATAAAGCCGGTACAGATAGATAATTAACATGGCCGAAACCAGATTACCTGCAGCGGTAAAAATCACCGAGGAGACATTCATCGGCAGGACGGTTAGCGAGGAGAAAAACAGCATTACCACTACTTTCGCCAGCAGCCAGAGAATAATAGCTGGCGCGATCAGTTTCACGTTCTTCCAGGCCATCCGCATGCTGGCGCGCATCGCAGCGAACACGCCGATCTTCTCGCTAGCCAGCATCACCGGCGCCAGTGACAGCAGAATAGTCAGCAGAATACCGGGCACCACCAGAATCATAAAGCCGAGCTGCGCTACCAGCGTAATCAGGAAGGTCAGCAGTAACAGCTTCGGCAGTAACGGTGCTGCCGTACCAATGGCACGCAGCGCACTGACCCGCTGGCCAGAAGAGACCATCGGTATCAGACACAACATCCCGCCGAGCAACAGCGTATTGCCCACCAGCGCCGCGAAGGTGCCCGCCGCAGAGGCGCGCAGCAACACCTGCTGCTGTTCAGGTGACATATTCTGCACCATCTCAAATAATGAACTGGCACTGTCGTCGCCCTGCTGCAGGATCGCCATCTGATCGGCGCCCGGGGTCAGCACATGTACCAGCATTACGGTGATGAAAGCGGTCAACAGCGACATCAACAGTAAAGTAACCAGCTGATGGCGGGCAAAATTTCCAGTGTCACGGTATAACGAGCTTGCCGTGATAGACATGTACACTCCTTGGAGGAACCGGGTTAATTAACCCGGCGATTGTACATGTTCTGGCAGCTCGCGGGCACCCGCCGCGGCATAACTTTCTGTCATTACAGGTAAAGATGGGTGAAAAAGGGCGGGAAGACCGTAACGGGCGCGGGCGCGATCGCAGGCTTCATTGGCGATGCCTTCTTCACCCGACATCGCAAACTCCCGACAGGGCGTCGGGCGTTGTTCATAAATTCCACACGAGACACAGCCGCCAATCTCGCCCTGCAGGGCAACACAGCGGGGTGCGCGATCGTTAGTGCCGCGCATATTGCGCATCAACAGGCTTAGCGGCTCGGTTAATTCAGTCGGCACCGGACCGCCAGCATCATCGGCTTCAGCCCAGTAGAAAGAGACACGGAAATGGGCGCAGCAGGCGCCACAGCTGACACAAGGATTTGAAGTTTCGCTCATTTGATCACCCGCCACTCCTGAGGCATCGAACCAAAATCAACAATCTGGATCAGCAAAATAAGCCGGGCAAAATATTTCGGCAAGGGGTATTTCTTAGCGCCAGCACCGGCCAAAATTGATCTACATCAACCCATTGTTTTTTAATTAAATTATTTCAGCCGGCCGGAGTGCAATTTTATGTAAATCACGTTAAATCTTTGCTAACAAAAAATTGATGACCTGAGTGTTTTTCCCTTTAGCAAAGGAGTGACGATGAAACTGGCAAAATGCGCAATGTTACTGGCTCTGGCTTTACCCCAACTGGCGATGGCTCATGAGGCGGGCGATTTTTTTATGCGCGCAGGCAGCGCCACGGTACGGCCGACGGAAGGTTCCGACAACGTGCTCGGCATGGGCGAGTTCAGCGCCAGTAACGATACCCAGCTTGGCCTGACCTTTACCTATATGGCGACGGATAATATCGGGGTTGAACTGCTGGCCGCCACGCCGTTCCGGCACAAAGTGGGGCTGGGTCCAACCGGCACGCTGGCAACGGTACGTCAGCTGCCGCCAACGCTGATGGCGCAATACTATTTCTTTGACAGCAAAAGCAAAGCGCGCCCGTATATCGGGGTCGGTATCAACTACACCACCTTTTACGACGCTGACTTCAACCAGACCGGCCGTGATGCAGGTCTCAGCGATCTGAGCGTAAAAGATTCCTGGGGCGTAGCGGGACAGGTCGGTCTGGATTACCAGATTAACCGCGACTGGATGCTGAATGCGTCAGTGTGGTACATGGATATTGATACTGAAGTGAAGTTCAAGGCAGCAGGCGAGCAGCAGAACATCAATATGCGCATCGATCCCTGGGTTTTCTTCTTCGGCGCGGGTTACCGCTTCTGATGAGAAAAAGGCCGCTGTTTAAGCGGCCTTTTTGCTAAGCACAGCAGCGATTACTTGATCTGCATATTGTTAACAACGGATTTCACGCCTGGCACGCTGCGCGTAACCTGCACCGCGCGATTAGCCATCTGTGGTGATGAGACAAAACCGCTCAGCTGAACTTTACCTTTAAAGGTTTCTACGTTGATTTCAGTCGATTTCAGCGAGTCATCTTTCAACAGTTCACCTTTCACTTTGGTGGTCACCACGGTGTCGTCGATATAGCCACCGGTTCCTTCTTTAGTCGCGGTTGGCGCACAGGCGCTCAGTGTCAGCGCAACCACACCCGCCATCAACGCACCCGCCAGCAGTTTAAATAATTTCATTGCTTTCTCTCCCTGTCACAAATTGGATGCGACGTTACCGTAACGGCGCTCTGACATTGTGGTGCAGATTTTGCAAAAAGGGCAAATGGCGGGATGTAAAAAATGGAAAGAAATCATGCCTTATCACCTGATAAGGCATGCTGACAGAATTAACGGCTGGCGGCTTTGAGGCTGCTGACGAAGTTTTTCAGTTCGCGCAGCATCACGTCCGGTTCGGCGTGATTTTTTTCAATGATTCGCACAATGGCGGAGCCAGAGATAGCGCCGGCGGCACCGGCGGCGATTGCTTCCTTCACCTGCGACGGTTCAGAAATACCGAATCCCTGCAGCGGCGGGGCTGCGTTGTATTCACGTAGCTTTTCAATCAGATGCTGCAGCGGCAGGCTGGCACGGTTTTCAGCGCCGGTAACGCCGGCACGGGAGAGCAGGTAGGTATAACCGCGTCCGTGTGAGGCAATCTCCCGCAGCAGGGTATCACTGGCATTTGGCGGGCAGATGAAAATCGGCGCGATACCGTGACGCAGCGCCGCCTGACGGAACGGTGCTGACTCTTCCACTGGCACATCTGCCACCAGCACTGAATCGACGCCGGCTTCGGCGCAACGCGCGTAAAACGCATCCACGCCGTTGGTGAACACCAGATTGGCATACATCAGTAAACCGATCGGCAAATCCGGGTATTTACGCCGGATGGTCGCCAGCATCTCAAAGCACTGGCTGATGTTGGTGCCCGCCGCAAAGGCGCGCAGCGTCGCGTTCTGAATGGTCGGGCCGTCGGCCAGCGGATCGGAGAAGGGGATGCCTAACTCCAGCGCATCGGCGCCGCCTTCCACCAGAGCGTCAATCACCTGTAATGAAAGTTCCGGCGATGGATCACCCAGCGTCACAAAAGGGACAAAAGCGCCTTCGTTACGGGCAGAGAGACGTTTAAACAGTTGATCGTAACGTTCCATCAGATTTCTCCCTGCGCAGTCAGAATGTCGTGAACGGTGAAAATATCTTTATCGCCCCGGCCAGAAAGGTTAACCACCACCAGTTGCTCTTTGTCCGGCTCGGCCTGAATCATCTTCAGGGCGTACGCCAGTGCATGTGATGATTCCAGTGCCGGAATAATACCTTCAGCGCGGCACAGTTGTTTGAAGGCTGCCAGCGCTTCGTTATCAGTAATCGAAACATACTCGGCGCGGCCAATGCTGTTCAGATGCGCATGCTGCGGTCCGACTGACGGAAAATCGAGGCCAGCAGAGATCGAGTAAGACTCTTCAATCTGACCCTCTTCGGTCTGCATCATCGGGGCTTTCATACCGAAGTAGATACCAACGCGGCCATGTTTCAGCGGCGCGCCATGCTCACCGGTTTCAATGCCGTGTCCCGCTGGCTCAACGCCAATCAGCTTAACGCTGCTTTCATCAATAAAGTCCGCGAACATGCCGATGGCGTTAGATCCTCCGCCGACGCAGGCGATAATGGCGTCCGGCAGGCGACCCTCTTTTTCCAGAATCTGCTTTTTGGTCTCTTCACCGATCATCCGCTGGAACTCACGTACGATGGTCGGGAATGGATGCGGGCCAGCGGCGGTACCCAGCATATAGTGAGCGGTTTCATAGCTGCCTGACCAGTCGCGCAGCGCCTCATTACAGGCATCCTTCAGCGTGGCTGAACCACTGTGTACCGGGATCACTTCAGCACCCATCAGACGCATACGGAATACGTTAGGAGACTGACGCTCAACGTCTTTAGCCCCCATATAGATGCGGCACTTCATTCCCAGCAGCGCGCAGGCCAGCGCGGAGGCGACACCGTGCTGGCCGGCACCGGTTTCTGCGATGATTTCATTCTTGCCCATACGTTTGGCAAGCAGCGCCTGGCCCAGCACCTGGTTCGTTTTGTGCGCGCCGCCGTGCAGCAGATCTTCGCGCTTCAGGTAGAGCCGGGTTTTGCTGCCTTTCGTCAGGTTCTTACACAGCGTCAGGGCGGTAGGACGGCCGGCATAGTTCTTCAGCAGGTCCATGAATTCCGCCTGAAACTCAGGATCTTTCTGTGCGTCGACAAACGCCTCTTCCAGCTGGCGCAGCGCTGGCATCAGGATCTGCGGAACATACATTCCGCCAAATTCGCCAAAGTAGGGGTTGAGTAACGTCATTTTTAGCTTCCTTTTTCGGGCCCGCCGTAGAGCAGGCCAGGCAAATCAGTAGGCGCGCAGTGTCTGGAACACCGCCGCGATTTTACGGGCATCTTTGATACCGGGCGCGCTTTCCACCCCTGAGTTGAAATCGAGACCGGCACAGCCCAGCTGCGCCGCTTCAACACAGTTATCCGCGCTCAGGCCACCGGCCAGCAACACGTCATTCAGCGTCTGGCCCTGTAACAGTGACCAGTCAAAGCGCTGACCGGTTCCGCCGTCGCCATTATCAAACACGTAACGATCAATGTGCGGCCAGTTGCGCGCCGGTAAGGCACCTTCAACGCGCAGCGCTTTCCAGATCTCAATGCTGGCGGGCAGGGCCGCGCGCAGTTCGCTGACGAAATCCGGGTCTTCATTGCCGTGCAGCTGGACGGCGGCCAGCGAAAGCGCGGTGGCTTTGGTGACAACGTCACTAATGGCGTTATTGCGGAACACGCCAACGTAGCGCAATGGCGCGGCGTTGATCACCGTACGGGCGGCCTCAGTTTCGATGTGACGCGGCGAACCTTCAGCAAAAATCAGGCCGCCGTAGAGGGCACCGGCTTCATAGGCGGCACGCGCGTCTTCCGCGCGGGTCAGCCCACAGACTTTATTGGCACCCAGCGTCACCCGGCGCACCGCCGCGGTCAGGTCGGGTTCTTCCATCAGGGCGGAACCGATCAGGAAGCCATTGGCAAAGTGGCTGAGCTCACGAATATCTGCGTAGCTGTTGATGCCCGATTCGCTGATTACTGTGACGCCGTGCGACAGGCGCGGGGCCAGCTGGCGGGTGCGGTTAAGATCGATCGACAGATCGCGCAGATCGCGGTTATTAATCCCGACCACTTTGGCCTGCAGCGCAATGGCGCGCTCCAGCTCCTGCTCATTACTGACTTCGGTCAGGATGCCCATTTTCAGGCTGTGGGCGACGGCGGCCAGCTGACGATACTGCTCATCATCCAGCACTGACAGCATCAGCAGAATGGCGTCTGCCTGATAGTAACGCGCCAGATAGATCTGATACGGGTCGATGATAAAGTCTTTGCACAGCACCGGCTGGGTGATAGCGGCGCTGACGATCGGCAGAAAAGCGAAGTCGCCCTGAAAGTATTTTTCATCGGTCAGCACCGACACTGCCGAAGCGTAGTGCCGGTAAACACCGGCAATCGCGGCCGGATCAAAATCGGCGCGGATAATCCCTTTAGAGGGCGACGCTTTTTTACACTCGAGGATAAACGCGGTTCGCGCACCCTGGAGCGCATCATAAAAATGACGGCTGGCAGGCTCAATGCTGTTCTGAAAGGTAGAAAGAGGCTGCTGCTGCTGACGCGCTTCAACCCAAATCGCTTTGTCCTGCACAATTTTTTCTAACACGGTACCTTGCATGGTTATCCTCTTGCTGCCAGAGCGACCACGCGCTCGTAAGCCTGTCCACTGTGGATAGCGTTGAGCGCACGCTGTGCATTTTCACGCAGATCTTCATGACCGAATACTTTAAGCAGCATCGCCACATTGACGGCGACCGCTTCCTCATGGGCCTGCTGGCCATTACCCTGGAGTAAAGCCGTGAGAATGTCACGATTTTCTTCCGGCGTGCCGCCAGCCAGCGCTTCCTTAGGATGGAAGCCAAAACCGAAGTCTTCCGGCGACAGCTGATAGCGGGTGATTTCCCCGTCACGCAGCTCTGCCACATGGGTCACGTCGTGCAGCGCCACTTCATCCATCCCGCCGCCATGCACCACCGCTGCACGCTGATAGCCCAGCACTTTCAGGGTCTGCGCAATCGGCATCACCAGCTCCGGGCTGTAAACGCCAATCACCGCCAGCGGTGGACGTGCCGGGTTAATCAGCGGGCCCAGGACGTTAAACAGCGTCCGCGTTTTGAGCTGCTGGCGCACCGGCATCGCGTGGCGAAATCCGGTGTGATACTGCGGTGCAAACAGGAAGCAGACGTTGAGATCGTCCAGCGCCTGGCGTGCTTGCTGAGCCGGCATATCCAGATTGATGCCAAACGCCGCCAGCAGATCGGATGAACCGGACTTGCTGGAGACGCTGCGGTTGCCGTGCTTCGCCACTTTCAGGCCGCAGGTCGCCGCGACAAACGCACTGGCGGTTGAAATATTAATGCTGTTGCTGCCGTCACCGCCGGTTCCGACGATATCGGCAAAAGCGTAGTCGGGGCGCGGGAAGGGTTTGGCATCTTCCAGCAGCGCGGTTGCCGCACCGGCGATCTCTTCTGGCGTTTCGCCCCGGACTTTCATCGCAATCAGGCTGCCGCCAGTTGGGTCGGCTCCAGCTGACCGGTAATAATCGCGCTGAACAGCTGATGACTCTCAGCCTGATTCAGCGTCTGCGCCTGGTAAAGTTTTTCCAGTGTCTGTTGCATAGTCATTCTCCCTGTTACTTCGCCAGCGCCCAGGCCAGCGTCTGCTCAAGCAGTCGCGCGCCCTGAGTAGTCAGGATGGATTCAGGATGGAACTGGAATCCGCATACCCGGTCAGTTTCGTGGCGAACCGCCATCACCATGCCGTTGTAGCTGGCATTGACGGTGAGTTCATCCGGCGTATTACTGCCGACCAGTGAGTGATAGCGTGCCACCGGCAGCGGGTTGCTCAGGCCGGCAAACATCGCCTCGCCATCGTGAACCACCGCGGAGGCTTTCCCGTGCAGGATCTCGCCAGCCTGACCGACATGACCGCCATATTCTTCAACAATTGCCTGATGGCCGAGGCAGATCCCGATAATCGGTAAACGGCCGCGCAGCTCCGCAGCAGTTCAGGCATGCAGCCAGCCTCTTTCGGCGCGCCCGGACCTGGCGACAGCATCAGCACCGGATTCTCCATCTGCTGCAGGTGTTCAATTAACAGCGCCGCCGGCAGGTTGTTGCGGTAGATCACCACGTTGTGACCAAAAGTCCGCAGTTGGTCGACCAGGTTATAGGTAAATGAGTCGATGTTATCGAGCAGCAGAATATCGGCCATCAGAAGATCTCCTTGCAGTGATGGGCGGTTGCAATGGCGCGCAGCACGGCGCGGGCTTTATTGCGGCTCTCATCGGCTTCCGCCTGCGGATTCGAGTCCAGTACCACACCTGCACCCGCCTGAACGGTTGCTACCCCGTCTTCAACATAAGCAGAGCGGATGACGATGCAGGTATCCAGATCGCCATTGGCGGTGAAATAGCCGACCGCACCGCCGTAGCTGCCGCGGCGGGTACCTTCGGCCCCGGCGATCAGCTGCATGGCGCGTACTTTCGGTGCTCCGCTCAGGGTGCCCATGTTCATGCAGGCGCGATAGGCGTGCAGCACATCAAGATCGGCGCGCAGGGTGCCGACCACGCGAGACACCAGATGCATCACAAACGAGTAGCGATCAACCTTGGTCAGATCGGCGACGTAGCGGCTGCCCGGCACGCAGATACGTGCCAGATCGTTACGCGCCAGATCGACCAGCATCAGATGCTCCGCCAGCTCTTTATGATCAGTGCGCATCTCCAGTTCGATCCGGCTGTCCAGATCGCGGTCCAGCGAACCGTCCGCTTTACGACCGCGTGGACGGGTGCCAGCAATCGGGTAGATCTCAATCTGACGTGAGCTGGCGTCATACTTCAGCGAACTTTCTGGTGAGGCACCAAACAGCGCGAAATCCTGGTCCTGCATAAAAAACATATACGGGCTGGGATTGCTGTTTTTCAGCGTGTCGTAGGCGGCCAGCGGCGAAGGGCATGGCAGTGAAAAACGCCGTGAAGGCACCACCTGGAAGATTTCGCCGATGCGAATCGCCTGCTGCATGGTGCGCACCACCTCGCAATATTCTTCATCGCTCTGGCTGGTGGTCAGCGTCATCTGCTCAACCGTCTGAACCGGCAGCGCCGGAGCCGGCTGCAGCATCTGGCCATGCAGTTGCTCAATCCGGCGTTGCAGACGCTGGAATTCATTGGTCGACGGGCAGAACAGGCTGGCCTGCAGCCGCGCGCTGCGGGTCTGTGATCGATCACCAGCAGCGTTTCCGCCAGATAAAAACAGTAGTCCGGGCAGCGCTGCTGATTCTCCAGCGGCGGCAGGGTTTCGAAGCCCGCCACCAGATCGTAAGCAAACAGGCCGCCTAACAGCACGGCTTCACGCTCATCGGCTGGCGAATTGACCAACTGGGGAATCAGACGCAGCGCGTCAAACACCGACAGCGCCTGCAGACGTGAATCTTCATCCTGCGGGCCGCTGCTCTGCGGGAAAGTCAGCTCGCGGCCATCGGGACGCACCTGATTATCGACGGAGCCGGGCAAAGCCGCGTCCAGCAGCGGCAGCAGCGCGCGGCCATTTTCTGACAGCGCCTGAATGGTCACCCGATTATCCAGCGCGCTGATACGCAGTGCGCTGTCGACAATCAGCAGGCTTTTGAGGTTCTTTTTGCTGTCGATATCGGCAGATTCAAGCAGCAGGGTTGCCGGGCGTGCGCCGCATAACTGATGAAACACTGCGGCCGGATCTTCGCGATAAGGTGCGTTGCCGGTAATCAACTTCACTGTAGGTTTCGCATTTGGCATGATGATTTCTCTGAATTTCGCTCAAAAAAAAGCCCGCTCGGTGGCGGGCTCAGGTATCTGCACAGCGTTTACGCAAGATGTGCACGACCACGTCGCCCGTGTTCGGGAACATCGAGCCACCAACCGTTAAAATGCGTGATTACAACAGCCATGATTGAATACCCGTTACGTGTGAACTTGTGTACTAGTTAACGGGTTCAGGGCGGAAATGTCAATACACTTTTTCACCGGCGGCTAAAATCGTTATCATGCTGGCCGGTTTAGTTTCCAGCAGGAGTTCTCTTGAGCGATATCGCCCGTTTCCCGGTTTATGATTTACACAGCCACACGCGGGCCTCGGATGGCTTTCTGACGCCGGCCGCGCTGGTACAGCGTGCGGTTGAGATGCGCGTAGGCGTACTGGCGATTACCGATCACGATAGCGTCGCTGGCGTGGATGAAGCCCGGCAAACGGCTATCGATCAGGCTTTGCCGATCAAAGTGCTGGCGGGCGTTGAGGTTTCCACCCTGTGGGAAAATCATGAAATTCATATCGTGGGATTAAATATCGATATCCGCCATCCGACCCTGGTCAGTTTTCTCGCCGGACAGCATGCCTGTCGGCAGGCGCGGGCGGAACAGATCGCCGAGCGGCTGGAGAAAGCCCGTATCCCGGGTGCGCTGGCGGGTGCGATGCGGCTGGCCGATGGCGGAGTGATCACCCGGGGCCACTTTGCCCGCTTCCTGATGGAGCAGGGCAAGGCGGATAATATGGCGCAGGTATTCAAAAATTATCTGGCGCGTGGCAAAACCGGCTACGTCCCGCCACAATGGTGTACAATTGAACAAGCTATTGATGCGATTCATCATTCTGGCGGTTGCGCGGTGCTGGCGCATCCCGGACGCTACGGCTTATCAGCGAAGTGGCTAAAGCGGCTGGTGGCCCATTTCCGCGAAGTCGGCGGTGATGCCATGGAGGTTGCACAGTGCCAGCAGGCGCCGAATGAGCGCACGCAGCTGGCGCAATACGCCAGAGACAATGCGCTGGCCGCATCACAAGGTTCTGATTTTCATCAACCCTGCCCGTGGATTGAACTGGGCCGCAAACTGTGGCTGCCCGCGGCGGTTGAGCCGGTATGGGAACGCTTCCCGGAACTGGCTCCCGACGATTCAGGCACGGAAAGGTGACACGAGGTTTCTATGAGTCAATTGTTTCACATCCACCCGGATAACCCGCAACCCCGTCTGATTAACCAGGCGGTGGATTACCTTAATAAAGGCAGCGTGATCGTCTATCCGACCGATTCCGGCTATGCGCTGGGCTGCCGGCTGGAAGAGAAGGGCGCGATGGAGCGTATCTGCCGCATTCGTCAGCTGGATGGGCACCATAACTTCACCCTGATGTGTCGGGATCTCTCTGAGCTATCCGTCTATTCTCAGGTAGGAAATTCAGCCTTTCGTTTGCTGAAAAATAACACCCCGGGTAACTACACTTTTATTCTCAAGGCGACCAAAGAGGTTCCGCGTCGTCTGATGAATGACAAGCGGAAAACCATCGGGCTGCGCGTGCCGTCTAATCCGGTGGCGCTGGCACTGCTGGAGGCGCTGAATCAGCCGATGATGTCGACCTCGCTGATCCTGCCGGGTAACGACTTCACCGAGTCCGATCCGGAAGAGATCCAGCACAGCATTGGTAAGCTGGTTGATCTGATTATTGACGGCGGGACGCTGGGGCAACAGCCGACCACGGTGGTCGATTTGACCACCGATTCGCCGGAAATTGTGCGCGAAGGCGTGGGCGATACCCGCCCGTTCCTGTAACCAGAGCGGATCAGGCACCGCGTGTCGGTGTCTGCGCCAGATTTGCCTGCAACCAGTTCTTAAACTGGCCGTAGGGAATATAAAGTGAAACATCTTTCAGAATCACTTTTCCATTACGGCCATTTTTAATTGCGTCAGAATAGCCAACAATAACGCCACCCAGCGTTTCATCGCTGTTATACACTCCGCCGCCCGACATTCCCTGCACTACGCCAGCATTAGATGCCATTGCCATGCAGGGACTTTTATTCCAGCCATTACGAATAGTGGTGCGGGCTAAATTAACCCCAGAGGATTCAACCGGCAGCGCGGAAATAAAACTGTAGCCGTACATTTTAACCGGATCGCCAATATCGCTACTGCGGAATTGGGCTAATGTTTTGGCATCATTCTTATGGTAGATAATCGCCAGATCGCAATAAGGATGATAAGACTTCACACGTTGCACGGCGGTTTTCGCGACGTGGGCGGCGGTCAGACTGTATTCAGGCGTCAGAGGGATACTGGTGCCGAGGGTACCGAGACCGAGGATCGTCGGAATGCCGGTCACGCTCATATCAACGTGCTGCATTGCGGTACGACTGTACTCGGTATGGCCCACGGAACACCCGGTCAACGCCAGCGCGGCAAGCGCTGGGCACAGAAAGCGGTTTCTCATGTTGGTATTCTTTTTCAGGCATGTCGTGAAAATCCCTGGTGAAGACTTCTTACATGCAATCAAGGTTCATCACTGAACCGTATTAACGCAACAACTCCGGATGCGCCGGTTTATTGGATTAATGTAAAAACACTATTTTTGTTAATGAATCTTTAAAGTTTTATTTTTCTACGCGCGCCGATTTTAACTGCGGGCACTGCGTTTATTGGTGCTTCAGCGTCAGAGTTTACACCCATCATTGTTATGCACAATTAATTAAAACTAATATTAAGAAAATATCCTGAAAAATAAGGTGATAAACAAATCTGCGATGGGGTTACGCTACAAATTTTTATTTAACACATGGCTTATGGTGGATAAAATCAACTCATCAGAACTTTATTCTGGGCTGGAACGTAAAGGTAGATGAAATACGGCAGGATGAAAGCAGTGGAAGTGTAAGATACCGTGAATATTTTTCCGGCTGACAGATTGCTTCGGCGGAGGGCACAGTTCAGAAAATTTAAATTCCGCTGACTATAAAGTTTTTGGAAATCGCGTTTTATTCAGCATCTTTATTAATTATATCGCCCACGATGCACTCGCCAGTTTGCCCGACTTAACGGCGGAAAAAGTCAGCCAGACCGGCTATCCTTAAATTGACTCTGTTAACCACAAAGCGCGTTACATCAGGGGTAAATGTCTGTATAATGGGCCAAACTTTTTAAGTTAACCTATTGATTTAAAAAGATTTCCCACCCTACCGTGACGCCTGGGAAGGCGACAAAGAGGAAGCTCAATGAGCGAGAAGTTACAGAAAGTCTTAGCGCGTGCCGGTCATGGCTCGCGTCGTGAAATCGAATCTATGATTGCCGCCGGCCGTGTCAGCGTCGATGGCAAAATTGCCACCCTCGGCGACCGCGTCGAAAGCAGCAAATCCCTGAAAATCCGTATTGATGGCCATCTGGTCTCCATCGCTGAGTCTGCGGCGGAAGTCTGCCGGGTGCTGGCCTATTACAAACCGGAAGGCGAGCTGTGTACGCGTAGCGACCCGGAAGGACGCCCAACGGTATTTGACCGGCTGCCACGCCTGCGTGGATCGCGCTGGATTGCGGTGGGTCGTCTGGATGTAAATACCTGCGGCCTGATGCTGTTCACCACCGACGGTGAACTGGCGAACCGTTTAATGCATCCGAGCCGTGAAGTAGAACGTGAATATGCAGTGCGCGTATTTGGTCAGGTTGACGATGACAAAATTCGTCAACTGAGCAAGGGCGTGCAGCTGGAGGATGGCCCGGCCGCCTTTAAAACCCTGCGTTTCGGCGGCGGTGAAGGGATCAACCAGTGGTACAACGTGACCCTGACCGAAGGCCGTAACCGTGAAGTGCGTCGTTTATGGGAAGCTGTCGGTGTACAGGTGAGTCGTCTGATGCGCGTGCGCTACGGTGATATTACCCTGCCGAAAGGGCTGCCTCGCGGTGGCTGGACCGAACTGGATCTGCCGGCGGTTAACTACCTGCGCAACCTGGTCGGCATGGATGACGAGACGGTGACCAAGCTGGTGGTGGAGAAAGATCGCCGCCGTACCAAAGCGAACCAGATCCGTCGTGCGGTGAAGCGCCACAGTAAAGTGAGCAGCACCCCACGTCGTAATCCGGGCAGCAAACGCAACTCCGGCTAATCACGCTACCCTCGCTAAAAACGCAGCCCCGGGCTGCGTTTTTTTTTGCCTACCAGTCAATTCCCTGCTGTGCCTGAATGCCGGCATCAAACGCATGCTTCACCGGCCGCATCTCGGTAACAGTATCAGCCATCTCCAGCAAGCTGCGGTGACAACCACGACCGGTGACGATCACGCTTTGCCGGGCCGGACGCTGACGCAGAGCGTCAACCAGCTCCTCCAGCGGCAGATAATCCATGCTGATCATGTAAGTGATCTCATCCAGCACCACCAAATCCAGCGTCTCATCAGCCAGCATCCGTCTGGCGTGCTGCCAGACCGCCAGACAGGCCGCGGTATCCGTTTCCCGGTTCTGCGTCTCCCAGGTGAAGCCGGTGGCCATCACCTGAAACTCAACGCCGTGTTGTTCGAGCAGGTTACGCTCGCCGTTCGGCCAGTCGCCTTTAATAAACTGAATAGCGCCCGCACGTTTACCGTGACCACAGGCGCGCAGGGCGGTACCAAAGGCGGCAGTTGTTTTGCCTTTGCCGTTGCCGGTAAACACCATCAGGATGCCGCGTACTTCGTTGGCCGCGGCGATGCGCGCATCGACCTGCTCTTTTAACCGTTGCTGGCGTTGTTGATGGCGATCGTCGGCCATTATTCTGCCGCTCCCGGTTTCCTGCCTGGCTGAGCATCGAAACTGATACCGGTTTTACGTCGGCTGTCGTCGCCCATTAAATAGAGGTAGAGCGGCATCAAATCAGCGGGGGTTTTCAGTTTATTCGCATCTTCCTGCGGAAACGCGCTGGCACGCATTTTAGTGCGGGTGCCGCCAGGGTTAATGCAGTTAACCCGCAGCGCATGATTTTTGTACTCGTCAGCCAGCACCTGCATCATGCCTTCAGTGGCAAACTTGGAGACCGCATAGGCTCCCCAGCCGGCACGGCCCGTGCGGCCGACGCTCGAGGTGGTAAACACCAGCGAACCCGATTCCGACTTCAGCAGCAGCGGTAACAGCGCCTGCGTCAGATAAAAAGTGGCATCGAGATTGATTTTCATCACCTGCTGCCAGATCTGCGGATCCAGTTCCGCCAGCGGCACAATCTCACCGAGAATGCCGGCGTTGTGCAGCACACCATCCAGGTGAGAAAACTGCTGCGCCAGTTGGTGTGCCAGCTGTTGACAGCGTTCAGGCGTGGCCTCGGCCAGGTCAAACACCAGCGGGTGGGCAGGGCGTTTGTTAAGTTGATTAATGGTCTGTCCGACCTGTTGCAGCTTGTCAGCATTCCGTCCCAGCAGGATCACTTCGGCGCCATAGCGGGCGTAGGTCAGCGCCGCTTCACGCCCAATCCCCTCTGACGCGCCGGTGACCAGGATGATGCGATGATTAAGCAGATCGCTTTTCGGTTGATAATGCACGGTGGGATCCTCCAGCGAAAACAGCATGATTCCGCTTTATGCCTGAAATTGCGAATCGGCGCAATCGTCAACCGGCGCATTCTGTGCCAGCTGCTGGCATTTCAGGCGACGCATGGGGGCAAAACGGCTAAACTAGCCCATTGTCTCTAATTCTCTGTTTACTAAGGCGACACAATGGATCTTCTTTCGAGTTATGGACTGTTTTTAGCAAAAGTGGTGACGCTGGTGGTGGCGATTGCTGCAATTGTGCTGATTGTGATGAATGCCGCGTTGCGCAAACGAGGTCAGAGCGGTCAGCTGCGACTGACGCATCTGGGTGATGACTATCAACAGATGAAAGAGGACCTGCAGCTGGCGAAGATGAAACCGCAGGCGCAAAAAGTGTGGCTGAAAAATCATAAAAAATCGGAGAAGCTCAAAGCGAAGGCGGAAAAGCGGGCCGCGAAGCAGGGCGAAAGCGAAGTGAATAAACCGACGCTTTACGTGCTGGACTTTAAAGGCAGCATGGATGCCAGTGAAGTCACCTCGCTGCGTGAAGAAGTGTCGGCGGTGCTGGCCGTAACCCAGCCGGGCGATGAAGTGCTGTTACGGCTTGAAAGTCCTGGCGGCGTGGTACATGGCTACGGCCTGGCCGCATCGCAGTTGCAGCGCCTGCGCGATCACGGTCTGCAGATCACCGCTGCGGTGGATAAAGTGGCGGCCAGCGGCGGCTATATGATGGCGTGCGTGGCCGATCGTATCGTGGCGGCACCGTTTTCGATTATCGGCTCGATTGGGGTGGTGGCGCAGATCCCCAACTTTAATCGCCTGCTGAAGCGCAACGATATCGACGTGGAATTACATACTGCCGGCCAGTACAAGCGTACCCTGACCCTGTTTGGCGAAAACACCGATGAGGGACGGGAAAAGTTTCAGGAAGATCTGAATGAAACCCATCTGCTGTTTAAGCAGTTCGTTCATCAGATGCGTCCTTCTCTCGACATCGATAAAGTGGCGACTGGCGAACACTGGTATGGTCGCCAGGCGCTGGATCTCGGACTGATTGATGAAGTCGGCACCAGCGACGATCTGATTATCCGTCAGATGGATCGGTTCAACGTGCTGGGCGTGCATTACGCCCGTCGTCGTAAGATGATTGACCGTATGACACACAGTGCCGGATCGGTTGCCGAGCGCCTGCTGCTTAAGCTCTGGCAGCGCGGCGAAAAGCCGCTGCTTTAATCGCTGACACGACATGACCCGACCCGGCCCTGTGCCGGGTTTTTTTATTCCAGGTGGTAAAGCGGTGACAACACCACGGCAAGATGTTTGAACACGTTGAACACCGTGGTGGTTCTGGCGGTGGGCAACTCATCTGCATCAAGGAAAAACGGGCCGCGAAACACCAGCACGTCACCTTGCTGAATCACCTCATCCGCCTGCATACCGGCAAAATAATCGTCATGCTGTTTGATTAACGCATTGGCTTTTTCCAGCAATTCCTGGCGTGAAATAGGTTGGGTTAATGTCTTCATTGTTTGCTCCTTTTTTGACAGCACCATAATCCTTTCTATATTACTTGCGTGTCGTATTGTGTGACAAATCGGCGTAACGGCGGAAAAATTGGCGGAAATTTAACCTGAGTGCTAATTAAGTTGCGTAACAGATTTTATCAGGTAGAGTGTGGGCGATTCCGATTTCAGGGATTTTGCACCGGGATGTGTGATTATTTCAGATGGAAAAAGCGCTTTTTATCATGCAGTTGCATATCGCCACGTCGTCTGATCTGAGATTGACCCCTCCGCCTTGAAATGTTAAACAGGCGCAGCAATATTGAACCCGATGGGTTTTTGGGCATCCAATCCTCTCCCGTTAAGCAGGATGTTTTCATTAGGTAAAGGTAAATATGGGTAAAGCACTCGTTATTGTTGAGTCCCCGGCAAAGGCCAAAACAATCAATAAATACCTCGGCAGTGACTACGTGGTTAAATCCAGCGTCGGTCATATCCGGGATCTGCCGACCAGTGGTTCAACCGCCAAGAAAAGTGCTGACGCCTCGACAGATAAAAAAGTCAAAAAAGTCAAAAAAGATGAGAAAGCAGCACTTGTCAGCCGGATGGGCGTTGACCCTTATCACGGCTGGGAAGCGGACTATCAAATTCTGCCTGGCAAAGAAAAAGTGGTTGCCGAACTTAAGGCGTTAGCCGCCAGCGCTGACCACATCTATCTCGCAACCGACCTTGACCGCGAAGGGGAAGCCATTGCCTGGCACCTGCGGGAAGTGATCGGTGGCGACGATAAGCGTTTCAGCCGGGTGGTGTTTAACGAAATCACCAAAAATGCGATTCGTCAGGCGTTTGAAAAGCCGGGCGAACTGAATATCGATCGGGTTAATGCTCAGCAGGCGCGCCGCTTTATGGACCGCGTGGTGGGCTACATGGTGTCACCGCTGCTGTGGAAGAAAATCGCCCGTGGCCTTTCCGCCGGACGCGTGCAGTCGGTTGCCGTGCGGCTGGTGGTGGAGCGTGAGCGCGAGATTAAAGCGTTCGTGCCGGAAGAATACTGGGAAGTTAACGCCGCGCTGACCACGCCGAAAGGCGACGAACTGTCGATGGACGTCACCCACAAAGGGGATAAGGCGTTCCGGCCGGTCAATCGTGACGAGACCTATGCCGCCGTTGCACTGCTGGAAAAAGCGCGCTACGAGATTGTCGATCGCGAAGATAAGCCGACCAGCAGCAAACCGGGCGCGCCTTATATCACCTCGACCTTGCAGCAGGCCGCCAGTACCCGTCTCGGCTTTGGCGTGAAGAAAACCATGATGATGGCGCAGCGCTTGTACGAAGCCGGCCACATTACCTATATGCGTACCGACTCGACCAACCTGAGTCAGGATGCGGTCGCCATGGCACGTGGCTATATCGAAAGTCAATTCGGTAAAAAATACCTGCCTGAATCGGCCAACACTTACGCCAGCAAAGAAAATTCGCAGGAAGCGCACGAAGCGATTCGTCCTTCTGATGTGGAAGTGGTGGCGGAACAGTTAAAAGATATGGAAGCGGATGCGCAGAAACTTTATCAGCTGATCTGGCGCCAGTTTGTCGCCTGTCAGATGATGCCAGCGCAGTACGACTCCAGCACCATTACCGCCACTGCAGGTGAATTTAAGCTCAAGGCGAAAGGCCGTACGCTGCGCTTCGACGGCTGGACTAAAGTGATGCCGGCGCTGCGTAAGAATGATGAAGATCGTACCTTACCTGCGGTCAGCGTAGGTGATGTGCTGGATCTGCAACAGCTGCTGCCCGGCCAGCACTTCACCAAGCCACCGGCGCGCTTCAGCGAAGCTTCACTGGTGCGTGAGCTGGAAAAACGCGGTATTGGCCGTCCATCGACCTACGCTGCTATTACCTCGACCATTCAGGATCGCGGTTATGTGCGGGTTGAGAACCGCCGTTTCTATGCGGAAAAAATGGGTGAAATTGTTACCGATCGGCTGGAAGAGAACTTCCGTGAGCTGATGAACTACGATTTTACCGCGCATATGGAAAACAGCCTCGATCAGGTGGCTAACAACCAGGCGCAGTGGAAAGCGGTGCTGGATAACTTCTTCAGTGACTTTACTCAGCAGCTTGAGCGGGCAGAGAAAGATCCTGAAGAGGGCGGCATGCAGCCTAACCAGATGGTGCTGACCTCGATTGACTGCCCGACCTGTGGCCGCAAAATGGGGATTCGTACCGCCAGTACCGGGGTTTTCCTCGGTTGTTCTGGCTATGCGTTACCGCCAAAAGAGCGTTGCAAACAGACCATCAACCTGATTCCGGAAAATGAAGTTCTGAATATTCTGGAAGGGGATGATGCTGAAACCAACGCTCTGCGCGCCCGTCGTCGTTGCCAGAAGTGTGGCACCGCGATGGACAGCTATCTGATCGATAACGAACGTAAGCTGCACGTCTGTGGTAACAACCCGGAATGCGACGGCTACGAAATCGAACAGGGTGAGTTCCGCATCAAAGGCTATGACGGCCCGGTGGTTGAGTGCGAGAAATGTGGTTCCGAGATGCACCTGAAAATGGGTCGCTTCGGCAAGTACATGGCCTGTACCAACGAAGAGTGTAAAAACACCCGTAAGATTCTGCGTAACGGTGAAGTGGCACCGCCGAAAGAAGATCCGGTCCCGCTGCCTGAACTGGCGTGCGAGAAGTCGGATGCCTATTTCGTGCTGCGCGACGGCGCTGCCGGGGTCTTCCTGGCGGCTAATACCTTCCCGAAATCGCGCGAAACCCGTGCGCCGCTGGTGGAAGAGTTACAGCGCTTCAGTGACCGTCTGCCAGAGAAGCTGAAGTACCTGGCCGAGGCACCGGCTACCGATCCGGAAGGCAATAAGACGCTGGTCCGTTTCAGCCGCAAAACCAAACAGCAGTACGTCTCCTCTGAAAAAGAGGGCAAAGCGACCGGCTGGTCCGCCTTCTACATTGATGGCAAATGGCAGGAAGCGAAGAAGTAATCCTATCAGCCAGCGCTCGCTGGCCTTTTTCTGAGCCTTATATCAATCCGTTCTACATTCACACTTAAAATGATATAGTGGTTATAGCATTTCCGACCTTTCCTGATGCATGGCTTTTCTTCACCCTGTTAAGGCGACAATACGTCAACCGGGGATGCGACTCTGTAACTTACCGGGATGGAATAGATATGAAATTACAGCAGTTGCGCTATATCGTCGAAGTGGTTAATCACAACCTTAATGTCTCTTCGACGGCGGAAGGACTTTACACCTCGCAGCCTGGCATCAGTAAACAGGTCCGGATGCTGGAAGATGAGCTGGGGGTACAGATTTTTGCCCGCAGCGGTAAACACCTGACTCAGGTGACGCCAGCCGGTGAAGAGATTATCCGCATTGCGCGTGAAGTGCTTTCCAAAGTAGATGCGATTAAATCCGTCGCCGGTGAACACACCTGGCCGGACAAAGGGTCACTGTATGTGGCAACCACCCATACTCAGGCGCGCTATGCACTGCCAGGCGTAATTAAAGGCTTCATTGAGCGCTATCCGCGGGTATCGCTGCATATGCATCAGGGATCGCCGACGCAGATTGCCGAAGCGGTATCCAAAGGCAATGCGGACTTCGCGATTGCAACCGAAGCACTGCATCTGTACGACGATTTGATCATGTTGCCGTGCTACCACTGGAACCGGGCGATTGTGGTGACGGCTGACCATCCGCTGGCCGGAAAAGGGCAGGTGACGATAGAAGAGCTGGCTGAATACCCGCTGGTGACCTACACCTTTGGCTTTACCGGGCGGTCAGAGCTTGATACCGCATTTAACCGTGCCGGCTTAACGCCACGCATTGTTTTCACCGCCACCGACGCTGACGTTATCAAAACTTACGTAAGATTAGGTCTTGGCGTCGGGGTTATTGCCAGCATGGCGGTCGATCCGGTCTCAGATCCTGACCTGATTCGTATCGAAGCGGCGGACATTTTCACCAACAGTACCACCAAGATCGGCTTCCGTCGCAGCACCTTCCTGCGCAGCTATATGTATGATTTTATCCAACGTTTTGCGCCGCACCTGACGCGTGATGTGGTTGATACCGCCGTGGCATTGCGTTCGAACGAAGATATTGAGGCAATGTTTAAGGACATCAAACTGCCGTTTAAATGAGTCTGATACTCATTAATGATTTAAAGGCTGCCGCTGGCGGCCTTTTTTATTGCCAGATGTTAGCGCCAGATGAGACTCAAAAGTTTTTATTATTTTTTTGTAAATGAAACATCGATCACATGTTTTCGGTTTGGTCTTTCTTAAATGCGAATTACTACACATTTTTTACCTTGCCGCTTTGCGGGACGCCAGGAATATTCCCATACTCCAGTTAAGACCTGATGAAAAGCCCGCTGATATCAGGTTCTTTAATCCGCTCTTTAGTTTTGAATGGTCCTAAACGTAAATTAACTCAAATTTACAATGTGATCGTTTAATTAAAAGTTTGTTCCGCGGTTAATGATTTCTTACGTGATTAGGCCTTATTGATTAATAGCGTTAATCGTTTTACTCAATAAAAATAACTGGATTTTTGGCCTTAACGCGTTTAGGATTCGTCCTAAATCTTAATCGTTGTTATCAATCATTTTGTTGAGAGTGATTATCAAAAACTATGAATACACGACTGACTGTACAACCGGGCTTCCCGGCAAAAAGCACCAAGGTTGAGCGCACTGGCAACACCCGCCGCAAAGCCTGGCTGACCGTATTCGCTGCCTCAGCGCTGTTCTGGGTAGTTGTTGCATTAATGATCTGGCGTATCTGGGGCTAAAGCCATGTGGGCAAACACACTCAGCCATAAACGTTCTTTGACTGCGCGTCAGCACAAGCCCGCTTCCTGTAAAGGAAAAGAGCCGCTTGCAAAGGACGAAAAAGTGTCTATCCCCGATTCCTGGGATTTGAGTGATAACCAGCGACACTTTATCGAGTCGTTCCTGGACCCTAAAACTAAATAACGCTGTTTGCTGTACCGTTTATTATTCTTACTGCTCTTTGCTCTTCTTTCCGGTTTCTCCGGCGGGCACGTTAAAAGCCCAACTCCACACTCAGTAACACAAACGGGTTTCATCCTTAGTGGATGATCGCAGGCCTTTGTACGCCAAATTCAGGCGAAGGAGTGAACTAAAATGAATATCATAAAAATGTCCTGGCTTAGCGCATATGCCTTTTGCTTTGCGTTCTGGTCTGCGGCGGTGTGGATCACGCTCTGATTTGAATTAAATCACCTCTTTCTGATGCCTCGTCTCCGGACGGGGCATTTTCGTTTCGGCCGATTGTAGCAATTTGTGTTGTAATCAAAACGTTAACGAATTTGTGGTCTATCTTTAACATAAACCTTTAACTCTCTAAGGTTTAAAGACCACGATTATAAAGGAGGAGCTATGTCGTCTACCCTACGCGAGCAGAGTCAGGAAATACTGCAGGTCGACAATAAAAATTATCACATCTTCAGTCTTCCCCACGCTGCTCAACACCTCGGTAACATTGATCGCTTACCCAAATCCCTGAAAGTTTTGCTGGAAAATCTGCTGCGCTGGCAGGATGGCGATTCCGTGACCGCGGAAGATATCCAGGCGCTGGTTGACTGGCAAAAAGATGCGCATGCCGATCGGGAAATCGCCTACCGTCCTGCACGAGTATTAATGCAGGACTTTACCGGTGTGCCGGCGGTGGTCGATCTGGCGGCAATGCGTGAAGCCGTCAACCGGCTGGGCGGCGATGTCGCGAAGGTAAATCCCTTGTCGCCGGTTGATCTGGTGATTGACCACTCGGTCACCGTTGACCATTTCGGTGATGATGACGCGTTTGAAGAGAACGTCCGGCTGGAGATGGAACGTAACCACGAACGTTACGTCTTTTTGCGCTGGGGCCAGAAAGCCTTCGATAAATTCCGCGTGGTTCCGCCTGGCACCGGTATCTGCCACCAGGTCAACCTGGAGTATCTTGGCAAAGCGATCTGGCACGAAACCCTGAACGGGGAAGAGTATGCCTGGCCCGACACGCTGGTCGGCACCGATTCACATACCACCATGATTAATGCGCTCGGCGTGCTGGGGTGGGGCGTGGGCGGCATTGAAGCGGAAGCGGCGATGCTCGGCCAGCCGGTATCAATGCTGATTCCGGATGTCGTGGGCTTTAAACTCACCGGCAAATTACGCCCGGGCATCACCGCCACCGATCTGGTGCTGACGGTTACCCAGATGCTGCGTAAGCACGGCGTGGTAGGGAAATTCGTGGAGTTCTATGGCGACGGACTGGCCGATCTCCCGCTGGCTGACCGGGCAACCATTGCGAATATGGCGCCTGAATATGGCGCAACCTGTGGCTTCTTCCCGGTTGATGAAGTGACTCTGAGTTATATGACGCTCACCGGGCGTGAAGCTGAACAGGTGGCGCTGGTTGAGGCCTACGCCAAAGCGCAAGGCCTGTGGCGCAATCCGGGCGATGAGCCACGTTTTACCAGTACTCTGGCGCTGGATATGAACGATGTGGAGTCGAGCCTGGCCGGGCCTAAACGTCCGCAGGACCGGGTATCACTCGGTGACGTCCCCGCCGCCTTTGACGCCAGTAATGAACTGGAGGTCAACCACGCTCAGAAACCCCATAAAGCGGTCGACTATACCGACAGCAATACCGGACTGACCCACACGCTGACCGATGGCGCAGTGGTGATCAGCGCCATTACCTCTTGTACTAATACCTCCAACCCCAGCGTACTGATGGCCGCTGGGTTACTGGCGAAAAAAGCGGTTGAGCGGGGCCTGAAACGACAGCCCTGGGTGAAAGCTTCGCTGGCACCGGGATCAAAGGTGGTGTCTGATTATCTGGCCGTGGCGCAGCTGACCTCTTATCTCGACCAATTGGGCTTTAATCTGGTCGGCTACGGCTGCACCACCTGTATCGGCAACTCCGGGCCGCTGAAAGATGAGATTGAATCGGCGATTAAGCAGGGCGATCTGACGGTCGGCGCCGTGCTCTCAGGTAACCGAAATTTTGAAGGCCGTATCCATCCGCTGATCAAAACCAACTGGCTGGCATCGCCGCCGCTGGTGGTCGCTTATGCGCTGGCGGGTAATATGAAGATCAACCTGCAGACCGATCCACTTGGGCACGATCGTAGCGGCCAGCCGGTCTATCTGAAAGATATCTGGCCATCGCCAGAAGAGATCTCCACTGCGGTGCAGCAGGTCACCAGCGACATGTTCCACAAAGAGTACGCCGAAGTGTTTGACGGCACGCCAGAATGGCAGCAGATCAAGGTGAGTGAAGCCGCGACCTACGACTGGGATGAAGGCTCAACCTACATCCGGCTGTCGCCGTTCTTTGATGATATGGAGAAAGAACCTAAGCCGGTGCAGGATATTCGTGGCGCGCGGGTGCTGGCGATGCTGGGCGACTCGGTCACCACCGACCACATCTCCCCGGCTGGCAGTATCAAGGCTGAAAGTCCGGCGGGGCGTTATCTGCTGGCGCACGGGGTAGAGCGCAACGACTTCAACTCTTACGGTTCCCGTCGCGGTAACCATGAAGTGATGATGCGCGGTACCTTTGCCAATATCCGTATTCGCAATGAGATGGTGCCCGGCGTAGAAGGCGGGTATACCCGTCACTATCCGAGTGGCGAGCAACTGGCTATTTACGACGCGGCGATGAAGTATCAGGCGGAAGGCGTGCCGCTGGCGGTCATCGCCGGTAAAGAGTATGGATCGGGATCGAGTCGCGACTGGGCGGCGAAGGGACCACGCCTGCAGGGCGTGCGGGTGGTGATTGCCGAATCATTTGAACGTATTCACCGTTCGAATCTGATTGGCATGGGGATACTGCCACTGGAGTTCCCGCAGGGCGTAAGCCGTAAAACGCTGGGGCTGACCGGGGAAGAGCGCATTGACGTAGAGAACCTGAGCGCGCTGACGCCAGGCTGTACGGTGAAAGTGACGCTGACCCGCGCTGATGGCAGTAAAGAGGAGCTGGATACCCGCTGCCGCATCGATACCGGCAACGAGCTGACCTATTACCGTAACGACGGCATCCTGCACTACGTGATCCGTAACATGCTGGACTAAGTGATCCGTAACATGCTGGACTAACAAAAAAGCCGGGGAAACCCGGCTTTTTAATTTAAGACTTCGGCATTATATGCCCCATCTTTTCCGCTTTAGTGTCCAGATAGTGCGCGTTCTTGGGATTGCGACCCACTACCAGCGGCACCCGCTCAACAATGTTAATCCCCGCCTCGCTGAGGATCTCCACTTTACGTGGATTATTCGTCAGCAGACGCACTTCATTTACGCCGAGCAATTTAAACATATCAGCGCACAGCGTGAAGTCGCGTTCATCGGCGGCAAAACCGAGTTGATGGTTGGCTTCAACCGTGTCGTAGCCCTTATCCTGCAACGCATAGGCGCGGATCTTATTCAGCAGGCCGATGTTGCGTCCTTCCTGGCGGTGATAGAGCAACGCGCCGCGACCCTCTTCAGCGATGGCATTCAACGCCGCTTCCAGCTGGAAGCCACAGTCGCAGCGCAGGCTGAATAGCGCATCACCGGTCAGGCATTCGGAATGAACGCGCGCCAGCACCGGCTCGTTGTCATTAATATCGCCAAAGACCAGAGCAACGTGGTCATGTCCGGTTGCCAATTCTTCGAAACCGACCATCAGGAAATCTCCCCATGGCGTGGGCAGTTTGGCTTCTGCCACCCGTTTAAGCTGCATGTGACTCTCCAGAACCTTCAGAGGATGCACTATCATCATGATAGCGCACAGGCCAGTGTGGCCTGACAAACGTGCAATATTGTGCCACAACCCAGCGGCGCGCTGGTAATCTGTCAGAACAATTGGTGTGATAAAGCACAATTATCTAATCAAAAGCGGTTATGTTATTCTTTTTTAAGCTAAAGTTATGCTGGTTTCGCTGTTTGTCGTCGATATAAGGGAAAAGGATGTATAAAATTTCGCGTCGTACCACCTTCGGGATGTTACTGCTGTTAATTATGCCGATCGGTGTCTGGTTATCAGGCTGGCAATGGCAACCGGGTGAAAGCAACGCGATGTTGAAAGGCCTGTTCTGGATGACCGAAACGGTGACCAATCCGTGGGGAATTGTGACCAGCGTGCTGTTGAGCGCATGGGTGTTATGGTGCCTGCGTTTTCGCCTCAAACCGGCCATCCTGTTGTTGTTGATCATGAACGCCACCATCCTGGCCGGACAGTACACCAAATCTTTCATTAAAGAACAGGTGCAGGAGCCGCGTCCGTATGTGATCTGGCTGGAACAGCACCACGGTCTTGACGACAAAGCGTTTTATCAACTGAAGCGCAAGCAGCGCGGCGAAATGGTCACCGCGTTAATTGCGGATGAGACCCGGATACCCGGCTGGCTGAAGCGCCACTGGGCCTTCGAAACCGGTTTCGCCTTTCCTTCGGGTCATACCATGTTTGCCGCCAGCTGGGCCTTGCTGGCGATCGGGTTGCTGTGGCCGCGTCGCCATTACAAAACGGTAGTGATTGTTTTTCTCTGGGCGATGGGCGTTATGGCCAGTCGTCTGCTGCTTGGCATGCACTGGCCGCGCGATCTGGCGATGGCTACCGTGCTGTCGTGGCTGCTGGTTACCGTCGCGACCTGGCTGGCCCAGCGCGTCTGTGGTCCACTCAGCCTGCCGCCGGCGGAGCAAAAAGAGGTGGCGCAGCGGGAACCCTGATTGTAATTCGCCATAAAGTCCCCATATTATTGATCGGGCTGGCGTAAAAGCGGGCCGTCCGATGCTGCTGGGAGCAGCATTTTTGCTGGAGTTTTGGCATAATTCTACCTGACAACCTCACAACAGGATGCACTGTGAAATATTTGCTGATTTTTTTAGTGGTATTGGTCATTTTCATCATCTCCGTCACGCTAGGCGCGCATAACGACCAGGTTATTACCTTCAACTACCTGCTGGCGCAGGGTGAGTTCAGCATTTCGACCTTACTGGCAACCCTGTTTGGTGCAGGTTTCGTGCTCGGCTGGGTGATCTGCGGTCTGTTCTGGTTACGCACCCGCGTTTCGCTGGCCAATGCCAATCGAAAAATTAAGCGTATGCAGACGCAGCTTGAGCAGAGCACCGTGGTAGCGACAACGCCATCTTCACCGGCTGGCCGGGAATAAACATCGATGCTTGAGCTGCTGTTTCTGTTACTGCCGGTTGCGGCTGCGTATGGCTGGTATATGGGCCGCCGCAGTGCGCAACAGGACAAGCAACAGGAAGCTAACCGTCTGTCACGCGAATATGTCGCTGGCGTAAACTTCCTGCTCTCCAATCAGCAGGATAAAGCGGTCGACCTGTTTCTCGATATGCTGAAAGAGGACAGCGGCACCGTCGAGGCGCACCTGACGCTGGGCAACCTGTTTCGCTCGCGTGGTGAAGTCGATCGCGCCATCCGCATCCATCAGGCGTTAATGGAAAGTGCCTCCCTCAGTTATGAACAGCGTCTGCTGGCGATCCAGCAGCTGGGACGCGACTACATGGCGGCCGGGCTTTATGACCGCGCAGAGGATATGTTTAAGCAGCTCACGGATGAAACCGATTTCCGCATCGGCGCGCTGCAGCAGCTGTTGCTGATCCATCAGGCGACCAGCGACTGGCAGCAGGCGATTGAAGTGGCAGAGCGGCTGGTCAAGCTGGGCAAAGATAAGCAGAAAGGCGAAATCGCTCATTTTTATTGCGAACTGGCGCTTCAGGCGATGAGCAGCGACGACCTGGATCGCGCCATGAGCCTGCTGAAGAAAGGGGAGGCGGCCGACCGTCAGAGCGCGCGCGTCTCGATTATGATGGGCCGTATTCTGATGGAGAAAGGCGACTATGCCAAAGCCGTCGGTCACCTGCAGCGGGTACTGGATCAGGACAAAGAGCTGGTGAGTGAGACGCTGTCGATGCTCGAAACCTGCTTCCAGCGGCTCAATCAACCTGAAGCCTGGGCAGAGTTCCTGCAACGCTGCGTCGAAGAGAATACCGGTGCCGCAGCCGAACTCTATCTGTCAGATATTCTTGAACAGCAGCAGGGGCCGGAAGCGGCGCAGAACTACATTAACCGCCAACTCCAGCGCCACCCGACCATGCGGGTATTCCATCGCCTGATGGATTTCCACCTGCACGAAGCGGAAGATGGCCGCGCCAAAGAGAGCCTGATGGTGCTGCGCGACATGGTCGGCGAACAGATTCGTACTAAACCGCGCTATCGCTGCCAGAAGTGTGGCTTTACTGCCCATGCACTCTACTGGCATTGCCCATCGTGCCGCACCTGGTCATCGGTTAAGCCGATTCGGGGCCTTGACGGCCAGTAATTACCGCGCCTTACAGTGCGCTGCCAACCTGTTTAATAGTTACAACATACTAAAGGATATTCACTGAACCCCAATGCGGCAACGGTGCACGCAACGTCAGGCAGGCGGAGAATGGCGATTGTGATGACCCGAGGCCGCAGGTAGAATGCTTGCCGTTTGTCTATCGCGCCCGCGGGTGCCAACTGCAGAGGAAATGACATGCCTTCACCCCACACCGTGACCGCTTCGCCGATTCTGGTGGCGCTTGATTATCACGACATCAACAGCGCGCTGCGCTTTGTCGATCAGATCGATCCGCGCAGCTGCCGGCTGAAAGTGGGCAAAGAGATGTTCACGCTGTTTGGCCCCTCGCTGGTCACCACGTTGCAGCAGCGCGGATTTGAGGTGTTTCTCGATCTTAAATTCCACGACATTCCCAACACCACCGCGCATGCTGTGGCCGCCGCTGCCGATTTGGGCGTATGGATGGTCAATGTCCACGCCAGCGGTGGGGCACGCATGATGAACGCCGCACGTGAAGCGCTGCTACCCTATGGTAAAGAGGCACCGCTGCTGATTGCCGTCACGGTATTGACCAGCATGGATGAAGAGGATTTGAGAGGGCTGGGCATCACGCTCTCGCCAGCCGAACAGGCTGAGCGACTGGCGAAACTGACGAGCGAATGTGGCCTTGATGGTGTGGTCTGTTCAGCGCAGGAGGCGGTCCGCTTCAAACAGGTGATCGGTCAGGATTTTGCCCTGGTCACGCCGGGTATTCGTCCGGCAGGCAGCGATGCCGGCGATCAGCGTCGTATTATGACGCCCCTGCAGGCTAAACAGGCGGGCGTGGATTATATGGTGATCGGCCGTCCGATTACCCAATCTGCCGATCCGGCAGCGGCACTGCAGGCCATTCTGCACAGCCTGGAGGAGAAGTAATGGCAAATGATAATCCACTGGTTTATTCAACCGACAGCGGCCGCATCACGCAGCCGGAGCAAAAGGCTGAACGGCCAAAAGGTGATGGGATTGTCCGCATTCAGCGCCAGACCAGTGGCCGTAAAGGCAAAGGCGTCTGCCTGATCAGCGGTATCGATATGGATGATGCCGGATTAACGCAACTGGCGGCTGAGCTGAAAAAGAAGTGCGGCTGTGGCGGCTCGCTGAAAGAGGGCGTTATTGAGATTCAGGGCGACAAACGCGACCTGCTGAAAACGCTGCTGGAAGCCAAAGGAATGAAAGTTAAACTGGCGGGCGGCTGAATAAAAAAATCGGGCTACTTCTGTAGCCCGATTGACAGGTAGATGCTTAGCGTAGCCGATTATTATTTTAATACGGTCATTAATGGACCTGATGACCGATAATACCACCTACAGCAGCGCCGCCGACCGTGCCGAGCGCGCTTCCGTTGGTCAGTACTGAACCACCAATCGCACCCGCACCCGCGCCAATCGCGGTGTTACGGTCACGTTTAGACCAGTTAGAACAGCCGCTTAACGCGACAACTAATGTGGTAGCCAGTACAGCAGCGGTGATTCGTTTCATTGTAATTGTCATAACTTCTCCTTTAATGTGCTCACAGAGGCAACACCTTAAGTATAGCTCCGATATTTCCTCAACCCGCTTGTGCGCCCATTATTGCCGCTTCCCTGTCGGCATCGAAACAGGCTTCACCATCGACACACTGTCTGTAGCGGGTGAGTGACAACGCCAGCCCATCAGGACCACGCGTTGCCTGAGAGAATTCTATGCATTCTGCGCCAATTACGAAGATAGACAATTCTGAAATCACGACACATTTTTGCATTCACAGCCATTTCCCTCTGCGTTTATAGCCATTTGCTCCATAACCTTTTCGCGCCGTAATCCGCAGAATTTAAGGACAATTGTCCGCAGGAGAAAAGGCATGCTGGAACAGCTAAAACAACAGGTTCTGGACGCGAATCTGGATCTACCTAAATACAACCTGGTGACCTTCACCTGGGGAAATGTCAGCGCGGTAGACCGCGAACAGGGCTTACTGGTGATCAAACCGTCCGGCGTGCGTTATGAAGAGATGACACGCGACGATATGGTGGTGGTTGAACTGGCCAGCGGCAAGGTGGTGGAAGGCGATAAACGTCCCTCATCTGATACCGCCACTCACCGTGCTCTCTATCTGGCGTGGCCGGAGGTCGGCGGTATTGTCCATACCCATTCGCGGCATGCGACCATCTGGGCGCAGGCAGGTCGAGCGATTCCCGCCTGGGGTACCACCCATGCCGATGACTTCTACGGCGAGATCCCCTGTACCCGCGCGATGCGCGATGAAGAGATCCAGCAGCAGTATGAGTGGAATACCGGTGAAGTGATTATTGAAACCTTCGCCCAGCGGGGCCTGTCACCTTCAGCGATACCGGCGGTGCTGGTCAATTCGCACGGACCCTTTGCCTGGGGTAAAGATGCACATGCGGCGGTACACAGTGCGGTGGTGCTGGAAGAGGTGGCCTACATGGGGCTGTTCAGCCAGCAGCTGACGGCAAATCTGCCGCCGATCAGCAAACCCTGCTGGACCTGCACTACTTACGTAAGCATGGCGACAACGCCTGGTACGGTCAGAAATAATCGTCGGGACGCCAGCTGCGTCCCGTTTTTTTGTTCCCGTCACAACTGGTATGGCGATCGTGATCATACTTATCAAAACAATCGATCAATAAAAATAAAACGCTGTTTCATTTTATCGTGGCGATCACTGTTTTCGTTACGCCCAGTCACTATTTTGCTTGCATCGCCTTCGGGCACTTTTCGCAGCTCCCACTGGCATAGCAAAGGTGACATTAATATGCATATCAAACGTGCAATAGACAAAATCCCTGGCGGCATGATGTTAATTCCGCTGTTTATCGGCGCGCTCTGTCATACCTTCTCTCCTGGTGCCGGGAAGTACTTTGGCTCTTTCACCAACGGCTTAATGACCGGCACCGTACCGATTCTGGCGGTGTGGTTTTTCTGTATGGGGGCGTCGATCAAGCTGAGCGCCACCGGCACGGTGTTACGCAAGTCTGGCACGCTGGTGCTGACCAAAATTGCTGTGGCGTGGGTAGTGGCGGCCATTGCGTCACGGGTAATGCCGGAAAACGGGGTTGAAGTCGGTATGTTTGCCGGTTTATCCACCCTGGCGCTGGTGGCGGCGATGGATATGACCAACGGCGGACTTTACGCGTCGATCATGCAGCAATACGGTTCGAAAGAGGAATCAGGCGCCTTTGTGCTGATGTCGCTTGAATCCGGTCCGCTGATGACCATGGTGATTCTCGGGACGGCAGGAATTGCTTCATTCGAGCCGCATGTGTTTGTCGGAGCAGTGCTGCCGTTTGTGGTGGGATTTGCATTAGGGAACCTTGATCCTGAACTGCGTGAATTCTTCGGTAAAGCGGTGCATACCCTGATCCCGTTCTTCGCGTTTGCGCTGGGTAATACCATCAATCTGGCGGTGATTGCCGAAACCGGCCTGCTGGGCATTATGCTGGGCGTGGCGGTGATCATCATTACCGGTATCCCGCTGATTCTCGCCGATCGACTGATCGGCGGCGGTGACGGCACGGCGGGCGTGGCCGCGTCCAGTACCGCCGGGGCAGCAGTAGCGACACCGGTGCTGATTGCGGAAATGCTGCCGCAGTTTAAAGCGGTTGCGCCGGCGGCAACGGCACTGGTGGCGACCTCGGTGATCGTCACTTCGGTACTGGTGCCAATCATTACCGCACTCTATTCAAAACGCGTTAAGCGTATGCATGTCGCCATCGATCAACGCGCTGCCATTAAGTAACCCGCCTAATCAATCCCCGACAGCTCTGTCGGGGATCACTCTGGATTTTGTGTTGTAAATCAATCTCTCATTTGGTCTGGACTCACTCTGCATTACGCTGATGTGGCGTATTAAGCGCATCAAATATAAACAGAGGATGAGACAATGACAGTTATTAACCAAGCAACGTGCAGATTATTTACCGAAGTCGGTAACACCACCCAGTTAGTCGCCTATTACGAGGAAGGACGACGCACCATGTGGATGATGCTGCGCGCTCAGCCGCGTCCCAGCTTCAACCACGAACTGATTGAGGAGATCATGAACCTGAGCTATGCCGCGCAGCGTTCCGGCCTGCCAATCGATTTCTGGGTGACGGGCTCGCTGGTTCCACAGATGTTTAACGCCGGAGGCGATCTGCGCTTCTTTGTTGAGTGCATCCGTAATAACCGGCGCGAAGCACTGCGGGCTTATGCCCGGGCCTGTGTTGACTGTATCCATTCAGCAGCACGCGGCTTTGACACCGGCGCGGTCACGCTGGCGATGATTGAGGGCAGTGCGCTGGGCGGTGGCTTTGAAGCTGCGCTGGCGCATCACTTTATTCTGGCGCAGAACAACGCGCGGATGGGCTTCCCGGAAATTGCCTTTAACCTGTTCCCGGGAATGGGCGGTTATTCGCTGGTGGCACGTCGTGCCGGCATGAAGCTGGCCGAAGAGCTGATCTGTGAAGGGGAGTCGCACAGCGCGGAATGGTACGAAACACGCGGTCTGGTGGATAAAGTGTTTCAGCCTGGCGACAGCTATCGCGCCACCCGAACCTTTATCGATACCTTACGTCCGAAACTCAACGGCGTGCGGGCAATGCTGAAAGCGCGTCAGCGCGTGCTGCAATTGTCACGCGCTGAGCTGATGGACATTACCGAAGATTGGGTTGATTACGCCTTTACCATTGAACCCAAAGACATTGCTTATATGGAGCGTCTGGTACAGTTACAAAACCGCCACAGCGCATCACTGCGTAAAGCGGGCTAGTAATTAACAGCGTTAAACGCGGGCAGGATGCTTAGCCAGCCAATGCCCAAATTGCTCCGCGGGCATTGGTTTTGCGTAGAGATAACCCTGACGCCCGTCAACACCACTTTTAAGGATAAATTTCTCTTCATCCTGGGTTTCAATACCCTCGGCAATCACCTGCAGGTCAAGCGCCTTGGCGACGGCGACGATGGCACGCACCAGCGATTGTGAAACCGGCTGCTTATTGATATTACGGATAAAACTTTGATCGAGCTTAATGGCGTTAATCGGGACCCGCGCCAGTTGTGACAGCGAAGAGTAGCCGGTACCAAAGTCATCGAGATGCACCTGAGCCCCCAAATCCTGAAACTGCTTCATCAGCTTCAGCGCTTCGGTCTCATTTTCGATCAGGCAACTTTCGGTCAGTTCAATATCGATCGGGCAATCGGTCAGACCGGCCTCGGTCAGCGCCTGTTTCAAATCGCTGTAGATACTTTGATCGATCAGCTGGCGGGCAGAGACGTTGACTGCCACCCGCAGATACACGCCGTCCTGACGCCAGGCGATAATCTGCTTCAGCACGTTAAGCATCACCCAGCGACCCAGCGGCACAATCAGCCCAGACTCTTCGGCGTAGGGAATAAAATCGCCCGGCGAGACCATCCCGCGCTCCGGTGAAATCCAGCGCACCAGCGCTTCGGCGCTGCGCACGTTGCCGTCACTGTCGATTTTCGGCTGGTAGTGGACAATGAGGTGATCCAGCTCCAGCGCTTTACGCAGGTTAGTGTCGAGCCACAGATACTCAAACACCCGCTGATTCATCTCAGCCGCAAACACACAAAATTTGCCGCGGCCGTTCTCTTTAGCATGGTACATCGCGGTGTCGGCGTTGCGGATCAGGCTCTCGCGATCCTCGCCATGCATCGGGGCGAGGGCGATACCGATCGAGCAGCCGCTGTAGACTTCAATCAGCCCAATGCGGAACGGCTGACGCAGACGCTCGAGGATGCGGGAAGACATCGCCTCCAGCGCCGCCTGGCTGGTGTGTTCTGCCAGCACCACAAATTCATCACCGCCCAGGCGACCCAGCGTCTGATCTTTGCCGAGGCAGCTCAGGATCGCCAGCGACACCGCCTGCAACAGCTGATCGCCAAACATATGACCGTAGGCGTCATTCACTTTCTTGAAATTATCGAGATCGAGATAGACCACGCCGGTCTCATCGCCGCC
Organism: Pantoea brenneri; assembly: GCA_002095305.1. GTDB lineage: Bacteria > Pseudomonadota > Gammaproteobacteria > Enterobacterales > Enterobacteriaceae > Pantoea > Pantoea brenneri. Next base: position 61,165 of record MIEI01000004.1, read on the forward strand.
AGCTTGCTCCAGCGCCTGACTCATTTGCTGATGAATCGCGTTACGATTGGGTAATCCGGTCACCGTATCGGTGTTGGCCAGCACCCGCAGACGTTCCTGGGCGCGACGCTCCTCGGTTATGTCCGTGCCTGAACAGATGAGGAAAATTTCATTTTTGCCACTGCCGCTGTGAACGAACTTATTACGAAACAAGAACAGTCGCTGGCCTTTTCTGGTTTTCACCCAGCGCTCGACCTCATAGGAGTTACCATCCCGGAAGAAGCCGGTAATGTTACGTCGCGAGGCCGCAGCTTCCTGTTTGGTCATAAACAGCTGAAAGACATTCTGGCCAATCACCTCATGTTCGTTCAGACCGGTATATTCTTCACTCAGGCGGTTAAAACGCTGGATGTTGCCACGCTGGTCAAGAATGACGATCACCGAATTGGCTTCCGAAACCACCTGTTCGGCGAATGAAAGCCCTAATGTCAAATCACGGGCAACCGCGGCGGTATCGCCCCAGGCAGAGGCGGTTCCGGCCCACGAAGATTGGTTAACTTTGCGGCCGACCAGATGCAACGGTACCGCAACACCCTGCAACGGCAGCGTCAGATTAATACTTGAGGTGATGACCGGCATGGCCCGTATCATCGCAGCCTGGCCGGGGGTTAGCGGCAGGGCTATATTGGTTAGTGACGACTCATCTTCGGCAAAATTCAGCGCATCGCTGTCCGCGGTCAGACGCCAATGAGGGCTGGTTGTACCAAACAAGGTGTACAACAACGTTTGCCCTTGTTCATCGGTCATGGAAACTTCCTCCGGGGAGTGCTCTGCAGGCGTTATCTCATTATTTTAGCAACAGTATTCATCATCCGACGTTAGCACAAGGTACAAACCAAATATATTTTGCTATCAAGATATGAATGGCACAAAAAAGCCCCACTTCCGTGGGGCTTATTACGTTCATCAGCAGGGACATTTTCCGAGCTTACCGGCCTGGCTGGGGAAGCGGGCATCCAGACAGTAGCGGTGGAAATCACGCTCATTCATCGGCGTCTGTTCAGGGTGATGCAGTCGCATATGCTGCAGGTATGTTTGATAATCCTGCACCCCGACCATTAAGCGAAAGCACTGTTGCAGCCCTCGCCACAGGCTCCGCCAGCGAAAGGGCGCCGCATCGCGGGCCGTAACAAACTGGCAGCGATGGATCTGCCACTCGCCCTGCGGACGACGCACCGGATGAATCGCATCAGACATGACGCACCTCCTTATTACGCAGCGCAACCGTCGATTCATGCGTGGTCGGCAGGTTACTGCGCAATGCCTTGCGGATAACAAAGAAGGCGGCAATCAGCATCGTCACCGCCACCAGCATAAAGAAGCCGCACAGCGCCGCATTGATCTGATTGCTGAAGACGATGGTCTGCATATCGGCCACGGTTTTCGCCGGGGCAATCAATACGCCTTCATCCAGCCCTTTTCGGAACTTACTGGCCTGCGCCAGAAAGCCGATTGACGGTTTTTCATGGAAGATTTTCTGCCAGCCGGCGGTCATTGAGGTAATGAACAGCCAGAGGGTTGGCAGGATGGTGACCCAGGCGTAGCGTTGTTTTTTCATTTTGAACAACACCACGGTACCGAGGATCAGCGCCATTGAGGCCAGCATCTGGTTTCCGATACCAAACAGCGGCCACAGGGTGTTAATGCCGCCCAGCGGATCGACCACGCCCTGATAGACAAAGAAGCCCCAGCCCGCCACCGCGACCGTGGTACCGGCCATGTTACCGAGCCAGGAGCGGTTATTCGCCAGTGAAGGCACCACGGTGCCGACCAGATCCTGCACCATAAAACGGCAGGCGCGGGTACCGGCATCGACGGCAGTCAGGATAAACAGCGCTTCAAACAGGATGGCGAAGTGGTACCAGAACGCCATCATCGCCCGGCTGTTGAAAATGTCGGTAATGATGTGTGCCATCCCGACGGCAAAGGTTGGTGCACCACCGGCACGTGAGAGGATAGAGCCTTCCCCCACGTCGCGGGCAATGCCGCTCAGCGTCTCTGGCGTCACCACAAAGCCCCAGCCGTTGATCACCTGCGAGGCGCTCTCAACGGTGGTGCCAATCAGCGCAGCCGGTGAGTTCATGGCGAAATAGACGCCGGGGTCCAGCACCGAGGCGCAAATCAGCGCCATGATCGCCACGAATGACTCCATCAGCATCGCTCCGTAACCAATGAAGCGGATATGGCTTTCACGCTCCACCAGTTTCGGCGTGGTGCCGCTCGACACCAGCGCATGAAAGCCGGAGATGGCACCACAGGCAATCGTGATAAACAGGAACGGGAACATTGCGCCGGAGAAGACCGGGCCGCTGCCGTCGATAAATTTGGTCACCGCCGGCATTTTCATCTCTGGCATGGCAAACACGATGCCAATCGCCAGTCCGACAATGACGCCAATTTTAAGGAAGGTAGACAGGTAATCACGCGGGGCCAGCAGCAGCCAGACCGGCAGGACCGAGGCAATGAAGCCGTAAATCACCAGTACCCAGGTGAGCGAAGTGCCTTTCAGGGTGAAAAACGGTCCCCAGTAAGGATGCTGCGCCACGTCACCGCCATAGATGATCGCCGCCATCATCAGCACAAAACCGATCAGCGACACTTCAGCGATTTTTCCGGGGCGGATAAAGCGCATATAAACGCCCATAAACAGCGCGATAGGAATGGTGGCGGCGATGGTAAACAGGCCCCAGGGGCTGTTGGCTAACGCCTTGACCACCACCAGCGCCAGCGCCGAAAGAATGATGATCATCACGCCGAGCGCGCCAAGCATGGTGACCACACCGGCAAAGGCACCCAGTTCCTGACGGGCCATTTCACCCAGCGAGCGGCCATCGCGGCGGGTAGAAATAAACAGGATCAGGAAGTCCTGTACCGCACCCGCCAGCATCACCCCGACCAGAATCCAGATGGTGCCGGGCAGGAACCCCATTTGTGCCGCCAGGATCGGCCCGACCAGCGGACCGGCACCGGCAATGGCCGCGAAGTGGTGACCAAACAGCACCCACTTGTTGGTCGGCACATAATCGAGACCGTCATTCAGCCGCTCGGCGGGCGTCAGACGGCGGTCATCCAGTTCAAAAATATTGCGGGCAATAAACAGGCTGTAAAAGCGATAGGCGATGCTGTAGCAGGCAACCGCCGCAATCACCAGCCAGACTGCGTTGACGTGTTCGCCGCGGCTGAGTGCCAGCATAGCGAAAGCGCCCGCGCCGATTAACGCCACCACTAACCAGATCGCGCCGGTTTTGACGTTTTTCATGACTAACTCCTTGTGAGGATCGAGAGAGATGCGATCGAAAACAACGAGTCAAACTTAATGTAATGGAATGTAAGTGAAAGTTAATCGAGGAAGAAGTGTGAAGCGGGGTACAAATTTAACATTTTTGCAAAGCAGAGGCGGTGGGAAGTGACGGGATAACCAGCGTTATCCCGTCAGATTTCAGACTTAAACGGCGGGGCGAGCTACTACGCTGCGGGTTTCCATCCGGACTTCCGCGATGGTCACATCGATAACGTCAGTGACGCGGTAAACCACTTCGCCTTTGATCTGCACGGTGCCATTTTCCTGGCTGCAGACCAGTTCATCACGTACCGCGTGGATGAACGGGGCCGGGATAAACGCGACCGCACCGAACTCCAGCAGGCGTACCCGCATGCCGCCGCGCGACACGTCGATGATCTCGGCGCTGAAACGACGGTCGGTAGCCGCGAACGGTGCCAGATAGCGGGCATAGAGCCAGTCACCAACATCGCGCTCGGCCATGCGGTTAAGGCGACGACGTTCACTCATGGTGACGGTCAGCGCCTCATCCGGACGGGCGATCTGCTCGCCGCGAATGATCGCCTTCAGCAGACGATGGTTGATCATATCGCCAAACTTACGGATCGGTGAGGTCCAGGTGGCGTAGGCTTCAAGGCCGAGGCCAAAATGCGGGCCCGGTTCGGTGCTGATCTCAGCAAAGGTCTGGAAGCGACGGATGCGGCTGTCGAGGAACTGCGTCGGCTGGGCATCCAGCTCGCGGCGCAGCACGCGGAAACCTTCCAGCGTGGTAATCGCCTGCGCATCCACGCTGATACCGTGGTTCGCCAGCACGGCGGCTGCCTGTTCGGCGTTAGTGCTATCGAAACCGGCATGAACGTTATAGATACCAAACCCGAGCGTGTCACGCAGCACTTTAGCCGCGCAGACGTTAGCCAGAATCATCGACTCTTCAACGATACGGTTGGCGATACGGCGAGGTTCAGCCACGATCTCCAGCACTTCGCCTTTCTCACCCAGCAGGAAGCGGTAGTCAGGACGATCTTTGAACACCAGTGCATGGGTCTGACGCCATTCACTGCGTGCCAGACAGAGACGGTGCAGCAGGCGGATTTGCTCAGCAATCGCCTCGCTTTCCGGCTGCCATTCACCGCTGTTTTCCAGCCAGTCAGAAACGTCGTCGTAGGCCAGTTTAGCTTTGGACTCGATCCAGGCAGCAAAGAACTGCGGATCATCAGTCAGGCTGCCATCCGCAGCGACCGTGACGCGGCAGGCCAGCGCCGGACGGCGCGCATGCGGACGCAGCGAGCAGACGTCATCAGAAAGCTGACGCGGCAGCATCGGAATATTAAAGCCCGGCAGATAGTTGGTGAAGGCACGCTGCGCCGCCAGTTTATCCAGCTGGCTGCCTTCCGCCACGTAGGCGGTGGGATCGGCGATAGCCACGGTCAGGCGCAGCGCGCCATCTTCCAGCGCTTCAACGTAGAGCGCATCATCCATATCTTCGGTGCTGGCGCTGTCGATGGTGACGAAATCCAGCGCGGTCAGATCTTCACGCGTCAGGTTTTCATCCAGCATTTCGCCAAAGCTGACATCAGGCGCTTCACGCTCAAGGTTATGACGCGACAGCGTCACCCACCATGGCGCGAGGTGATCGTCAGCTTTGACAATGAAATCGGTCAGTTCGGCATAAAAACCGCGATCGCCTTTCAGCGGGTGGCGGCGCATCTCCGCCACTGCCCAGTCGCCATTTTCAAACTCATGCGTCAGTCCACGCACCGGACGGCACTGAATGGCGTCCTTCAGCAGTGGATGATCCGGCACGATGGAGAGGCGATCGTCTTTTTTCTGTACCCGGCCAACAAAGCGGCTCAGGAACGGCTCAACCAGCGTTTCTGGCTCAGCGCTTTCACGATCTTTATCGCTGTTGATCACGGCGACGATACGGTCACCGTGCATCACTTTTTTCATCTGCGGCGGCGGGATGAAGTAGCTTTTTTGTGCATCGACTTCCAGGAAGCCGAAGCCTTTTTCGGTGCCTTTAACAACGCCTTCAGCGCGAGGCGTTTGCGAGTGGAGCTTCTCTTTCAGCTGCGCGAGCAGCGGGTTATCCTGGAACATAATTTTTACGTTTCGTGGCCTGATTGCGGCTGACAGTTTTACGCGAATCGACGCCGCGCGGCAAGGCAAAAAGCCGGACAGGCCGGCTTTTTAGGGGTGGAGACCTGACCGCGATCAGGCGATGCGTTGGTCGGCCAGCGCCGACGACAGTTCAAGTTTAACCGGCACCGATTTCGAGGTCGGCGTACCGCTGCCATCGCCAAAGCTGTTCAGCGGCACCAGCGGGTTAGTTTCCGGATAGTAAGCCGCCAGATTACCGCGCGGAATATTGTACGGCACCAGTTTGAATCCGCTGACGCGGCGGGTGATGCCATCATTCCACAGGGTTTCAATATCGACATTCTGGCCTTCCGTGAAGCCTAAATCCGCCATGTCGTCCGGGTTGATAAACACCACTTCACGCTGACCAAACACGCCACGATAACGGTCATCAAGGCCGTAAATGGTGGTGTTGTACTGATCGTGTGAACGCAGGGTCTGCAGGGTGAATGGCACTTCCTGATCCAGATTCGGGAACAGCGAGGCCGGCAGAGCCGCGGCGCTGAACTCGGCTTTGCCACTGGCGGTATTGAAGCGCAGTTCCGCTGCCGCATTACCGAGGTAGAAGCCGCCCGGGATATCGCATTTAGCGTTAAAGTCAGCAAAGCCTGGAATGGTGGCCGCGATGTGTTCGCGGATCAGGTTGTAATCGCCTGCCAGCTCCAGCCATTTCACTTTCTCATCACCCAGCACCGCATGGGCGATACCGGCCACAATCGCAGTTTCAGAACGCTGAGTCTCTGCCAGCGGAATACCAATCCCTTCAGAGGCGTGCACCATACTGAATGAATCTTCCACCGTGATGAACTGGTTGCCGGTGGCCTGACGGTCGCGCTCGGTACGGCCCAGCGTCGGCAGGATCAGCCCTTCGTGACCCGGCACCAGATGGCTACGGTTCAGTTTGGTGCTGATGTGAACCGTCAGTCCACAGCGTGACAGCGCTTCTTCAGTACGCGGCGAGTCCGGCGCAGCGGCGGCCAGGTTGCCTCCCAGCGCGATCAGCACTTTTACTTCATCACGCAGCATCGCATTCAGCGCTTCAACGGTGTTATGGCCATGCGCGCGTGGCGGTTCAAAGTTGAAGTGGTTACCCAGCGCATCAAGAAACGCCTGAGACGGCTTCTCATCAATCCCCATGGTGCGGTTGCCCTGCACGTTACTGTGACCACGAACCGGACACAGGCCTGCGCCTTTTTTGCCCAGCTGGCCGAACAGCAGCTGCAGGTTAGTGATTTCACGCACCGTATCAACCGAATGCTTATGCTGGGTAATGCCCATCGCCCAGGTGCAAATCACCCGGTCGGCACTCTGATAAATCGCCGCCGCTTCGCGGATTTGTGCCTGGGTCAGCCCCGACTGCGCCACAATCTGCATCCAGTCGGTGTGATCAACCGCCTCAATATAGGCTTCGATGCCGTTGGTTTTGGCATTGATAAAGGTCTGATCGAACAGGCCGCTTTCACCGGCGGCCAGCCGGGCGCGATGGGTCTCCAGCAGGCATTTCACCATGCCGCGCACCGCGGCCATATCGCCACCGAGGTTAGGCTGGTAGTAAGAAGAGCTGATGGTACCTGCCATTGAGGTCACCACTTCCAGCGGTTTTTGCGGGTCGGCAAAACGTTCCAGACCGCGCTCACGCAGGGTATTAAAGGTGACAATTTTCGCGCCGTGATCGGCGGCATGACGCAGGCTGTGCAGCATGCGCGGATGGTTAGTGCCGGGGTTCTGACCGAAGACGAAAATGGCATCCGCATGGTCAAAATCATCCAGACGAATGGTGCCTTTGCCCACGCCGATACTGCGCTTCAGGCCGGTCCCGCTCGCTTCATGGCACATATTAGAGCAGTCAGGGAAGTTGTTGGTGCCCATCAGGCGGCCAAACAGCTGATAGAGCCACGACGCTTCATTACTGGCGCGACCGGAAGTGTAGAGCTCCATCTGGTCCGGGTTGTCCATCGCCTTAATGTGACGGGCGATCAGCGCAAACGCATCATCCCAGCTAATCGGCTCATAGTGGTCGGTTTCGGCGTTGTAGCGCAGCGGATGGGTCAGACGACCCTGATATTCAAGAAAATAGTCGCTCTGGGTATAGAGCGTGGTGACGCTGTGACGGGCAAAGAATTCACTGTCGACCACCCGGCGGGTCGCTTCCCAGGTCACCGCTTTGGCGCCGTTTTCGCAGAAGCTGAAGGTGCTTTTATTGTCATCACCCCAGGCGCAGCCCGGACAGTCAAAACCGCGAGCTTTATTCATGCGCATCAGGTTGCGCATATTTTTCAGGGCCGCTTTGCTGTCAAGAACGAAACGCGTGGTGGCTTCCAGTGAACCCCAGCCGCCCGCAGCCGCGCGATAGGGTTTGATTTGGCGTTTAAATTTCATATTGAGTGCAGGCTTTTTTATAGTAGGAAGTATTGTAGATAGTTTGTTATCAGGTTATGGCCTGATGGTGAAGGGGAGTGTGCAATTATCATCAAACCTTGTCTAATTGATTGACTTAATGGTGCGATAGCTGCTGTTTATCATGCATCGGCCAGAATTGTGATACTGGTCAAATTTTACCCGCTTGTAACCTGCCGATAACGGGAGTTCTTATCACAACGCGCTAATACTTGCTGTTCATAACAGAAGAGGGCGCGACTCGATGAAACAGCTGACCAGCCAGATTCATGCGTTCGGCAAAGCGTTAATGATGCCAATCTCGGTGATCGCCGCGGCGGGGATCTTTCTCGGGCTGGCGGCAGCAATGCAAAACCCGGCAGTCACCGGCGATGCCTTTGCACAGATGCAGGTGCCACAGTTAATTATCGGCTTTATTCGTAAGGTGGCGGGGGCGTTGTTCGCGAACCTGCCGGTGTTCTTTGCGGTTGCCAGCGCCATCGGACTGGCTAAAGCGGAAAAGCCGACCGCCGCCTTTGCCGCCGTTATCGGCTATATCGCCATGAACGTCGGCATTAACGCCACGCTGGCGGCCAAAGGCATCACGGCGGCCACCACCACGCCGCAGGCGTTACAGCAGGCCGGCCTGGACCAGACCACTGCCATGATGACCTCAGCGGAATATATCGAGATGCTGGGCGTCTTCACCTACAACATGAGCGTGCTGGGCGGGGTGATTGCCGGGCTGGCGACGGTAGCGCTGCATAATCGCTTCTATACCCAGCAGCTGCCGACCGCGATCAGTTTCTTCGGCGGGCGACGCTTTGTGCCAATCGTCACCGTGGTCTGTCTGCCGCTGATTGGAGTGCTGCTGGCAATGATCTGGCCGACCATCGGCAACGGCATTGCGTGGATTGGCCAGATGATCGGCAAAAGCGGCCAGTACGGCGCTTTTCTGCTCGGGGCGTTTGAACGCATCCTGATCCCCACCGGCCTGCACCATATCCTCAATGAAACCGTGCGCTTTACGCCGATTGGCGGTATGGCGATTGTTGACGGACAGACCATCGTTGGCGCGCTGAATATCTTCAACAGTTCACTGACCCATCCGGGGCTGATCCCGGACGATACGCTGCGCACCGCCACCCAGTTTCTGGCGCAGGGCAAAATTCCGGTGATGATGTTTGGTCTGCCGGCGGCCGCGCTGGCGATCTATCACACTGCGCGGCCTGAGCATAAGCAGCGGGTGAAGGCGCTGGTGCTGGCCGGGGCGTTAACCTCGTTTACTACCGGGATCACCGAACCGCTGGAGTTCTGTTTTATCTTCGTTTCGCCGGTGCTTTATCTGCTGCACGCGTTTCTTACCGGGCTGTCGTTTATGCTGATGTCGATGCTGCATCTGATGATCGGCAACGTGCAGGGCGGCATCATCGATCTGGTGGTATTCGGCGTGCTGGGCGGTGCGAAAACCCACTGGTGGTGGACGCTGGCGCTGGGAGTGATTTATGCGCCTGTCTACTATTACGCCTTCCGCCTGGTGATCACCCGGATGAACGTTGAAACGCCGGGACGGGAAACGGATGATGAGAAACCGCAGCAGGTGTCGGGTGACGAACGCACCCAGGTGATCATCAGCGGGCTGGGCGGACAGGCCAATATCGAGGATGTCGATTGCTGCTTTACCCGGCTGCGGGTGCGGGTAAAAGATATGAAAGAGGTGGTCGATCAAACCCTGATGAGCACCGGTGCCAACGGCGTAAACCGCGTCAGCGACAACGACGTGCAGGTGATTTATGGCCCGCAGGTGGAGAAAATCGCCAATCAGGTGAAGATGGCGCTCGGCGTGGCGTAGCGAACCCACGCCGATCAACCGCTTATAGCCCGATCTGATCGGGCTGTAACGCGCTGTTTATGTTTGTAATTACCCGATTACCGTCTGGCTTATTGTAACTAAAAAAAGCCGCGCCCTAATGGGGGGCAATTTCTGGCCGATATATCTCTTCATTCGTTCATTATCCGGAAGTTGCTATGTCACTCAAAAAATCCTCCCTGCTGATCTTTTCTTTTCTGCTGGCGCTGTTTCTCACCAGCGTAGCCATCAGTACCTGGCTACTGATTCAGAGCAATCAGTCGTTAAATGCGGTCAATAAAGAGATCCGCGTGGTGCTGTCGGTCATCGATCCGATTAACCACAGCCGGACGCTGCGCGTGCGTCTGATGGAATACATGAAAGCGATTGAGGGCAGCGAGGCGAATAATCCGGCCACCTTAGAGAGCGTACGGGTCGTTGCCGGCAAAGCCGATGCTGCCTTTGAAGCCTACATGAATGCGCCGCGTCTGCCGGGTGAAGACGCAGAGGCCGATGCCTATCGCCAGGCGTATCTGGCTTACCGCCAGCAGGGACTTCAGCCATTGATTGACGCCGCCGAAGCGCACGATCAGCTGCGGTTTAAAAACCAGATCGCCAACGTGGTGCGGCTGGACCGCCAGTATGAAATCATCCTTGATCGGGTACTGGCCCAGCACGAAGCCTATGCGAAGAAGCTCAATACCGATGCGCAAAGCCATTTCACCTCCGGGATCACCCTGCTGGCGATTTTTGGCGTCCTGTTCTTTGCCATCATCATGGCGATTTATCTGTTCATGAAGCGCTATGTGCTGTCGCCGCTCAACGATGCGCAGGCGCACTGTAAGCTGATAGCGGCCGGTGTTCTTGATAGCACGGTGCCGGTGAAAGCCAGTTCCCGCAGCGAGATCCAGCAGCTGATGGCCTCGCTGGAGCAGATGCGTAGCGCCCTGACCGCGATTATCCTGCAGGTCCGTGACTCTACCCGCTCGGTCTCTGGCGCGTCACAGGAGATCGCCGCCGGTAATATCGATCTGGCCTCGCGCACCGAACAACAGGCAGCGGCGCTGACTGAGACTGCCGCCAGCATGGAGCAGCTGGGTGCCACGGTAAAACAGAACACCGAAAACGTGTTTGAAGCCTGCCGCCTGACCAGTGAAGCGGTCAAAAATGCCGAAAGCGGTGAGAAAGTGTCGCAGGAAGTGGTGGTATCGATGGAGCTGATTAATGCCAGCTCGAAGAAGATTGAAGAGATCACTACCGTGATCGACAGCATCGCTTTCCAGACCAACATTCTGGCGCTGAATGCGGCGGTTGAAGCGGCCAGAGCCGGTGAACAGGGGCGCGGTTTTGCGGTGGTGGCCGGTGAGGTGCGTAATCTGGCCCAGCGCAGCGCCGTGGCGGCGAAAGAAATAGAAACGCTGATCGCTGAATCGGTGGCGATTATTCATGCCGGTTCCGATCAGGTCAGCCGCACCGGTTATGCCATGAACGCTATCATCTCCTCGGTCAGCCGGGTTAATCAGCTGATGGAGCACATCTCCACCGCATCAGACGAACAGAGTCGCGGCATCGGACAGATCGAACAGGCGGTGACTGAGATGGACAGCGTGACGCAGCAGAACGCCGCGCTGGTGCAGGAGTCTGCCGCCGCCTCGGCCTCGCTTGAAGAGCAGGTGCGCTATCTGACACAGTCGGTTTCCACCTTCCGTCTGTCAGCCAGCTAACCGGCAGAGCCGTGCCGGATGCAGGACGGCACTGGCGCGGCGATACTATCGCGGTGGTACTTTAGCAGCGGTTGTATGGCGGCGGTAATCGGACGGCGGCAAGCGAACGACAGATTCTGGCGGTTAGCTGACGCGGCGCAGGGCAAATCTGTTTTGTCTGAATCGGTAACTTGTTTGCGATGAAAAATCAGCGGATTATAACCGCAATATTGACCCGGATTTGTAGGTTCCATGCTGATTACCACCGAGGATGCACGCAGCCACAGCGCCGATAGCCGACTGGCCTGCACCCTGGCCGCGGCCGCAGGCGCGCTGAATACCGCCGCGTTTGAGATTGTCGGCTTTTTCTCCGCCAACATGACCGGCAACGTCTCATCACTGTCCGATCATCTGGCAAAAGCCAACCTCAGCGCGGGGCTGTTTTTTCTGTCGGTCGTTTGCCTGTTTATTACCGGTTCGCTGGTCTCAACGCTGGTAATTAATTCAGGCCGCCGCCGCAATATTCGCACTATCTACGCGTTTGTCATTCTGGCCGAAGGCTTAGCGCTGGTTTTTCTCGGCGTGGCCGAATGCTTTTTCACGCCACTCTCGCCGGGCGTAGTGCTGATCATGAGCCTGAGTTTTTTGATGGGTTTGCAAAATGCAGTGGTAACGCGGATCTCAAATGCCCGGGTGCGCACCACGCACGTTTCCGGAACGGCGACCGATATCGGTATCGAACTGGCGATGCTGTATGAGGTGTTACGGCGCAAAGTCTCACCGAAAGAGGCGCCGCTGTATCTGGATCGTCTGCGGCTGCATGGCTTGACGCTGCTCTCATTCCTCGCGGGCGGCGTGGCAGGCATATGGCTGTATAAGTGGCTGGGCTATGGTTTCTTACTGCCGGTCGGGTTCGGATTAATGGCTCTGGCGCTGAAGGCGATATTCAGGCCGGCAGCGGCCCGGAAAGGCGCGGTGTAACCGGCGGATTCCTCGCCAGTGCTGATGAGAAATGCCATGCTGAATGCACATTGCGGTTAACAATAAAACGCCGGATGGCGCTAAAATTAACCGTCATAAACGGGCTTAAGCCCGCAATCATAAAAAACATCGTTGATTCAACTTCAACCTGCTGACGGGTCATTAACATCGACATCAAACAATTAATTTACCTGTGTAATCTCGAACGCGAACGCCATTTTGGCCGGGCCGCCGAAGCCAGTTTTGTCACCCAGCCGACCCTTTCGATGCGCCTGAAAAATCTGGAGCGTGAACTGGGCCTGTCGCTGATTAATCGCAGCAATAACTTTGCCGGTTTTACGCCGGAAGGCGATCGGGTACTGGCCTGGGCGCGGGAAATCGTCTCGGTTTACCAGGGACTAAAGCTGGAAGTGGAGTCGCTGAAACATGGGGTCAATGGCACCCTGCGAGTCGGGGTGGTGCCACAGTGCAGCGTGGCGTTGCCGCTGTTGCTAAAGGCGGTGCAGGCGCGTTATCCGCAGCTTGATTACCGGATCGCGGTGCTGAGCGCCGACCAGCTGCTGGAAGCGCTTAACAGCCACACCGTGGATGTAGGCATTGGCTTTTTTGAGATGGCTACGCTGCGCGAACTCCATTTTCAGACGGCAATGCTGGCCGATCGTGGGGTTGAGGCGATCTTCCATCCCGATCATTTTCCCGATCTGATCTCTGGTGAGCCGCTCACGCTCAGTGAACTGGCGCAGCAGCCGCTCTGTCTGGCCGAACAGACGCGTTACTTTCGCCGCTATCTCGACATGGCGTTTCGCGAAGCGTCGCTGGTACCGCGGGTGATTGTCGAAAGTGCCTCGGTGATGCAGCTGATGCAGTGCGCGCAGGTTGGGCTGGGATTGCTGGTCTCACCGGTCGGCCATTTGCTGCCTGCTTCCCTGCAGGGATTACAGCAGCGGCCGATTACGCTGCCGCCGATGGCGCGCGAAGCGGCGCTGGTGATTGCCGAACCGGGACGCGCAACCCCTCTGGCGCAGCACTTTTTCGACGAAGCGCGCGGCCAGTTACCGGTTTAAGTCGCTTACTGCGCCTCGCCCAACGCATAACAGAGACGGCTGTTCCAGTTACCGATCGCCACCGACTGAATCAGATCAAACAGGGCATCGGCTGACCAGCCAGCCTCCGCCAGCGGTTGCAGATGCGCGGCGCTGAACCGCTCCGGCGCACGAGTCAGCTGGGCAGCCAGGGCGATAATTTGCCGCTGAATCTCAGGCGCTTGCGCCTCATCCACGCCCGCTATTAACGCGTCGACGCCTGACAGTTGCTGGAAAGCCCAGCGACTGCCGAGGATACGCGCAGCGGTCGCTTCGGCCAGCGGCTGACCAGCAGACAGCTGCTGACGCAGTATTACCCAGCCATACAATACCGGGGCATCATGCGCCAGCAACCACACCGCATCCTGCATGCCGGCCAGCGCCTGATTGCGGGTCACCGCTGCCAGCTGTTCGGCACTGGCGTAGCGCAACTCCAGCGGTTTCAGCGCCGGACGCCAGACGGTTGATTTGCCAAAGCCCGCCGCATCCGCATCCGGCGGCGGCGTGGTGCCGGGCAGCCAGCGTACCGGCTGGGCCTGCAGCGCCTGCAGTCCGGCGACTACCCGCGCCTGATAGCTGACAAAGCCGATCAGCTGATTGAGCGTCACGATGTCCGGCTCGGTCAGCCCCACCGCATCAAGCGCGGTAATCGCACTGGCGGTAATCAGCTCAGGCTGCATCGCCAGCTGACGGGCATACTGGGTAATCTGAGTCAGACGGTTATTGCTTTCCCGAGACGAATCTGGCCCCGGCAGGGGATTGAGGCGCGCCGAATAGTGATTACACAGGCGCTGAACGCCTGCCACTTGCGCGACGGTCAGGGCGGTACTCAGGCGATCGTAAAGGGTCAGCGTGTGGGTCAGCGACGTCACGACGCGGTCAGGGAACAGCAGCTGCGCCAGATCGCGCGCCGCCAGCAAGGCGGGCTGATTAGCACGTAACAGTGACGGCAGCGTCAGCTGATCGCTGACACATCCCAGCAGAAAACGGTCATCGATATCGGCGGCTTCAGGGACCAGCGGAGCGGCCTGCGAAGTACGTGGACTGGTCTGGCTCTCGTAAAACCAGTGGTTATGGCCCGGATAGCGGCGTTGTTCCATGATCAATCCTTTTGCAAAATTCTGGTTCGGCATGCAGGCGGCAGAATCTGAAAAAATGCATAAACCGAAGGGCAGACGTATCGTCGCCGAAGGCCAGGCCTGGGCAAAAGAATGATCGGTGATAATTAATAGCGTTACGGTATAACGACAGGAAAATCAGGCAGGAAGGGGCGAGAGGCAGCAAAGAAGAGGGCGAGTCAGACTCGCCCTTGAGAACTTATTTCAGTTCCAGTTCATTCATTGCGGCGATGCTGAAGCCGCCATCAACGTGAACGATTTCACCGGTGATGCCGCCCGCCAGATCGGAGCAAAGGAAGGCGGCTGAGTTGCCGACATCTTCAATGGTCACGGTACGACGAATCGGGGTAACCGCTTCGCAGTGTGCCAGCATCTTACGGAAGTCTTTAATGCCTGATGCCGCCAGCGTACGGATTGGACCGGCAGAAACGGCGTTCACACGGACGCCTTCCGGACCCATCGCATTGGCCATATAACGCACGTTAGCTTCCAGCGATGCTTTCGCCAGACCCATCACGTTATAGTTCGGGATCGCGCGCTCAGCACCCAGGTAAGAGAGGGTCAGCAGCGCAGAGTGTGGATTCAGCATCGCACGGCACTCTTTGGCCATCGCAACGAAGCTGTAGGCACTGATGTCATGCGCGATTTTGAAGCCTTCGCGGGTTACGGCATTCACGTAATCACCATCCAGCTGGTCGCCAGGGGCGAAACCGATGGAGTGAACGAAACCGTCAAATTTCGGCCAGGTTTTTGCCAGTTCAGTGAACAGGGATTTGATGCTCTCATCTTCGGCCACGTCACATGGCAGAACGATCTCTGAACCCAAATCTTTAGCAAACTCTTCCACACGACCTTTTAATTTGTCGTTCTGGTAGGTGAAAGCCAGTTCTGCGCCCTGTTTGTGCATCGCCTGTGCAATACCGTAGGCGATGGAAAGTTTACTGGCAACGCCAGTAATCAGAATGCGCTTACCGGAAAGAAAACCCATAGCTGTAATCCTTATGGTCATTGTAGTTGGCGGCCGCATTGTTTAAAAAGTAGGCGACCGACGTTAATCGACGTGCGGATTCTAGCACGTCTGTCAGAGATCAGGTAAATCAGCCCGCAATTTCCGGGATATGCAGCAATAATCAGTGCTCACGCCGCCAGGCTTCGGCGGTTAACGCCTCACCAAAGTGGCTGCTGATCAGCCGTCGGGTCAGATCATGTAGCGGGGAGGCCAGCACATCGGCGGTGCCGCCACGCTCCACCACTTCACCCTGATGCATCACCAGCACCTGATCGCTGATGTGCTTCATCATGCCAAGATGCTGGGTAACATAAATGTAGCAATGCCGTGTTTCTCCTGCAGCTCGAGCATCAGATTAACCAGCTGGGAGCGCATGGTCATGTCGAGCGAGGCCAGCGCCTCATCCGCCACAATCACTTTCGGTTGCAGGATCAGCGCACGCGCCAGACCGAGGCGCTGTTTCTGACCGGGGGCCAGCATATGCGGATAATAGCCAGCGTGATCGCGTAACAGCCCGACCTGACGCAGCGTGGCGATAATGCGTTTTTCGCGCGCCTCTGCCGTCAGATCGGTATTGAGCCGCAGCGGAAAATCGAGGATCTGACTGACCCGCTGACGCGGATTAAGCGAGGTCGAAGGGTCCTGAAAAATCATCCGGATGCGCTGACTGCGATAGCCGTAATCGCCAAAGCTAAGCGGATGATCGTCAATCAGGATCTCACCTTCGGTCGGCGCGACCATGCCGCTGAGCATTTTTGCCAGCGTTGACTTGCCGGAGCCGTTTTCGCCAATAATCGCCAGCGTTTGCCGTTCGCGCAGGGTAAAGCTGACCGATTTCACCGCTTCAACGTGCTGACGACGAAACAGTCCGGTGCGATAGCGGAAGGTTTTACTCAGGTTGCGCACTTCCAGCAGGGTTTCCATCTTACTGGCTCTCCATGTTCAGCGGGAAATGGCAGGCATACAGGTGCGACTTGCCGCCCGCCAGCCGTGGCGTTTCGACGCATTTGCGCTGCGCATAGGGGCAGCGTGGTCCCAGCCGGCAGCCGATCGGCAAACTCTCCAGCGACGGGATCGCGCCCGACAGCGTGTTCAGCCGGCTTTTATGCGGCAGAGCGCGGCCAAAATCGGGCATGGCGCGGATCAGCGCCTGAGTATAAGGGTGATGCGGCGTGCTCATCAGATCGTCACTCTGGGCGGTCTCTACCGTCTGTCCGCAGTACATCACGTTAATCCGATTGGCCCATTGGCTCATGGTACGCAGGTCGTGACTGATCAGCAGAATCGTGGTGTTGTTATTCTGGTTGAGACGACTCAGCAGACGGAAAATCTGCGCCTGAGTGGTAGGTTCCATGGCGTTGGTCGGCTCATCGGCAATCAGCAGGCGCGGCTGATTCGCCAGCGCGATGGCGATCATCACTTTCTGGCATTCACCTTCAGTCAGCTCATAAGGAAAGCTGCGCATGATATCTTTGTGATCTTTGATGCCGACGCGATGCAGCAGTTCAATGGCACGGGTTTTGCGCCAGAACCAGAAGCGCTTCAGCCACGGGCCTTTATAGGTCCAGCGTGGGATCGCCTGCATCAGCTGACGGCCAATACTTTCTGACGGATCGAGACAGGACTGCGGCTCCTGAAAAATCATCGAGACGTTATGGCCGATAATGCGGCGGCGCTCGCGTGGTGACAGGCGCAGCAGATCGACATCATCAAAAACCATCCGGTCGGCGGTTACGCGCCAGTTATCTTTGGTCACGCCGCAAATCGCTTTTGCCACCAGGCTTTTGCCTGAACCTGACTCACCCACCAGGCCGCGAACTTCACCTTCGCTCAGGGTCAGATTAACGCGATCGACCGCTTTGACCGGCCCGTCGGCAGTCATAAATTCAATGGTGAGATTACGAATATCAAGTAACGGCATCTATTCCACTCCCGCTTCGACGGCGCGACGGAGGCCGTCACCGAGCAGGTTAACAATTAATACGCTGACCATCAGCGCCACGCCAGGCAGCATTACCGTCCACGGCGCGACATAGATCAGTTCAAGCGAATCACCCAGCATTGCACCCCATTCCGGCGAGGGCAGCTGTGCGCCCAGGTCGAGAAAGCCCAGCGCGGCAATGTCCAGAATCGCCATTGACAGAGCGCGGGTAATCTCACTGATTAATAATGGCAGAACGTTGGGCAGGATGGCGTAGCGCAGGATATTGCGGCTGCTGGCACCGTCCAGCCGCGCCGCGACTACATACTCTTTTTCCAGCTCATCATGCACCGCGCTGTAAATTTCGCGCACCAGTCGCGGCATCAGTGCCAGCCAGACCGCCAGCAGCGCGTGTTCCAGCCGTGGCCCGAGAAACGCCACCACGATGATTGCCAGCAGCAGTGACGGAATCGAGAGCAGCGTATCCAGCACGTGGTTCATCACCGCCGATCGCACGCCGTGGGTCATGCCGGCCAGAATACCCAGTACCAGCGCCCAGAATGTGGCAAACAGCGTCACCAGGATCGCCGAACCGACCGTCGGGCCAGCACCGCTCAACAGGCGGCTCAGCACATCGCGGCCCAAATCGTCGGTGCCGAGGAAGAAAGAAACATCGCCATAGCGAGACCACGACGGCGGCAACAGCTGATAGCCGAGGAACTGCTGATCAATGCCGTAAGGCGCCATCAGCCCGCCAAAAATGCACAGCAGCAGCAACGCGCCGAAGCCGTACAGACCGACCATCGCCGGGGTATCGCCATAAAAATGGTGCCAGCTCTGACGAAAGGCGCTCGGCAGGCGTTTCTCGGCGTAGATATTATCGGAGGGCATATGTATCCGCTTTAATGTGGTTTACTTTGTGCAACTTCGATTTAAAAAAACAATTCATATCAGGTGGTTATCTCTTATTTGTGCTTTATGATGCTTTACTATGGTTTAATCTGATTAGCTTTAATTTATGCACTTTGTGTACACTCTTGCGTATACGCCAAGGGGGATGTACACATTGCTTACAGATACCAAACTCAGAAAAGCGCTGGGAAAGCGCCGCGACAAAATAGAGATCATTTCTGACTCACACGGTCTCAATGTCAGACTGACCATCTCAGGGGGCGTGACATTTTTTTACCGGTATCGCTGGGAGGGTAAGCCCATCCAGCTAACTATAGGGGATTATCCGTCGATATCACTGTCGCAGGCAAGGGACCGGCGGCAGCAATTTAGGTTGTGGATTACTGAGGGGTTAGATCCTCGCCGGCAGGTAGCTCTGGACCGGTTAAAAAAAGTCGAGGCCATGACTGTAGAAGAGGCTTTTGATTACTGGGAGGAGCATTACTGCAAACCAGAGGGCCTTATTAAGATCCATAAAAACCGACAGAACTTCCAGAACCATGTTAAGCCGGTATTAGGTCAGATGATCGTGAATCACACGACGAAAAGCCACTGGCTCAGCCTGTTCGATGGCATGGGGAGGAGGGTCGTTACCGGCCAGATTCTCAGCCTGATGCAAAGGGCATTTCGCTTCTGTCACAACAGGGGCGTGATAGACGTCAACCCGCTGGTTGACCTGCGGCGATCGGATGTAGCAATAGCTGCAGCAATGAAAGACAGGGTCCTTTCTGATGATGAAATCCGGCTTGTCTGGAACACGCTGAATGAAATGCCGGTTCGCCAGCAAATCATCATGCGGTTCCTGATGATGACTGGTTGCCGTAGTAATGAGATCAGGGTGGCGAAATGGGATTGGTTCAACTTTAAGGAAAGGACATGGACCGTCCCATCAAGTGAATATAAAACCGGTAAAACTATAAGAAGGGCGCTTCCAGAGCCGGCAGTACTAATGCTCCAGCAACACCAAAAGCAGTCCATAACGAAGCATGTAATTACTCGGTCCCGTTACAAATCACCCGAAGACGATAAGCCACCGGCCCAGCCAAATATTGCTTTCTTCTCACAGCAAATAATCATGAAGACTGGGATGAAGGAATGGTCGCTACATGACCTGCGGAGAACTGTAGCAACGCGCCTTTCTGAACTCGGCGCGCCGCCACATGTGATTGAGAAATTGCTCGGGCATCAGATGGGAGGAGTCATGGCGCGTTATAACCTTCATGACTACCTTGATGATCAACACATCTGGTTAGATGTCTGGGTCAGGCACCTGGAGAAGGTGATTGCGTGCCGGCTGGCATAATATTAACCTCCTCTTCCCATTTCAGCAGGTCCGCTCCTCGCCAGCGCTTAGGGCTTCCCCCGATCGTTGGCTTGGGGAAAGGGCGACCGAAGCATGCTGGCATTCTCTCTGGCGTACTCCAGAAGTAAAGTGTGCTGCGAGAAATCTTGTAACGCTTCAGAACGTCAGGTGTGAGCATGATTTCATCAGCTTGCATTGTTGCCCTCCTCAAAATCTCTAATCATCAGATACACGATCATCGCTGCTCTTAGCGGGTTTTTGTGACGGGCTGTCGCGCCGCTTTCGTGTCTCGCTTCCCACGTTGTTTTTGATGCCGGCGCAATAGCGATCCGGTTCCGCACTGCAATCTGAAATCCATCTTCACTTCGTGAGCACGGGCAGAAGGTGTACTTATGGCTGATGCTGCCGAAGCTCCGCGTGTACTGAGCACCCTTTGGATTATGGGGGTGCACCTCCGCCTCGTACTTTGGATTTTCCAGCCTGCAGACCAGCACACTGATTTCACCGTCTGTCAGCTTGCTGTAATTCATTTTCCCACCTCCGGTGCTGCTGCCAACATGGCGAGGTAAACCAGGTAAGGTGCATCCGATGATATTTTGCTGTATTCGTGCGTTGAGCCATCTTCACCGCTATCGAAACCAGAATCGATACACTCCTCAAACTTGTCTTGCCCGGCCGCTACCATCTCTTTTGTAGGCTCGACGGGTACCAGCTTCCAGCCATCATGAGCTGCTACCGGCACGGCTGCCTCGGTGGCAATCGCTTTCTCAACCAGATTCCTGTACGCCATCTGCGCCCGGACGGCTTCAGGTGAGCGCCACTTTTCAACATCCGGCAGCAAATCAGCCAGGTCAGCGGCGGGTGCTGGCGGGGCGGTGAATAGCTCACCTGGCAATAAATCAAAGCGGCGCAACTGAACGGCACACGTTCTATTCTCAACTGGATGATTCCAGCTAACTACGTCTGCTACTGGCTCAGCAGTCAGTGCGGACAGAGCGACCCCCATCAACTCAACCATGTATCGCCTGTTAGGGTCAGACTCTGATGCAGCCTTCCAGCGCTTAATCTCAATTTTGCAGAGCCCAATCAGCGCCTGTTTCTGTTCTGTGTTCACTGGTCACCCTCCACGCGCGTAAACTCAATAACCCACACCCACGGATTAGCCTGCCAGCTGTCAGCGCCGTAGATGGATTGCCAGACATGATGGAAGTGTTCATGTGGCGTGGCGCTGTACATGTAGCCGGGGATAGAGTCGTGACCGCCATTACACCCTTCAGCAAGCGCATCACTCTCGGTCATGCTATTCAACCGCTCCACACGAACGCCGGTAATCTCCAGCGTTATGCGGGAAGCCCAGCGCGGCATGTGGATAGATGGCTTCCAACATGACCGGCCATCAACGCAACCATCATCGTCCCCCCACGTAAAACCGCCGTCAGCAGCGTAAATAGCGTGACCAGAGTAATAGCCCCTGCCGAACGGCTTCTCATGCACGGCCTTTGCCGGACGGTCAGGAGCGTAATCAATCATCAGACCATCATCATCAAATGCATGGCTAACGACAGACCACGTCTCACGCACCCACAGGCGATCACCCTTCAAACCGAACGGGCAGGCAATGTACATGTCCTCATTGCGCACCATCGTTTTGCCTGCATTAAACGGAATCCAGAAACCCGGCTGGTCAAACTCATCTTCTTTCGGGATAACTTCAGGCTGCTCGCGCATGATCCGGCGCGTCTGCGTCTTTCTGCCGTCGAGAACTGCACGAACCATGTCGGCGTTAAAGATGATTGGGCGTTCACGCATAGTCATTCCCCCATACCGATTAACGCAGGGCAATTGCTGCTGCCATCGACACCATGGAAAACTTTTGCGTGCATGCCCTCTTGATAGCCCAGACATTTGGCATGAGAGGGTTTATCAGCATTTTTGCTGTTGCGGGCCTTAGCGTTTCCAACACCCTCATCCCGTAACTTCTCCGCGTAGGCGCTCATTTTGGCTTCCTGCTCTTCATCAATAACCAGCTCTTTCACTGCGTGATAGGCTCCAGAGGCCCAGCCCTCGCAAAACTGGTCAGCTAATGCCGACTTACGTTTTGGGGCAAGCCAGCTTTCGCAGTGGTCATTGATGAATTTTTTTCGCGCCTGCTTAATCTGGCGCGTCAGAACGTCAAAGATGTATGCAGCTGCAACATCACGGTTATCCAACCCATAAAATTTAACGACGCGTTTATAGCGGTAGCCAGAGGTTACTCTCCAGCTTACAAGGCTTTTCACGGCGAAGGCCTTTTCGATGGTTTGAGTCAGGAAGATCATGTAGCGAGGCAGCTTCTCAGCATCGCTCGGAGAACTTTTGCTTTCGCTGGTGCTAATTTCAGAGAACACGACCTCTGATTCACTCAGGCCATGCTCCCGCATGAATGCCTGCGCTTTTGACATGGCACTGGCGGCTTCTGCAGGGCTGCTGGTGTTCTCAGCCAGGCGCATCAATTTTTGTATTTTGGAGAGGTATTTCTTTTTGGCGGTTGCATCCATCATTCAGCACTCCCAATACATTCCAGATACAGCCCGCTGGCAATCAGACGAGCACGGCGTGCGGCTGCTTCACGATGGCGCTTAATAGCCTCTTCAGAACGGTCGTTGCTGTAGTTGATAACCATTGGCTTACATGGCGGTGGAGCAACACGGCGCGGCTTTCTGACCAGGGTGTACGTGCGGTCAATGGAGCCACCACCGAGACAGACCTGATTGGATGCCTCAACCTGAAGGGTTTCACCACCGCGGCGCATGATGTGAAGGACTAAACGATTAAACTCACGCAGCGTCATGCCGAGACGTGCTGCCAGTTCGCTGCCTGTAGCCGGGCCTTTTGATAATTGCCAGGCCAACTTTTCACTGAAACCCGCATTGGGGCCTGTGCTGCGGCGAAATTGTGCGACCTTTTTCATGACACCACCTTCAGGGTTACCGGACGTGAGCGCAGTAAATCCATTTCCATTTGGGAGAGGATGTTGATCGCGTGTGAAATGCCGGGCTGCTGGTGGTTACCCAGTGTTGAAATGGCGCGTCGTGCTTCTCCGAACGCTTCACCGCGGAGGGTGCGAATCCACTGATCGCTGGCTGGCGTGGCCATTGCTGCATTGAGGTCGTCAATCAGGGTCATATCTGCGCCGGCCAACTGAAGTGCAGTGATGGTGTCAGGAAGAACGCTATTGATACGCAGAACCTCTGCAGCCATCAGGCTGGCTCGGACGTTGGCAACGTCGAGACGAGACGCCAGCTCCGTAACCATCTTTGCCATCTCCAGCAGTGAGGTTTCCTTGCCTATGTTTTTGGCGAACTGGTGGCCAGCTGCCACAACTTCTTTATTTGATTTGAAAGAAAGCATGTTGCCGGCCCTCAGTGGATGGTGATGTTGATGGTTTTATTAAGCCGCTCTGCTTCACGCTGCGCCTTAATGGGATTACTGATTACCGAGCCATCAGGCATAATCCAGCCGTTCAGGATATGGCTGTAGGGCAGGGTAATGATGCCGACAGTGATATGGTCGTTAGGCTTTTCCATGAAACTCTCCACACACGATTTTTGGTTGCATGAATCCCTTGCCAGTGACGGCAATAAAAAACTTTTGGGATTCGTTTAAATTGGCTGGTGGGTTACTGCAATAACCCACAGCCCGATTACTCCACACACTTGAAAGGTTGCTGCGGTGCCGGGTGCCTCCCGGTGCTCTGGTCAGACTGACAAACACCAGAGCGGAAACTCTTAGACTGTGTGCAATCTTTGTCAGTCTTCCGCGCGCGCTGGCCGCATTCACCACAACGGGGAGAGCACTGCTTAATTGCAGCTATCAGGTAAAAAGGTTCTCACGCCCGCCTGATAGCTGCCCATGCTCCAGCTCTTGCAATGCTCTCACCGTTATGAAAAAAGGGCGGTTAAACAAACCTTCATGAGTAACCGCCAACACAGCAATTTCGTACCCTTAGAACGCTGGCCCGTAAGCCAGGCTTTCACTACCGCACTGCATGGTCACTACACCGATATCACCGTCACAAACCAACTCAGCATCCGGGAAGAGGTAAAGAAAGGTAATCAGGTCCCAAAAGCTGGTGTTCGACATGTTCTTGATCATCCTCATTGCCGCCTCTTAAGAGATTTCCGCCTGATTTGTAAGAGGCGATTATGACCGGCAACCTCTTTGTTGGGTTTAATGTAGGATAACCAACAATGGGGTGTCAAGTGTATTTGTAGGAAATCCTACATGGAAGGCAAAAAAAACCGGATGTGATATCCGGCTGTGTTTTTGAGCGGGGGAATTAAAACTCTATGATGACTTGCTTTACTAGCCCGACAATGCGGCAGTTCCCATCGCATTCAATAGTTTTGTAATTAGGGTTGAGAGGAACAAGGTAACGGTGGGGGAAATCCTCTACAAATTTTTTCAAAGTTGCTTCTGATCCGCCATCAATATGAGCGACAACAATCTTTCCGTTGATTGCCGCAACATCATGAATCTCAGGTTCAACAATGACAATTGAATCTTCAGGAATAGTGGGGTTACCGTGAGGGTTTGTCATTGAGTCGCCACGAACCCGTAGAGCAAAGGCTTTATCAGAGACTGATGCTGTGGTGTACAGCCACATGATCGCTTCGTCGCGTGTTATTCCTGGGTCGGTAGCTGTCCAAGTGCCAGCTTGTACCCATGAAATTAACGGCACCTCTTTAGCGCTGACCTGAACAGGCCTCAGTAATGGGGTTGCTGCGGCTTCTCCTTTACCACTAACCAGCCAGGTAGGATCGCATTTCAGAGCGTCCGCTAATGCCTGAAGGTTAGCCCCGTTCGGCTGGTAATCATCCTTCTCCCAGCCAGTAACAGTCACACGATTTACACCGGCCTTTTCTGCCAGTGCTTGTTGCGTGAGATTAAGTTCTTTCCGCTTTTGGCGGATACGTTCACCCATGTTCATCATGTAGGCAATCCTACCAAAATCGTAGGTAAGAATCTTGACATTCATATGTTGGATATCCTACATTGTGTACCACGCCAACCCATTAAAGGAATTGCTCTCATGAGGAAGCAGGACGTTATCAAATTCTTTGGAGGGGTATGTAAAACCGCAGCAGTTTTAGGAATTAAACATCCGTCAGTTTCTGAGTGGCCGGAAGTAATTCCTGAGGGTCGTGCATACCAGATCGAAAAAATCACCAAAGGCAAACTGCGCTTCGATGCGTCGTTGTACCAAAAAGATACAGGCCAAACGGCCTAACTGGAACTACCAACGGAGATTGAAATGGTAGACACAATCAACACAGCAATTCGGCTGATGTGCAAGGCACATAAAGCGGGTCGTTTAGGTATGGCCGATGACTTAGGCATGACCATCGATCAGTTTCACAACCACATGTACCGCAAATGTGGCAGTCGTTTCTTCACCCTGGATGAACTCATGAAGATGGAAGAGTTATCTGGTACCGCATGCCTGGCCGAATTTTTCGCGGCACGTCACGGAAAACTGCTGGTGGATGTATCCGCAGTGAAAGAGGTCGATAAGGTCGATTTGTACGACATCGAAATGAAAACGAGCGCAGCAGCTGGTGAGTTAGCGATCGCCAAAATTGCCGCCGCGTCTGACGGTGTGATCGACAGCAAAGAGCGCAAAACCCTGTCCGCGTTGTTCCACAAAAAAATGCGTCACCAGATTCACGGTTTTCTTGGCTTCATGGCGCTGTATGGCGTCGGCGTTGCTGAGCACTCAGTGGATATGTTCGTGGCGAACGGCAGGAAGATTGATGCCTCAGGTGTGCAGATCGAAACGCAGGATATTTGAGATGAAAAGTTTAAGCCCCAAAAAAGTGACGCCCAGGGATTGCAGCCCTGAGCGTCGGTCGCGACTAAATCAACGTGTGTGGAGAATCAATCGCATGTCCATTGTAAGCCAAACCAAAGCAGTTCGGCAATTCCGTTGCCGTGTTATCGCTGGCGCCCCTGTCTATGAGCAAATCATACCGACCGCTGGTGGCCCTAACAACTACCAGTCAACCACTCGTCTGGTAGTTGAGGCAGCGTGGAAATCGTTTTACCGCCGCCCGGCGCAGTCAGGTGTGAACTGATGGAAAACGAGATCATTAAACCCTGGGTGGAGCGTTATAAGGACCATCGGGGCGTCGTGGTGGAAACGGTAGGCGTAGACGTGGTGAATCATCGCGTGATTTACATGCGCCCCAACTATCCGCACCCATGCATGCAGCCCCGCGCTTTGTTTAGTCAGAAGTTCAGGAAGGTGGCGTCATGAGTTTATTGCTGAAGGTTAAGCCATTGGTAATCAGCCCGGTGCTTGCGCAGCGTATTGGTCTGAATGAGGCCATCGTGCTGCAGCAGATTTGCTACTGGCTAGAGGATACCAATTCCGGTGTTGATCATGACGGTAAACGCTGGGTTTACAACACTATTGAAGAGTGGAATCAGCAGTTCCCTTGGTGGTCATCAGATACGGTTAAGCGCGCCCTGACGTCACTCAAGAAAAGCGGACTCATCTACGTTGAGCAGCTTAAAAAGACTCAGCATGATCGCACGAATTATTACGCAATTAACCACGCAAACCCACTGCTGGCCGATGAGTGCAAATTGCCCTCATCGAAGGATGCAGATTGCACTCATCGAAAGGGGCAAGCTGCACCAGTCGAAAAGGGCAGATTAACCCCATCGACTGGGGCAAATTGCCCTCGTCTTACAGAGAATACAACAGAGAATACTACAGAGATTACAACAAACCCTTCTTGTCAGGTTGCTCCGCAACCCGACCATGCTGTTGATCCGAATCAAGCTGCTTTCAGTGTGCTGGAACATCTGAACCGCGCTGCTGGCATGCGCTTTCAGAAATCAAAATCATCGCTGGGGCCTATCCGCGGACGTCTGGCGGAGGATTTCACTGCGGCTGAGTTGATCCTGACGGTGGATTACTCGATAGCGAAGTGGGCTGAAGACGTAAAGATGTGTGAATACGTGCGACCAGAAACCATTTTCCGTCCTGGCAAGTTCCCTGGCTATCTGAGTTCAGCACAGAAATGGGACAGAGCCGGCCGGCCAAAATGCATCAACGGCAAGTGGCAGCGCGATGTGATGGCTGTTTCGTCAACCGACTACGCGATACCTGAAGGCTTTCGCGGGGCATAAGGGGAGAGAACCATGGTTAACCACGAATCAAAAATTCTTGAATTGATCACCCGCAGAGGCCCGCTGAAAGTTCGCGATATCTGCAAGCTGACTGACCTGCATGAAACCTCAGTGAAACGCTTTATCAAACCGTTATTCACCAGAGGAGTGCTTAAGCGGGCCAGCGACTGGAGTTATTCGATCAACACCACACCGTTGCCGGAAGAGAGCGAAAAGCATCTCCATCTTGCGACACAGGCCGCCGAACTGGAGGCAAAGGGGTTCTGGCTTCGTGCTGCACAGGTCTGGCGTGAGGCAATGCTGGTCGCCAAGTTTGAGGCATCCCGCAACGAAGCCAAAGAGAACTGCGATCGCTGCGCTGCGAAAGGCTCACTCAACTGTGGCAGCTACGGTGGACTCGACACCGGGCGCATCATTTCAGCCAGTGTGAACAGGGATTTGTTATGAAAGCGCACCTGAAGAGCCACTACCAACGCAATGAGATTTTCTACCGGGCCATCCGCACAGCAGCAGTGATGATTTTTGCCCTGATTATTGTCCTGACATGGGAGCTGACCACAGCATGAGCACATTAGCGCGCATTTACGACGACAAGAAAAATTCCGACACCGATATCACCACCCGCAAAACCTACCTGGTGGGCGTTGATGAACTGTATGTCGAAACTAATTACAACATTCGTGATATCGATCAGACCCATGTCGAGGAATTCCGCGATGCCTTTATCGCTGGTGAGCATGTGCCTCCGCTGGCTGTTAAGGTCACCGAGAAGGGCATTAAAGTTATCGATGGCCACCACCGTTATTACGGTGCGAAGCTGGCACAGGAAGCGGGCTTTACGCTGCGGCTTGAGTGTAAGGACTTCGTTGGTAATGAAGCGGACAGCGTGGCGTTCATGGTCACCAGTAGTCAGGGCCGAGCCCTGTTGCCGCTGGAACGTGCTGCAGCCTATGAGCGCCTCGTTAACCAGGGCTTAGAGCCAGCCGAGATTGCCGCTAAGGTGAAGCGTTCGATCACCGATGTTGAACAGCACCTGCAGCTGCTAACTGTTGGCGAACCGCTGATTGAGATGGTGAAGTCTGGCGAAGTGGCCGCGACGACAGCAGTAGCCCTGCAGCGTGAGCATGGCGTGAAAGCATCATCAGTAGCACAGGAGCAGATGCAGAAGGCGAAAGCGGCTGGCAAGAAGAAGCTGACCAAGACCGATGCCATGCCTCAGTTCAGTGCTGCTCAGGCACGAAAGCTGGCAGAACTGATCGCTAAACACTGTCAGACAGAGCAGAGCGAGGAAGGCGCACGCATTACGCTGACGTTTGAAACTGACCTGCAGGCAGCTGAGCTGATGGATATTATCCTGCTCGCCAAAGAGCATTACGGCGTCACCAAATCAGTAAGTGAACAACCGGCACCCGTTAAAGCTGAGAATGGTGATGGCGATGACCTTCCACTACTGAAACACGAAATTCTGGAGCAGAGTGGCGTTGAGGTCTGGGCCTGCGTTCAGGCGGCGTTCAAAATGAAACATGAATACACCTACGCAGAGTCCAAATATGCACACACATGGGCGGCTGACTCGGTAGAGCACCCTGCGCACGTAGTTGTTCCTCAGGACACCATCCAGTCAGCCCTGCGCCTCATTCAGCAGCACCAGGACGAGCAGGCGATCAAACAGTGGCTCTCAGAGCAGCATGATGAACCAGAGCTGGTAACGGAGCAGTTGCAAAGGTTCTCCGGCGCGCTGACTGATTTGCGCGTGGATCATCCATGCACAGTTCAGGAGTTCATCGGGCTGGTGGAGCAGGTAGACCAGGATTGCTGGTCGAACTACCGCATGCTGCGTCAGGCGGTGCGGGAGTTGGCCGGCCAGATGACCATACCCGAGCTAATGGAGAAGCAGCCGGTATCCCACCAGAACGGAGTACAGTGATATGGCTAAAACGCGCGACTCGGATTTAATGGCTGCCGGTATTATGGCGTTTGTTAGCGCCGCAAAAGAATATCGAGCAAAGGCGCCAGCCCCAAAAGATATGACTGAAATCCACATTAATGCTGGATTCGACCTGGCCATCAAAATGGCAGAAAAATGCGCCGAGGGCATCTTGTCACAACTGAGCACCAATCAGAGCTGTGAGCAGGAGTCTGAATGCAGCTAACTCTCCCATTTCCGCCAAGCGTGAACACGTACTGGCGTAACACCAGAAAGGGAGTATTGATCAGCGCCTCCGGGCGCTGTTTCCGCTCCAATGCATTCGCGGCGGTAGTTGAGCAGCTGAAGTGCCGACCCAAGCCGATTACAGTGAACGTGGAGGTAAGCGTGCTGCTGTTCCCGCCAGACAAGCGTCAGCGGGACCTTGATAACTACCTCAAAGCCCTGTTCGACAGCCTGGCGCACGCCGGTGTGTGGGGTGATGACAAGCAGATTAAGCGATTCACTGTAGAGTGGGGCGAACAGACCAAAAAGGGCAAAGCAGAGGTAACTATCAAGCCATTTATAGCAGTGGCGGCAGGAGGTCCGCACCTGGTTACATGACCAGTAAAAATGGCTATAGTGGTGGTGTACTGGCGAATTGCAGTCGTCAGTATCAAAGGTTGGTCCCGTTCATTTGCAGATGATGGGGCGGGGCCGTTTAAAACAGTGTGTGGAGAAGAAAGCATGAATCAGCTTCTAGTGATTGATGGGGTTTCCGTTCGTCAGGACAACTCCGGCCGTTATTGCCTTAACGATCTTCATCGTGCAGCAGGCGGCGAACGCCGACATGAACCTTCCTTGTGGCGTAACCTTCAACAGACCAGTGAACTCGTTCAGCTTCTGAGCGATACAGGAATTCCTGTATCGGTAATCAAGGGCGGAATGAACCAAGGCACGTTCGTATGCAAAGAGCTGGTCTACTCATACGCGATGTGGATCAGCGCTGAGTTCAGTTTGAAAGTAATCCGCACTTATGACTCTCTGGCATCAAAGCCGCCAGTGGTTTCCATGCCAGAAGAGGTACAGGCCAGTATCATCCTTCTTGAGTCAGCCTCCCGAATGCTTAATTTTTCCAACTCCTCAAAGCTTGGCGCATATCAGAAGATTCAACAGCATTACGGCATTCCCAACATGATGCCTGCATATGCCATCGACGCACCAATAGACGCTAAAGATGGTTCAAGCCGTCCGACGCTTTCGCTGAGTGCACTTCTGAAGGCTCACAGTATTCGAATGAATGCTAGCCAGGCTTATCGTCAGCTTGAGAAACTGGGGATCGTGGAGCACAAAAGCAGAGCCAGCCGATCAGGGACTGATGGTGTAAAGCTGTTCTGGTCTCTTACGGCTAAAGGCTGCATGTACGGTAAAAACATCACCAGCCCTGCAAATCCGCGAGAAACGCAGCCTCATTTCTTCGAATCAAAATTTGCCGAGTTGCTTCGACTGCTCGAAACCGTGCACTGAGGTGACTGTGAGAGCATTACTTACTCCAGAGGTAGCACCGCGCACCGGGATTGTATTGCTGAAGCCAGGACCAGACCTGTTAAAGCTGTTTCAGGGTCGGGTGGTGATCAGCACACCAACGATGGATATGGCAGACATGCCATCAGGGCGGCTAAATGACTGGACGCAGCCGTTACTGGACGAACCCTCTCTGCTTCCCTTTTTCAGTCACGAGCGCGTGATAAAGGCCGCAGGTGGGCCTAATGCGCTGGCGTCTTTCGTGCAGTCGTTCAGCTGCTGCCAGTGGGATCAGCCCGGGGCATGGCATCACCACGAATTTACTGTGTCAGAAACTGAAAACGGCCTGGTGTCTCTATGCTACAGCCACGATAATGAGTTCAGGCAGAACGGCGCGCCCGGTCGCCTGGAAAGCATTGCGCAGGGCAACACCGCACTCTGGATTATCAGGGCCGCATGCAGCCAGATGGCGTTGCCTGGCGATCACCAGCTGTCACTTCCGGAACTGTGCTGGTGGGCAACCCTGAATGATGTCATTGACCTGATACCGGAAGCGCCGGCACGCCGCGTTCTGCGCATGCCGAAAGAGACTATCCAAACCGGAGAACTTAGGGAAACCCGGATTGTGCCAGCGCGGCCGGCGCAGGAAATAATTCAGGATGCCGCGCAGGTGGTAAAAACGATAATCGACCTGCGCGCCGATCCGGAGTCGCCTGAGTCGTTTATGAAGCGGCCCAAGCGTAAACGCTGGGAGAGTGAGAAATACACACGTTGGGTAAAGTCGCAGAAGTGCGCATGCTGCGGCGTGCATGCTGACGATCCTCATCACATCATCGGACACGGGCAGGGAGGAATGGCAACGAAGGCGCATGATTTATTTGTGATACCGCTATGCAGAGCGCATCACGATGAACTGCACCGGGATATGAGAGCGTTTGAAGCGAAATACGGCAGTCAGATAGAGCTGCTGTTCAGGTTCCTCGATCACGCGATTGCAGTCGGAGTGATTGGGACAGACAAAAAATAAAGTGTGTGGAGAAGGTGAGCATGAAAATTGAATCAGCGCTGAAGCACTTCAATCCGAAGAGCCTGCAGATTAGTGACTCATCCCGTGCTACGGGAAGTGAGGGGCTTACGGGTACAGACCTGATGGCCGCTATCGGGATGTGTCAGTCAAAGTCTCCGATGGGGATTGCAGCCGTTCTGGCTAAGTCCGGGGTCAGTGAAGAGGATAAAGATCGCGTAATCGGTCTTCTGATGGTGCATGCCCGGCGCATAACACCAAAGCTCGTTCTGAAAGCAGCTGGCTCAAAGCTGCCTTCCTGTATTAGGGTTCTATCCAAGCTGGCATATGAAGATTATGTCCGCTCTGCATCAACTACCCACTCATGCCCCGACTGTGATGGCCGTGGCATTATGAACAGCATTGAGCATGTGATGATCCACCCTGCTGCTCAACGCCTGATAACGATAATTACGTTCCTCCAAAATACCGGCTGGAGACGCTGGAAAAGATGTGCGTGACATGTCACGGCAAAGGCGCAGTGACAGAGCGGTGCCGGTGCAACGGTACTGGCCGCGTGCGTGATATCGAGATGTCCAGGCAGACTGATTCCATCGTTGAGAAGAATTGTGATCGGTGTGGTGGCAGAGGATTTGCGCGTTCGCCCGGTACAAAAGCTTTCAGAGCCATCCGGGTGCTGATTCCTGACCTGCAGGAGAGGACATGGAACCGCAACTGGAAGCCTTTCTTTGATGCGCTGGTGACTAAGCTTGAGCAGGAAGAATCTCACGCAGACCAGACCTTTCAGAAGATAACCAGAACCGGCAAAAATACCTGACCAAAGATAACTGTTGCTTTTGTCCGGAAATGGATTAATATCTCCTCATAGTGGGGATTTTATGAGTCTTCTGCACTAAAAAGATTTATCTGTTCCGCTAGGCGCGGGTCAGTTGCATATAATGTGGATGCCAAGAAGCCCTGTAGCCTCACCAGCTAACGGGGCTTTTTTATTGGCTTATCCGCGATAAGGGATAGAGCAATTCTTATCCCTGATGCGGGGTAAAAAATTAGCACTGTTACTGCCGGGCAGTGTAGTTACCGCGTTTGCGTCGCGGAAATGAATCAAAATCTAGTCTGAGAGCTGGTTTACCGTTTTTGCTTCCTTAGGAAAGTGGCAAATTATCTCTGGCCTCCAACAACAAAGTAACTATTTGAATCTGGCAGGGCGCTCCAGTTATGCGGTTCGCGGTTTTATTACTGCTCCACTACAAAACGCAAAAAGTTTTTCTATAACCGTAAGTGTGGCTGTAGGACTTATGCCTAATTCAATCTGAGTGGCAACCATAGCCGGGAAATATAGTGCGCGCCATGGATTATGGTCCCCATCCTGAGCATCAGCGATCGCATTTTGTAACTCACTGTCCGTGATGAACTGATTCTGAGTCATATAAAGCCTGAGATAGGTAGCCGCCTGTTTACGAGAATGTTCTGCTGCAGCTTCAAAATGGAAGGCCATTTTAATTGCAGAAATTCCCGCGATTAACAGTCCGATCAATACTGCATACCCCATGCCAGCAATAACACTTGAGCCGAGAAGAAATAACAAAAACGATAGGCATTTATCTATCCTGCCGGTAATGGTGCAGAACATCTTTTCAAGATGATGTGAATAAAGAATTTGGTAAAGCATGTCTTCCCGGCTCATAGGCGCCTCACTTTTTGCTTGAGCCTCCGTCACTAGATTTAGAAGGTGGAGCAGGTGTTTTTTGCTTGGTAGCCTGTTCTGCAATCTTTCTGGCTAGGTCCGGAGGCATGTGATCATTAGCTCGCGCGCTGAAAGGTTTACTCATCGAATTCTCCAATTCTGATTATTAACTCTGGTGAATTAACCATATCAGATGGAGTAATGAGCTGCCAGATGCTTTCTCAGAACCAATAAGGTTGCTTGCGAAAAGAGTTTGAGAGGGATCGTTGCCACCAGTTTGCACCAAACAAACCCTGTTGCCGACGGGCAAGGCCATTACCGCATTTGCGTCAGGGTCCCAACACAAAGAGGTCGCCATAGAGCGGCCTTTTTTCGTTTTTGCGCACACCAATCAGTCTCCACACACACTTTTGACGCCGTGGTGCTGCGCAACTTCTTTAACGACAGTCAGCCGCCATCATCCCGGTGGCGGGAATCAGAGCATGCCTCCAGAAAAAGACCCGGGCTTTTGGGCCACAGTGCTGCTGTGGCTGTATGCCCACAAAACAGAATGGGGATATGCCGGGGTAGCAGGCATGTTTTCACTATTACGCAGTGCCTATGCAAAAAGCCCGTGGAGTAAGCGGGTTCTCGACGCTGTCTCCTGCAGCGCGCTGGCGTTCTTTGCTGGCCCGACGCTGCAGGTGATGGGCGCTTTATTTAACTGGAACATCCCCGACGCTGCTGCGCAGGTATTCGCGGTTTACATCGGGTATGTAGGCAATGACTACATCAGCGAAAGGCTTCGCAGGCTGATAGAGAGAAAGGCAGGGGAAACCAATGAAGGTCAGCAATAACGGAATCAACCTCGTCAAACACTTTGAAGGCCTGGAGCTTAAAGCTTACAGAGACAGTGTTGGCATTCTGACTATCGGTTATGGGCACACCCACGCAGTTAAAGCAGGGGACGTTATTACCGGCGAACAAGCTGATGCTTTCCTTCGTGAAGATTTGCAGGTGGCAGAGCTGACCGTTAACACCAACGTGAAGGTAAAACTCACGCAAGGGCAATTCGATGCGCTGGTGTCATTTGTGTTTAACCTCGGGTCAGGCAACTTCGTTAAATCGACACTTATCAAGAAGCTCAATGCTGGGGATTATGCTGGCGCAGCTGATGAGTTCGGCAGGTGGGTTAATGCTGGTGGTAAAAAGTTGCCCGGCCTCGTTAAGCGCCGCGCAGCTGAAAGAGAGGTATTTCTGACATGAACCCCTTAAACCTCATCAAAACTTTTTCACCTGTCATCGTCATTGCCCTTATCTGCCTGGCACTGTGGATGCTGAACGCCAGAAGCTCACAGCTTGAAGCAACCAATCAGCGTCTTGAGAAGCTGGCAAATAGTAAAGACGAGCAGATTAACGATCTGCGTTCAAAAAATGATGGTCTGGCATCAAGTGTTAACGACCTGGTCAAAGCGGTTAATCAGCAAAACGCCGTGATGACACAGGTTACCGAACAACGCGCAGTGACGGCACAGCAGAACCGGAAACTACAGAATGAAATTAAGCGTTACCTTGCGGCGGATAAGTGTGCTGTTGCTCCTGTTCCCCCTGATGCTGCTGACCGGTTGCGCGACGCAGCAAAAGCCGCTGGTGGAGTACCGGACAGTAAAACAGCCTCAGCTAAGCCTTCCGGCTGAACTGACCAGCCAGATTGATGTGCCATCGCCATCACAGGATATGACGTTCGGTGACAGCGTAAGCCTCAACGCTGAGCTATATGGCGCTCTTGGGCAGTGCAACATTGACCGCGCCGCCATCCGTAAAATTGAGTCAACCAGATAGGTAGTTACATGACCATCAGCCAAGAAGTTAAAGATTGGCATGAGCGATCAGAAGCACTGGCTGCAGAGATTGATGCTCATCTCAATAGCTATCCGGGTCCAGAACGCTCCCGCATCAACTCATCAGAGAACGTGGTGATTTATCTGGGTAACCGTTACACGCTGATAACCGGATTTATTCCTCCTGAAGTTATTTCAGGCAACCTAAAGATTGGCAAAGGAAAATTATGAGCGAAGCAAAACCGCAGGACGGCATTACCGTTAAATACGGCCGGGATTTGAGCATGGCAGAAAAACAGGCCATGAACCGCCTAAAGGATGCAAGCCGGGCATTTCTTACTGAGCTTGAGCATGTTGGACGCATGCTGCCAGATATTGACAAGCGCTGGGCTAGTATCGCTCGAACAGACATGCAAACCGCCTGTATGGCTGCGTGCCGGGCTGTTTCAAAACCAGACTCAGATTGCTGAGTTCATCACAAGGCGAATTTGCTAGTGCGCCTGATGATGTCAATCCTGAAGGCCCACTTCTCTCTGATAATTTTTAGACCTATAGTTACGGAATGTAATTTTTATTTGAGGTTTCCGTGGGCGAACAGCTTGATAGCGAACCATATTTGCTTGAAATCAGAAAGTTAGCTGCAAGTTGCCAGCAGGGTGAGACTTTTATGAGCGTAAAGGTTAAAGTGGAAACTATTGTCGT
The DNA here is from genome assembly GCA_002095305.1 of Pantoea brenneri. Lineage (GTDB taxonomy): Bacteria > Pseudomonadota > Gammaproteobacteria > Enterobacterales > Enterobacteriaceae > Pantoea > Pantoea brenneri. Next base: position 96,752 of record MIEI01000004.1, read on the forward strand.
TTCTTATAAGAAAAGGATAGGAAGCGAAGCAGAGGTGCAGGTTGCAAAGTGGACAGAGCTTTTCAATAGGCTTGGTGATTACCTGAATAACAATGCTGCCCCTGAATGGGTCAGCGTTATCCGCTATGCACGTAAAATTATTAACTATAAAAAGCACAATGCGATTTTCCGTATGCGACAACTATCTGAATCTGACTCAAGCCCACCCGGCAAGGGATAACGGTTAGCCACGCTGTGAAGCGTTGCGAAGCTGGACTTAGATCAGAAATTTGTTCATGTTGATTACTTCTTTTAAAGGAGTACCTCAATGCAAACTGATCTGGAATATTTACGTGGAATGTTAAACGTTTTTATAGACTCACCAATGCCGATGATTTCTACACAAGACCTTGTAGAAGCAGGGTACGAAATCAGTGAAGCGAAGGGGCTATTCCATTATTTACAGCTAATTGAGCGAGGTTTTGTAAGTAATCATCTCCTCGAAATGGGTAACCCAAAGGCATTAGGTCTCGTTATGGCTATTAATGGAGTGAGCTATTGGGTGGCTAACATTAGACTTACCTCAGCAGGTCAGGATTTTGCTGCAACACTAAGACAAAAGGATGTGTTCGAAAAACTAAAAGGGATAAGTGATCAGCCATTGTCAGTAATAAAAGATGTCGGTAGTGAATTATTAAAATCTTATACGAAAAAGATGTTTGGACTGGATTAGCCGCCTTAGGGCGGTTTTATTTTGTGCTGAAAACTGCATTCACTGAGTTCACTTTTCAGCATAAACACCCTGAATCATCGGCTGGTGGTCTGACCATTGCTGAGGATTAAACACATTCATCCAGCAGGAAACTCTGATGTCAGAGACGCGCATCTATAACAGCCGCTGGGATAAAGCCAGGCTCTCATTCCTCAAATCGCACCCTCTCTGCGTCATGTGCCATCGACAGGGCAGAGCAGTGGCCGCTGCTGTCGTTGACCATATCAAGCCACACAGGCTGAAAGAGGCCATCAACGGTGGCAAACAGGACGAGATAGCAAAGGCTCAGAAGCTATTCTGGGACAAGGCCAACTGGCAGCCTCTCTGCAAGCAGCATCACGACTCGACCAAGCAACGTGAAGAGAAGCGCGGACACGTCATAGGGTGCGATGAGAACGGCATGCCACTCGACCCGTCATCACATTGGCGTAAATGATAATGAATATCATTTCTCATTGAGGGTGGTAGGGGTTTCGGACAGATGAGAACGATTATCATCAACATCGGGGAGGGCGGGTGCAGAGTTCAGGGGCTAACGACCTCCTGACCGCCCGCCCCCCTTTTTATGCACAACCGCGAAATGAAAAGTTTTTTTCTGGGAGGTTTTTATGGCCGGAAGACGACCAAAACCGACCCACCTTAAGGTCGTTACCGGCAATCCGGGCAAGCGAAAACTTAACGACAAAGAGCCTGCACCCGCGAGAGAAATCCCCAGCCCGCCGTCACACCTCACCGATTGGGGAAAGGTTGCGTGGGGAAAGCTGACCGTTCTGCTTGATGGAATGGGCGTGCTGACCGTCGCCGATGTTCTTGCGCTGGAAAGGCTCTGCGATATCTATGCCGACATTCTTCAGCTGCGAATCACTATTGCCGAAGAGGGAAGGACATACACGGTTCAGACCGAAGGCGGATTTCTTATCAAGGCCAACCCGGCTGTTTCAATGCTGGCTGATGCAGACCGGCGCTTCAAAAGCTACCTGGTAGAGTTCGGCCTGACACCGGCTGCCCGGTCAAAGGTGAACGTGAATGGTGGAAAAAAAGAAGAAGACCCGCTCAACCAGTTCTTCGGTTGATCCGGCGACGCAGTATGCAATGGACGTTACCAGCGGGGCTGTTCTTGCCGGGCCAGATATCCGCGCTGCATGCGCCCGCCACATCCGGGATTTGGAAGAAGGGCCAAAACGTGGACTGTTCTGGGATGTCGAAGCGGTTACGCGTGTTGTTAACTTCTTTGCTCAGGTCCTGAAGCTCAACGGCGGCGAGCATGAAGGTAAGCCTTTCATCCTGCTGCCGTGGCAATGTTTCATTGTTGGCTCCCTGTTCGGCTGGAAGGCGGAAGACGGCACACGCCGATTTCGCATGAGTTACATCGAGTCCGGCAAGGGTTCCGGCAAGTCGCCGCTTGCGGGCGGCGTCGGTCTTTACCTGCTGATGGCAGACAAGGAACCCCGCGCCGAAGTCTACGCGGCGGCCACAAAAAAAGACCAGGCAATGATCCTGTTCCGCGATGCGGTAACGATGGTCGATCAGTCGCCCGCGCTGGCACAGCGCATCACCAAATCTGGCACCGGGCTTAACGTGTGGAACCTTGCGTTCCTGCAGACAGGCTCTTTCTTTAAGCCGATCAGCTCCGATGATGGTCAGTCAGGCCCGCGCCCGCACGGCGCACTGATTGACGAAGTGCATGAGCACAAAACAAACGCCGTTGTTGAGATGATGCGCGCCGGTACAAAGGGCCGCCGTCAGGCGCTGATGTTCCTCATCACCAACAGCGGCCACGATAAAACCAGTGTCTGTTTCGAATATCATGAATACGGTCGCAAGGTGGCGGCCGGTGATTTGGTCGATGACAGCTTTTTCAGCTTCATCTGTTCGCTGGATGAGGGCGACGACCCGTTTAAAGATGAAGCATGCTGGGGTAAAGCGAATCCGTCTCTGGGTCAGACCTTCACGGATAAATACCTGCGGGAGCAGGTGACGCAGGCTCGCGGCATGCCATCAAAAGAGAGCATTGTACGACGCCTGAACTTCTGCCAGTGGGTGGAAGCGTCCGATCCGTGGATTGACAGCGACACCTGGATGAACTGCGAACAGGAATTTAATCCGGAGGATTTAGCGGGTGAAGAGTGTTATGGCGGTCTGGACCTGTCCGGTTCACGTGACCTGACGGCGCTTGCGCTTTACTTTCCGAAATCCAAAAAGCTTTTAGTTGAGTTCTGGACGCCGAAAGATTCTCTGCTTGAGCGCGCTAAAACTGACCACGTTCCCTATGATGCCTGGCTGCGTAACGGCTTTATTCACGCACCACCGGGTAAGGCGGTCAACTACGGTTTTGTGGCGGTGCGTATCGGTGAACTGGCGGCCAGATACGATATTAAGTGCATCGCGTTTGACCAGTACCGCATCAAGTATCTGGAGCCAGAGCTCGAAAGCGAGTCTGTGAGCGTTGACCTTGTTCCGCATGGTCAGGGCTTTTACAAGGCGCAGGAGTCCGGGTTGTGGATGCCGCGCTCTATTGAGCTGTTTGAGGAGCACCTGAATAACCGGGCGCTCATCATCCGGCCTAATCCCTGTTTGCGCTGGAATGCAGCCTCTGCGGTGCTCGAGGCTGACCAGAAGGACAACCGCATATTTGCCAAAAAGAAAAGCACCGGCCGTATTGATGGCGTGGTGGCTTCCGCTATGGCAATCGGTGCAGCAGAGGATGCGGTGCTGGTAGATAGCGGTGATCCTGATGACTTTTTTGATGACCCGATCATGGTAGGTATCTGATGAAGGAAAAAAAACAGCCGGGTCGCATCAAGAGCGCGATTGTTAACTGGCTCGGTGAGTCGATTGGACTTAATGATGCCGCGTTCTGGCAGGAGTGGTACGGCACAAGCAGCAGCGGGAAGGTCGTTACAGCAGAGAAATCGCTGCATCTGTCCGCCGTCTGGGCCTGTGTTCGCCTGCTGAGTGAGTCAGTTTCAACCCTGCCGATGAAGGTTTACGAACGGGCCGCTGACGGCTCACGCAAGCTTGCGCTTAATCATCCGGCATATCAGTTGTTATGCCGTCGCCCAAACAGCGAAATGACGCCGTCGCGCTTTATGTTGATGGTGGTTGCCAGCATCTGCCTGCGTGGTAATGCCTACGTTGAGAAAAAGATGATTGGCACCAAGCTGGTCTCTCTGGTGCCGCTGCTTCCTCAGTGTATGGAGGTGGATCGGCTGGACAGCGGCGAACTGCAGTACACCTACACAGAGAAGGGCGTGCCGCGCATCATCCCGGTTAAAAATATGATGCACATTCGGGGGTTTGGTCTCGATGGTGTTTGCGGGATGATGCCGATGCGCACTGGTCGCGACGTGTTTGGCGCAGCGATGGCGGTCGAAGAGTCAGCCGCAAAAATTTTTGAAAATGGTATTCAGACGTCAGGCTTCTTTCTTTCAAAGAATCTGCTGACCAAAGAGCAGCGACAGAAAAACCGCGAAAACCTTAACCGGTTCGTTGGTTCAAAAAACGCGGGCAAGGTGATGGTGCTTGAGGGTGATATGTCCTATCAGGGCATCACCCTTAACCCTGAAGATGCTCAGATGCTGGAGTCACGGTCATTCAGTATTGAGGAAATCTGCCGCTGGTTCCGCGTGCCGCCGTTTATGGTTGGTCACGTTGATAAGCAGAGCAGCTGGGCGTCGAGCGTTGAAGGCATGAACCTTCTGTTCCTGACTAATACGCTTCGCCCGATGCTGGTGAATATAGAACAGGAGATATCACGTTGCCTGCTGAACGGTGATGAAGACCTGTTTGCTGAGTTCTCCGTTGAAGGTCTGCTGCGTGCCGACAGCGCAGGGCGCTCCGCTTATTACACCACCGCGCTGCAGAACGGCTGGATGTCCCGTAATGACGTGCGCCGCCTGGAGAATCTGCCACCGATTGAAGGTGGTGATATCTACACCGTACAGCTGAACCTTACACCGCTTGAAGACCTGCGCAAAAACAGCACCGCCGCAAGGGCCACACTGTTGCGCGAAGTTCACAACGCCGTTTTCCCGGACATTCCTTTCGAACAATCACCGCTTAAACATGCGGCTTAGGAGCATCCCCAATGACAGTAAAAAGTCTTCCGGCCGCACCGGAGGGACGGCCTTTTGCGCGCGAAAATCGCGATCTGCCGTCTTCTGCAATGGATCGCTGGAACGGCGGCATCAAAGCCGCAAAGAGTGATGACAACAGCATTTCCGTGTTCGATGTCATTGGCGCTGACTGGTACGGCGATGGTGTTACCGCCAGCCGCATTGCTGCCGCGCTCCGCTCAATCGGCGGTGCTGATGTGACCGTGAATATCAATTCGCCGGGCGGCGATATGTTTGAAGGCCTGGCGATTTATAACCTGCTGCGTGAGTACGAAGGGAAGGTCACTGTCAAGGTGCTGGGCCTCGCTGCTTCTGCTGCGTCGATTATCGCGATGGCCGGTGATGAGGTGCAGATCGGTCGCGGTGCTTTCCTGATGATCCATAACTGCTGGGTGTATGCGATGGGCAACCGTCATGACCTGCAGCAGATTGCAGCGGACATGGTGCCTTTTGATAAGGCGATGAACGATATCTATGGCGCACGAACCGGTCTGGATGCGGCCACCATCGACGCGATGATGGATGCCGAAACCTACATCGGCGGTAGCGATGCGGTTGAAAAAGGTTTTGCAGATCGCCTGCTGTCAGCAGATGAGATTGCAGATGGCGACGACAGCCCTGCAGCTGCGCTGCGCAAGTTGGACGCGATGCTGGCAAAAACCGACGCACCGCGCTCCGAGCGTCGAAAACTTCTTAAAGCTTTAACCGGCGGCAAGCCAGGCGCTGCTGCCATCCCTGAAGGTATGCCGGGCGCTACCGACGAAATCAACCCCGAAAATATTGCACAACTTAAAAACGCGCTGGCCGCGTTCGGCAAATAAGGATTAACAATGTCTGAAGTAAATGAAGTTCTGAAGCAGGTTACAGCCAGCATCAACGAAGCCAGCGGCAAGTTTAACGCGAAGGCCGAAGAAGCGCTGACCGAGGCGAAAAAATCAGGCTCACTGTCAGCGGAAACAAAAGCGGCAGTGGATAAAATGGCGAGTGAGCTTAACGCCATGCGTGAAGCAGAAAAAACGCTGAAGGCTGCGCTGGGTGACCTGGAACAGCACGTTGCGCAGATGCCGCTGGCGAATGCGAAAAACGTTATCGAAACCGTTGGGGGTCAGGTTGTTTCCTCCGAAGCGCTGAGAGCTTTTTCAGCCAGCATCGAAGGCAATAAGCGCCTGAGCATTCCGGTTAAGGCTGCGTTGCTGTCGGTCAACTTGCCGGGCCAGATCGTTGCACCTGACCGCCTGCCAGGTATCGATCAGCAGCCAAAACAGCGACTGTTTATCCGAGACCTGATTGCACCGGGCCGTACTGAGTCCAATACCATCTATTGGGTTCAGCAGACTGGATTTACCAACAATGCGGCGACCGTCGCTGAGAACACTAAGAAGCCGTACAGCGATATCACTTTTGCGGAAAAAATCACGCCGGTCCGCACTATCGCGCACCTGTTCAAGGCCGCCAAGCAGATTCTTGATGATATGCCGCAGCTGCAGTCGACGATTGACGCCGAACTGCGCTACGGGCTGAAGTACGTTGAAGAGCAGGAGATTCTGTTCGGCGACGGCACCGGCACGCACCTGAACGGTATCGTTCCGCAGGCATCTGCATATGCTGCTGCCTTCAGCGTGGCGAATCAAAGTGGTATTGATGATCTGCGACTGGCTATGCTGCAGGCGCAACTGGCGCGCTTCCCGGCGTCCGGCCATGTTCTGCACTTCATTGATTGGGCGAAGATCGAGCTGACTAAGGACTCGCTGGGTCGTTACATTCTGGCGAACCCGGCAGCGCTGACTGGTCCTACCCTGTGGGGTCTGCCGGTTGTCGCGACCGAAGCGGCTGCGTTCCAGGGTAAATTCCTGACCGGCGCATTTAATGCCGGTGCGCAGATTTTCGATCGCGAAGATGCCAACGTGGTTATCTCCACTGAAAACGCCGACGACTTTGAGAAAAACATGATCTCAATCCGCTGTGAGGAACGTCTGGCGCTGGCCGTTAAGCGTCCTGAAGCGTTCGTTTACGGTTCCTTCACCGCACCTGCTGCAGCTGCGTAACAGCAACGGCGGCCTCCGGGCCGCCTTTCCGGGAGTTACTTATGAAACTGCTTTTGATTAAACCGAATTACTTCGGCGGCACGGTCGTGTCCGAAGGCAATACCATTGAGACCGACGAGCAGCATGGCCGCGAGTTGATTAAAAAAGGCTATGCAGAGCTGGTTGAAGACGGTACTGCTGCTCTGCCAGAGCCAGAGCCAGAGCCAGAGCCAGAGCCAGAGCCAGAGCCAGAG
>MIEI01000005.1 GCA_002095305.1 Pantoea brenneri
GTCGATGCCGGGGATCGCCGGGGTGCGCGGCTGAATGCCGGTCGCCAGGATCACTTCATCGGCCGCGCTGAGCTGGTCAGCCCCGACCTGACAGCCGGTGATCACCTTTACGCCTGCCGCCGCCAGCTGATGGCGGAAATAGCGCAGCGTTTCGCTGAACTCCGCTTTACCGGGGATCTGCCGGGCAATATTAAACTGGCCGCCAATATCGGGCGCGGCATCGTAAAGCGTCACCTGATGGCCGCGCTGCGCCGCCTGCAGTGCAAACGCCATTCCGGCGGGACCGGCTCCGACCACCGCCAGACGGCGTGGCGCGGTGGTGGCGACCACCGGCATCAGTGACTCATGGCAGGCGCGAGGATTGACCAGGCATGAGGTGATCTTGCCGGCAAAAACCTGGTCGAGGCAGGCCTGATTACAGGCAATACAGGTATTGATGCTGTTATCGTCGCCGCGCTGCGCTTTACTGACAAAGGCGGCATCGGCCAGAAAAGGGCGCGCCATCGACACCATATCGGCGCAGCCTGACTGCAACAGCTGCTCGGCAACGGCGGGGTGATTAATACGGTTGGTGGCGATCACCGGCACCTTCACCTGCTCACGCAGGCGCTGCGTCACCCAGGCAAACGCCGCACGCGGCACGCAGGTGGCGATGGTCGGAATGCGCGCCTCATGCCAGCCAATGCCGGTGTTGAACAGCGTCACGCCACACTGCTCCAGCTCGGCCGCCAGCTGCAACGTCTCTTCCAGCGTGCTGCCGTCTTTGATCAGATCCAGCATCGACAGGCGGAAAATAATGATAAAGGCCTCGCCCGTGGCGGCACGGACCGCGCGGGTGATCGCCAGGGCGAACTGCATACGCTGGCGGAAGTCACCGCCCCAGCGATCGGTGCGCTGATTGGTATGCTTAACCAGAAACTGGTTAATCAGATAGCCTTCCGAACCCATGATCTCCACGCCATCGTATCCTGCCTGCTGCGCCAGTCGGGCGCAGCGGGCAAAATCCGCAATGGTCTGTTCGATATCGGCATCGCTCATCGCCTGAGGCGTAAACGGATTAATCGGGGCCTGGCGAGCCGAGGGCGCGACCAGATCCGGTTGATAGCTGTAACGACCAGTATGCAGGATCTGCAACGCGATTTTCCCCTGATGCTGGTGCACGGCGGCGGTAATCGGCCGGTGCCAGGCACACTGTGACGCGTCGGTGAGCATTGCGCCGTGTGCGGTTGTCACGCCTTGTGGATTCGGAGCGATGCCGCCGGTGACGATCAGCGCCACTCCCTCACGCGCCCGTTCGCCATAGAACGCGGCCAGCCGCGCAGCACCCTGCGGATGTTCCTCCAGTCCGGTGTGCATCGACCCCATCAGAAAACGGTTTTTAAGTTGGGTAAAGCCAAGGTCCAGCGGCGTAAACAGCGCGGGATAGTGTGGATTGAGCTGGGTCATAATCACTCACTGCGAAGTGGTCGGATGAGTCAACTCTAGCGGCTTCCGGGTTAAAAAAAAGTGAAACAGTGTCAGGGTGTGAGTGAAATCAAAAACATCTGACCCGGCGACGGGCCGGGCCGGGCAACTTCGCCCGTGCCAGCCGTGCGATTAACGACACCGGATCCACGAGTAGCGGGAATGATAGCCGTTGCCGAAGTGGGTATTGTGGCGATAGCTCGAGCCGCTCTCCGCCACGCAGTAGGTACAGACGTTGACGTTTTCTATCTGCTGCGGCGGCACGCCGCTCTGTATCAGCATCTGCGTCGCCAGCGCCGGCAGATCAAACCAGACGCCCTGCTGCCGGGCGTTCGCCTGCGGACGCTGTGCCAGTGGGTTGATCGGCTGGTTGTGCTGCCAGCGCAGCCAGCCAGCAAGGGACGGGCGCTGCTGCATCTCAGCCAGCTGCGGTTCGGCCAGTTCGTAACAGCAGGGGCCCATTGCCGGACCGATGGCCACCGTCAGGTTTCGTGGATCGCTACCCTGTTGCTGTAGCTTTTCTACCGCACGGGTCAGGACGCCCGCCAGCGTGCCCTTCAGCCCGGCATGCACCGCCGCCACGGTTTTACACTGCGAATCGGCGAACAGCACCGGTAAGCAATCAGCGGTGTAGACCGCAACCGGGCGGCTGCCGGTGCTGATGATGCCATCTGACTCGCAGCTTTTTGGCGGCGTATTTTCAATATCGGTCACCACGGTGGCGCTATGACGCTGATGGCCATAAGCTGCATCGGCAGGCGGGGGATCGCCAGCCGCCTGAAAGGCGTAATCCAGCCAGTCGAGCGAGTCGAGCAAGGTTGAGCGCGGGGTCACGGCCATAAGAATCTCCTGTCATAACGGCGTGCGTTGAGCTCCCCACAGCTTACGTTAACTGCTACATTTTTGAAGCTTTCCCACCCCGACCTTTCTCACCTTAAGGATGACATGATGAAAACCTCAGCAAAACTCGCCGCGTCCGGACTGGTTGCGCTGCTGTTAACCGGCTGCGCAACGTCGTCGCACCCGACGGCACAACAGCAGCTCGGCCAGCAATCGGTGCTGGCGGTGAACTGGTTCCAGCAGTCAGGCGAATATCAGGCCCTGACCTGGCAAGCCTTTAACAGCGCGCGCCTCGCGTTTGACCAGGCACCGTCACTGACCGGCAAACCTAAAGCGGTGATTGTCGATCTGGATGAAACCATGCTGGATAACAGCGCATACAGCGCCTGGCAGGCGAAGAACGGCCAGCCGTTCAGCAGTAAAAGCTGGTCGGCCTGGACTCAGGCACGACAGGCTAAAGCGGTGCCGGGCGCGCTGGAGTTTGCGCGTTATGTCACTCAGCACGGTGGCACGCTGTTCTATGTGTCGAATCGCGATCAGCAGGACTACGCCGCAACGGTTGCCAATATGCAGCAGCTGGGCTTTCCCAACGTCAGCGACAAAACGGTCCGCCTGAACACCGACAGCTCGAACAAACAGGCGCGTTTCGATGCCATCAAAAATGAAGGCTACAACGTGGTGCTGTACGTCGGCGATAACCTTAACGACTTTGGCGGTGCGACCTGGCATCAGGGCAATCAGCAGCGTCGTGATTTTGTGAACCTGAACCATCAGCAGTTCGGCACGCAGTTTATCGTGCTGCCTAATCCTCTGTATGGCGACTGGGAGAGCGGAATGGCGGAAAATTACAATAAACTGACGCCGGAACAGCAACTGTCGGTGCGGGAATCACGGCTGCAAAGCTGGAACGGTAAATAATTCGTCAAGAAAAAGAGCCTGACCTGTTCAGGCTCTGTTAACAAACGGTCCTGATTTACTTTCATGTGTCACTATTTTGCTGCAAATTAAATAAATCATCTCTTGCTCCATTCTTATATTAAACCCGGCACGTTTCACTGCCTGTCAGGCTTAAAGGCGGTGAATTATGCTAATGGTTAATTTTCATAATTAAGAGTATTCCTGGTAAATAGCCAGCCGTCTGGTATGGCAGTATTTACCCCCGCTAAAAGTAATTGTATTTATTTGTCATGGGTAACTTTAGTTATTTAACGTTTTAATTTTAGTTAATTGATTTTAATAGATTAAATATCTTAATCGCTATTTTATTCAGTCCCGTCGCGCTTAATTAAATTTACTGGTCATTGACCGTAACTGACATATTGTTGACAAAAAGTCACGCCTGATGGCACGCCAGAATATGGGTCGTGCATTAGTAATGATTAGCGTCTATAACCTTTTTCTGTGACTGGCTTCTTATTTCACTGACGGCTCGCGCTTTATTTGTGAGTCGATACACTTCGTGGTTGGCCGGGATGCGACCTCCCGGTAGTAGAGAGAAGATGATTGTGACGACACTTAAACCCTTATTAGCGAAAAATCGCAGTTGGGCATTACAGCGCCGCCAGCGTAACCCGAATTATTTTGAAAAATTCCTGCATCAACAAAAGCCTCACTCATTATGGATTGGCTGCTCGGACAGTCGCGTACCGGCAGAGGTGTTAACCGGCTCCCATCCTGGCGAACTTTTTGTGCATCGCAATATCGCCAATATGGTGGTTGAGGATGACGACAATTTGCTCAGCGTATTGCAATACGCGCTCTTCTTTCTCGGTGTGAAACGGATTGTATTAAGCGGCCACTATGGCTGCGGTGGCGTAGAGGCCGCGCTGAATCTGCCCGGCAGCGTACTGGAACATCAGGACTCGGCGCTGGCGCGCCGTATCAGCACACTGCGGCAGGCGATTGAGGCTGGCCTGGCGGAAACTCCCGCAGCCGAAGAGAGCCAGAGCGATCTGCTTGACCGCCTGGTTGAGGCCAACGTCAAGGCACAATTCGCCCGACTGGTGAAAACCGAACCGGTCCGGCAAATCTGGCAATCGGGCCAGCCACTGGAGGTGTTTGGTTGTGTTTATGACCTGCGCACCGGCCATCTCAAAGAGTTGATTCAGCAATCTGCAGAGGAACCTTCACCATGAATCTCGATACCCTACGCCGTGATATCCCAGCGGGTCTGGTGGTTTTCCTGGTCGCTTTGCCGCTCTGTCTTGGCATTGCGCAAGCCAGCGGATTACCGCCGTTTGCCGGCCTGCTGACCGGGGTGATTGGCGGCCTGGTCGTCACTTCCCTGAGTCCGTCACGGTTTGCCGTCAGCGGCCCGGCGGCCGGTCTGGTCACAATTGTGGTGGCCTCGATGGCCTCGCTCGGCAGCTTTTCCGCCTTTCTCACCGCGCTGATTATCGCCGGTGCCTTGCAATGCCTGTTTGGCCTGATGCGCGCCGGACGGTTTATCTCGCTGGTGCCGGGTAGCGTGATTAAAGGCATGCTGGCAGCGATTGGCCTGTTACTGATCATGCAGCAGATTCCGGTCGCGCTGGGCGCGGCAGGAGATGCCGAACTGATTTCGCTGGTCACAGGCGAGATGACTTTCTCGCTGCCGGCGATGCTGGTGGCGGGCATCGGATTGGCTATCCTGTGTTTGTGGACCACCGCGCCGGTGAAACGCATCAAGGCGCTGGCGTGGATCCCGGGGCCGCTGATTGCCGTGCTGATTGGCTGTCTGGCGACGGTAGTGGGCGGGCGCCTCTATCCTGAGATGGCGGGTGGGCTGGCGCGCATCTCACTGCCGGCGTTTGACAGCGTCTCTGCGCTGGTGGCGGAACTGGAGACGCCAGACTGGATGGCGTGGCAAAACCCGCAGGTATGGGTGGTGGCGCTGACCTTAGCGCTGGTGGCCAGCCTGGAGACCTTGCTGAGTCAGGAAGCGCTGAAAAAGCTTCGTCCACAGACGCCGGCACCTTCGCCAAATAGAGAGATGTTTGCCCAGGGGATCGGTAACCTGGCCGCCGGCTTTCTGGGCGCAATGCCGATTACCGCGGTGATCGTCCGCAGTTCAGTGAACGTCAGCGCGGGCGCACAAACCAAACTGTCGATTTTCATTCACGGCGTACTGCTGCTGATTTGCGGGATGTGGTTTAGCGAGATGCTGAACGCCATTCCACTGGCCAGCCTGGCGGCAGTGCTGCTCTATACCGGCTACAAGCTGGCAACGCCGCGTCTGTTTGTGGAACAGTTCCGCATGGGCGCTCAGCAGTACGTGCCGTTCCTCGCCACCATCGTGGGTATTATTACCCTGGGAATGCTGGTCGGTATTGGTATCGGTATCGCCACGCAGATCCTCTATAGCATCTACAAAAGTCATCGCAACGCGCTGCAGCTCACCCGTTACGACGACCACTACGTGCTGCGCTTTCAGCAGAACCTGACCTTTATGCATAACCCGAAGCTGCAGGGGCTGCTGGATGAGATCCCCGAGAACAGCGTGGTGATCGTTGATAACGACAACGCCGAATATATCGATCCGGATGTCAAAGCGGTGCTGAAGGATTTTGGCGATAATGCAGATAAACGCGGAATTCGCCTCAGTCAGTGGCCGGTTGCGGTAAAATAGCCTTAAGCGCAACGGTTAACACGTCAGAGCAGCAAAAATCGGATATCTCGGATATCCGGTTTTTTTATTTACGGGGCATAATTGGCCCCATTCCCGCTGCCGCCTGACGTGTTTCACCTGTAAGGGGGCAATTTGCCCGCTGATTTCAAAGTTAGCCCATGAATAGTGGTTTTATCGCAGGATGACTTTGGTGGCGCCCAGGATTAAATCATTCTGACGCCACGCCCATTTCAGGTTGGCGTGGACAGCCCGTCTCTCTGCGACAAGGTCCGGATGTATGCACGTTAAGCTGTTTGAAGAACACAATGTTAAAAAAAATGCACTCTCGCTGTTTTTGATTACCTTGCTGTTCTGCTTTATCGGTGGGCATCTGCGCATTCCACAGGAGCTGTCGCTGTTCTGGCCGGTCAATGCGATCGTTGCCGGAATGATTGTCCGCAACCCTTTCCTGCATCAGGCTCGCTATTATTTCACCTGCTTTAGCGCAATGGTGTTTAACGATGCGGTTTTTTCCGGCTGGACGCTGGCAGCCTTTACTCTCAACGTTGCCAACCTGCTGTTTATTCTGGTCGCCGTATCGTTGCTGGTGAAGCATCTCCAGCATGACTCCGGCAGCGAACGCATCACCAGCGTGTTACGCATTTTCCCGGCCTGCCTGCTGGCGGCGCTGGTCTGTGCGGCCTGGGGGGCACTGGCGCAGCAGGCCAATTTTGATGCGGCGCTGGCGACCGCCTGGGGCGACTGGTTCAGTGAACAGTTCTCAACCGGGCTGATGCTGTTGCCGTTCTTACTGACGCGCGACTGGCGAACCCTGTCGCCACGTCAGCTGTTGCAGGTCCGTAAGCTTTCACCGGTGATCGCGGTGGTCTTTTCGCTGGTGGTCGGTGCGATGATGGGCGGCGCGGGCAGCCTGACGTTCCCGGTACCGGCGCTGGTCTGGTGCGCTATCGTATTGCCGATGACCCTCACCAGCCTGGTGATTTTACTGACCGGCATCACCGAGATCATTCTGGTTTCTCACGGCGTGATGAACATTCAGGGCAATGATAATCTGCTGCCGATCAGCCATCTGACCTCGGCGCGGCTGGGCGTAGCGACAATTGCCATCAGCCCGCTGATTGTGGCCGCGAGCATGGATGCGATCCGTCAGCTCAATCAGCGACTCGCGCTGCGGGCCAATTACGATTTCCTGACCCAGCTGCTATCGCGATCCGGTCTGTATGAGAGTCTTCGAACCGAACCGTTCAGCCCGTCGCGTAAAGCCGGTGTGATCCTGCTGGATGTCGACTATTTCAAAACCATTAATGACAATTTTGGTCATGATGCTGGCGACAGCGTACTGGAAGAGATCGCCCGCCGTATGCAGCGGGTGGTGGGCAAAAAAGGGCGTATCTGCCGGTTTGGCGGGGAAGAGTTTGTGGTGGTGCTGTTTGATCAGGATCCGGAAGCGCTCTATTTTCTCGCCGAGTCGATTCGTCAGACAATCGCGAAAGAGAAATTCTGGCTGCAGGGCAGTACGGTCACGGTGACGGTCAGTTCAGGGCTGGCTCATGGCAGCGCTGGCGATGCGAGTGACTGGCCACGGATGATTAACCGGTTGATTTCGGCAGCCGATAAAAACCTCTATCTGTCGAAACGCAATGGCCGTAATCAGACCTCGCCGGTTAATCATCGCGCCATTACCAGCGACGTGGCCTGAAACCACGTCGCTGAGAGCGATTAGCTGACGCTGCTTTTCAGGCTGCTGGCCTGCTGGTGACGTTCCAATGCCAGCTCGATCAGACGGGTAATCAGATCCTGATAGCTGAGTCCGGCTGCCTGCCACAGTTTGGGATACATGCTGATATTGGTGAAGCCGGGCAGGGTGTTGACTTCGTTGACGATAATCTCGCCTTCATCGGTCAGGAACACATCGACCCGTGCCATACCGAAACACTCCAGCGCACTAAACGCCCTGATGGCAACCTCACGAATCGCCTCGCTGACCGCCGCAGGAATCGCCGCTGGTACCACCGTCTGCGCGCCAGTTTCAGAGATGTATTTGGTGTCATAAGAGTAGAACGCATCATGCACCACGATCTCGCCGCAGGGGCTGGCCTGCGGGGCATCATTTCCCAGCACGGCACACTCGATCTCGCGACCTTTTATCCCGGTTTCAATCAGCACTTTACGGTCAAAGGTAAAGGCCAGTTCCAGCGCCGCCTCAAAGGCGTCCGCACTGTCGACTTTGCTGACGCCAACCGAGGAGCCCTGATTGGCAGGTTTGATAAACAGCGGCAGGCCAAGGCGGGCGATCACCGCGTCGGCATCCAGTGTGGCGCGCTGAGACTGGGTGACGCTCAGCCACGGGGCGACTTTCAGGCCGGCATCGCGTAACAGGCGCTTGGTAAAGTCTTTATCCATGCTGACCGCAGAGCCCAGCACGTCAGAACCGACAAACGGCAGCGAGGCCATGCGCAGTAAACCCTGCAGAGAACCATCCTCGCCCAGCGTGCCGTGTACAATCGGGAAAATCACATCGATCTGCGACAGCGGATGCGCATCGCGACGGGTAATCAGCGGTTGCTGCTGGTTGCCGGGCACCAGCGCGACATCTTCAGCCGCGCGATTCAGGGCAATCAGAGCCGGATTTTCAGCATTCAGTAAGAAGTCCGAAGCATCATTAAGACGCCAGTGCCCCTGCTTATCGATACCCAGCAACACTACCTCAAACCTGGTTTTGTCGATCGCATCGAGAATATTTTTGGCCGACTGCAACGACACTTCATGCTCAGCCGATTTGCCGCCAAACACGATCCCTACCCGCAACTTTGTCATCAATTTCTGCCTGCTGAAAAATCAAAACCACAAGATAGCACGCAGTTCTCCGATGAAAACAGGGCAGCGCGGCAGAATGTTGGCTGGGAAGGGGCAGGCACAAAAAATAACAGGATGGATGGCGGACTAGCCAACCCGAAGAGGCGCTAAGGCGGGAATTTATGCGGCGCTGCTGCTTAAGACAGTGAAACCTCAGGCTGCTGAAGCCTGTCCGGCGTCAGACACAGAATGGGCGGTTTTCCGGCATGTCGGGTTTTATCTTAGTGGCGGAAACGGACTGACTGCCGATCCCAGCGATCGCCGTTGGTAAGAAATGCCTCATCATCCGCTTGAGATAAGGGGTTACCGTAACACTCTGCCTGGCCTTAAGATCTCGCTGCTGACCACCAGGTAGGAAGAAGCTAACGTCTTATGAATTTTTCACTCTGATGGCCTGACTGTCATATTTAAACGGTGGTTGAGAAGCCATCTGATATAGCCAATCGGCCAGCCGAAAACATTATTAAATAATCCCAGCGGTAGAGCGATGTTGCAATTTTCAACCGTGTGAGCGCCGTCAAATTCATATCATAAAGATTTAAATATACTAGAATGGTAGTGCGGTTTTTGTGAACAGAAACCACCACCTTGCGACAACACATCCCGGGCTTAGATACCACTTTTACCTTGTCCGCTTTACGCGATTGATGATGAGGAACAGTCACTATTCATAATTCAGACCTTAATTTCATTGGGTTATTGTTTGTGATGATGATGATTACAGTGAGCGAGTAATTAAACGGACGGATAGAGGTTATCGCAAAGGTAACAGATAAATGAAGTAACTTTCAGCGATGTTCTGTTCAAAATTTCAGTTTAAAAATATTCTCATCCTGTCACTATCTTGAGGCTCTATATGCTACCTTTTTTATCACTTTTTTGGGTGCTGGCAGGAATTGTTATCCTGGTTGTGCTTAACCTGAAATATAAAGTCCATAATATATTTTCTTTACTGATTGCCGGAATATTTGTCGCCATTATGGTCGGCATTCCGTTAGAAAAAGTGGTTACGGTTATTCAGCAGGGGATTGGTAGCATTATGGGCCACCTCGCGCTGATTATTATATTCGGCGCGATCATTGGAAAATTCATGACGGAATCAGGGGCCAGCCAGCAAATTGCCGATACCGTTATACGCCATTGTGGCACCCGCTATCTCTCCATCGGCCTGATGTTTATAGGGGTGATATTCGGCATCGCAATGTTTTATGAAGTCGCATTCCTGATTGCCATGCCATTAGTGATGAACATCGCGGTAAAAGCCAACATTCCTTACATGAAGCTGGTGATCCCGACGGTAGTGGGGGCCACGATGGGACACAGCCTGTTCCCCCCACAGCCTGGCCCGATTGCCTTAATCAGTGCGTTCAATGCCGATATCGTCCAGGTTTATCTTTATGGCGTAGTGGTAATTTTGCCCGCCTTATACTGTGCCGGTATTTTATTACCGAAGTTTCTGCCAGGGATAAATCGCATCCCGCTAAACTCAGTTATTAAGCCGATTGAGGAAATCGATTCGCAGCAGCTTCCCTCGTTTAAAATCAGTATCCTGATCCCGTTGATTCCGGCCATCCTGATGATTCTGGCTTCGGTGGTCAGGCCGCTGGCGGGTGAAGCGTCGATCCTCACCCAGGTGTGCAAATTACTTGGCAGCGCAGAAATCAGCATGCTACTGGCGACCTTTACCGCGATTTGGTTTCTCGGTGTTAAACGCGGCATGACGGCAGATGGCATTACGCAGCATGTCTCAAAGTCGATTTCTCAGATTGCCAATGTGCTTTTTGTCATCAGCGCCGGCGGCATTCTGAAGCAGGTGATTATCGATTCTGATGTTGGCGACAGCATTGTTCAGCTGATGAGCCACGTTCCGTTCTCGCCCTTTATTATCGCCTGGTTAATCACTGCCGTTATCCGCATTCTTACCGGGCAAGGCGCAGTTGCCGCAATCACCTCCGCCGGCATTGTCGCGCCGATGATTGGCGCCTTCGATCTCAATCCCGCCTTAATGGTGCTTGCTGTCGCCTGTGGCAGTAACACAATTACCTTGATGTATGACGGCGGCTTTTTGCTGTTTAAAGAGACGTTTGGCATCTCGATGAAGGACACCTTTAAAACCTGGGGATTACTGGAATTAATTAACTCGGTAGTCGGGCTGGGGATGGTGATGCTGATTAGTCAGTTTATCTGATGCTGGGTTGCAAATCCCAGCCGGATTGTTTATGCGTTAATATTCACTTCCCGGCCAGCAGGTGTGTTCTCAACCAGCCGGCCGGGAAAGGTGTCGGCGGCCGCTGTGATGCCTGTTATGCATGACAAGAACAGTACGGAAAAGTCATCACATTGTGCATTTTGAACGCCGACACGAAAAACTTATCTGGAAATAATTTGCTGGAAGCACCCGGTTTAAACAGGCGGGAAAACCTGATCTGGCGGCATAAAATAAGAGTCGTTTTTTTCTAAATTATTGAAAGATCTGGAGATATATGCTGAATTTAACCTGCGCTAAAGAGATTGTTGCGTGTTATGCAATTCTTGTAGCCGATGTTAAAACGGTTCGCGTGAATTTTGTTATGCCTTTTATTCTGATAATTACGAAATGTAATGTGAGGTTATGTCGCTTTAGAAAATCACCGATGTCATGATATTTTCTGTTTTTTATATAATGACAAATTCGCTATGCAACTTCATAAAATCATCATACCCGCTTTCTTCAACAGGTTTCAGTGTGTAGGGCCAGAGTGCTTAATATTGTGCTGTAGGGGTTGGGCCGTAATTATTGATGAAAAAACGCATCAAAAATATATCTCATCTTCACATTCCAAAATTTCAAAGATAGCGAAGGAAAACCTTATTCTCAGGAATAAAGGGGAGAATGATTACTCAATTATTAAGATGAATGAAAAGGGGGAGTGTCCGTTCCTTAATGAAAATAAGCTGTGTATGGTACACCAGGATCTAGGCGAGAGTGCGCTATCGTATACCTGCAGTTCTTACCCACGGATTAGAAAATGTTTTTATGATCAGACTCGCCATATTATGTCGCTCTCATGCCCGGAAGTCGTTCGGCTTGTACTTTTTGATCCGGATGCGATGGTGGTACAGCAGGAGGAAAGACAACTGACAGAGTATGAAACTCACCTTGTTGAACAACGCCCATCGGTCACGCAGGCCGAAAAAGTGGTCCATCTTTTTGCCTGGAATTTAATAAAGTCGCCTGCTGTTAAAATTGAAGAGAATTTAATGGCGCTGACACAATTTATTTTATATCTGCAAAGTATCAACTTCGATTTGCAGAATCATTTAACCGATGTTGAAAACGTCTATGAAGCATTGCTGGCAGAGTTACAAGGCGGTATATCTTTGCTGGGACCAGGCAATCTAACCCGTGCAAACGCAATACGGTATCTGGCGCTATCCGCAATGGGCAAATTTTTCGCTAAAAATTCTACACGAGACAGGTTCATTATTAATGAACATCAAGCCGTTATGGAATATTTGGGATACGCAAACCAAAATGATCCCAGTATACTTGATGCCAAATTCGAAAAAATCAACCAGCAGTGGCAAATGTTATGCAGGGAATCATGTCTGTCAGAGCCCTATGTATTACGAAACTACCTGCTGTGTAAACTTTATAGCACTTATTTTCCCGCTAACAGTATGGCGACCATCATGCATCAGTTGTATCGCATTGTTCTGGATTTTTTCTATATGAAAACCGTACTTAGCGTAAAATCGATGCAGGAAGATATCGACCAGAAGGCCGTGATGAAAACCCTCGCGAGCCTTTCAGCTTATACGATGCACGATGAAAACATTAATGATCGCATGGACACTGCGATTGATATAATTAACAGCGATGACAAATTCTCTTGTCTATTACTTATTGGATAACCCGTCTGCAGAGAGTCAGTCATCGTTCGTTATTGCTGGCAGAGCATGTTTCAGGGGTGAGTTTCCGTCAGCAAGCCTTTTCCCTGCGGTCATTGCCCCGCCTGAAACAGTCAATGTTATTGACTGTATTGACGCCGGCAGACGGTTGAAATCAACACACTCAAGCTGGTTCATTTGATATTGCCAGATCTAATTTGAGGTGTGCAGCTGAAAGGCCAGTGATTCGGTTTCTGGAGCAGAAAGCCTGCTCCTTGAGGCTGAAGCCGGGATTACGATCAGGCGTAATCCGACACGCGCAACCGGCTAAAGCTGGTGCCTGAAAAAACACAATTTAAGCGTCTGAAGGTTCACCATAAAGTTTGCTAGCAATCCTGAAGACATTAACTTCACCCGGTATTGCAATCTATCCTGGTAGAGTTCTTACTGAGCGTATTATTTCAGCAGCAAAATAAATAGCTGGGTGACATTCAGGATTTATTTTGCGAACCCAAATCCGACCTCAGACTGGCGCTTTGCTTGATACCAGCTTAAACAGCGCCGCCACTTTATCGCCACATCCATAGTCAGAAAGCAAAAAAGCCACCTCAAAGGTGGCTCTAATACGCTGATTTAACAACTTAAATTTGGTGGCCCCTGCTGGGTTTGAACCAGCGACCAAGCGATTATGAGTCGCCTGCTCTAACCACTGAGCTAAGGGGCCAGCGGAGCGGGGATTATAAAGTATCTCTTCTGAGCGATCCAGCACTCAGCCACCGGTTGCTGAAATAAGCAGCAAGCTTTTAATTGCTGATTTCTATAACAAATATCCTGATAAACCGTAACAGGGTCTCAAACTGGTACGGCAGGATGCCGCCGTACCCTCATCAAAAACGCCCTGACGGGTAGCGGAATCAGCTCTGGTGGTAGCGCGTAGCGGATTTATTACGCGACAGGTGAGGCACCATAGTGCCGCGTGCGCGATCGTAATCCTGCCACATCTGCAGATCTTCCAGCGGTGGAATCGTTACCGCTTCCTTGTTGTCGAGGCCCGCCAGCGCCGCATCGACCATTTCATCGACTTCCATCAGCATTTCGGCAGGGATGGTGTTGATCGGCTGGCCGGCACGGTCAAAAATCTCGGTACGGGTTGCGCCAGGCAGCACTGCCTGCACCTGCACACCGCTGTCAGCAAGCTCACGCTGCATCGCACGCGTTAGCGTCAGTACGTAAGATTTAGTGGCATTGTAGGCACCGTTGAACATCTCATGCACCAGTGCCAGCACCGAGGCAATATTAATAATGATGCCGTTGCCACGCGCTTTGAAGACCCGGGCAGCGGCCTGCGCCAGCCGGGTGGGCGTCACGATATTTAACGTCAGCATGGTATTGATGCGGTTGATGTCCGCCTCAAGGAACTCTCCCTCCACGCTCATACCCGCGTTGTTCAGCAGCAGTGTAATGCTGGCATTAGTGACCAGTTCAGACTCTACCCGCTGCACATCCTGTTCACTGGTTAAATCAGCAGCCAACACCTTAACCTGAATAGCGTGCTGCTCACTCAGTAGCGCCGCCAGCTGGTTCAGACGCGATTCGTCGCGTGCCACCAGAATCAGATCGTAACCGCGTGCAGCCAGTCGTTTTGCATAAGTTGCGCCGATGCCGCTGGACGCACCGGTTATTAACGCCGTACCTGATGTTGACATAATTTACTCCTCGTATGATGGTCGTCATAATTCACACCAATATGACGACCATCATATGCGCCGTCAAGCTGGAATATGATGAGCGTAATAATTACTATAATAGCCAGAAGCAACGCATCTGAAACCGCAGGAGAGGATATGGAGAAGCAGACCAGCAAAGCGCATACGCGGCAGCGTATCCTGAGTGAGGCTGCGCGAGTTATGCGTGAAACCGGCACCGAGGGCATTGGTGTGGCGGCTCTGATGAAGCGGGTTGGCCTGACGCACGGCGGCTTTTATGCGCATTTTGCCTCACGCGAGGAACTGGTACAGGAGGTGCTTAAGCATATGTTTGCCGAGGCGGGCAGTTTTGCGCCAGCGGATCAGGTGACCCAGCCAGGCCAACGGTTAGCCGGATTTATTGATACCTACCTTTCCGAGACGCATCGCAATACCCCAGCGGAAGGATGCCCAATCGCTGCGCTGGTGAGCGAAGTCGCGCATCTGCCTGAACAGACCCGCTCTATTTTTACGCAGGGTATCGATGCGCTGCATGACGGCCTGGCGCAGCTGCTGCGCGAGCTGGAGCGTGAAGATGCGGATGCGCTGGCATCCAGTATGCAGGCCGAGATGGTCGGGGCGCTGGCGCTGGCGCGTGCCTGCCCGGACGCGAAGCATGCCGGTCAGCTGTTACAGCGCAGCCGTGACGCCCTGAAGCAGCGCGCCGGACTGGTGGCAGCATGATTGAGCACAGTATCCGCGACATCATCAGCGCCAATCTGAACGTCCTGTTCTGTGGCATTAATCCGGGTCAGTCAACCGCACATCAGGGCTATCACTTTGCCCATCCCGGCAATCGCTTCTGGAAAGTGATCCATCTGGCCGGTTTTACTCAACAGCTGCTTAAACCGGAAGAGGAGCAGCGGTTAACCGAGACGGGATGTGGCATCACCATGCTGGTTGAGCGTCCAACCGTGCAGGCGAGTGAGTTAGCGCCGGATGAATTACGCGATGGCGGCAAGCGCCTGATTGAAAAGGTGCTGCATTACCAGCCCGCGGCCCTGGCGATTCTGGGTAAAGATGCCTTCCGGCGCGCCTTTCAGCAGAGCAAAGTGGAATGGGGTAAACAGCCGATAGCGATCGGTAAAACGGCGGTGTGGGTACTGCCGAATCCCAGTGGACTGAATCGCGCTTCACTGGATGAGATGGTTGAAGCCTATCGACAGCTCCATAACGCATTGCAGGCGGGTTAAAACCGACGGTAACAGCAGGGCAGGGCGGTTATTGCTAAACGACAGACATAAAAAACCCCGGCGTGCCGGGGTTTTTGTCTGACTTAATCGTCGAGGAAGCTGCGCAGCACTTCCGAACGGCTCGGATGGCGCAGTTTACGCAGTGCTTTGGCTTCAATCTGACGAATACGCTCACGCGTCACGTCGAACTGTTTGCCCACTTCTTCCAGCGTATGGTCAGTGTTCATGTCGATGCCGAAACGCATGCGCAGCACTTTCGCTTCACGTGCGGTCAGGCCAGCCAGCACGTCGTGGGTCGCAGAACGCAGACTTTCTGAGGTAGCAGAGTCCAGCGGCAGCTCCAGCGTGGTGTCTTCGATAAAATCGCCCAGATGCGAATCTTCATCATCACCAATCGGCGTCTCCATTGAGATCGGCTCTTTAGCGATTTTCAGCACTTTGCGAATCTTATCTTCTGGCATCAGCATACGCTCAGCCAGTTCTTCCGGCGTCGGTTCACGGCCCATTTCCTGCAGCATCTGGCGCGAAATACGGTTGAGCTTGTTGATGGTCTCAATCATATGCACCGGAATACGGATGGTACGTGCCTGGTCAGCGATAGAGCGGGTGATTGCCTGACGGATCCACCAGGTCGCATAGGTCGAGAATTTGTAACCACGGCGATATTCAAACTTATCAACCGCTTTCATCAGGCCGATATTACCTTCCTGAATCAGGTCGAGGAACTGCAGACCACGGTTGGTATATTTCTTCGCAATCGAAATAACCAGACGCAGGTTTGCTTCCACCATCTCTTTCTTCGCGCGACGCGCTTTCGCTTCACCGATCGACATGCGACGGTTGATATCTTTTACCTGCTCAATGGTCAGGCCGGTCTCTTCTTCGATCTGCGCCAGTTTCTGCAGAGAACGCATAACGTCATCCTGCACTTCCAGCAGCTTTTCAGACCACGGCTTGTTCATCGCCAGCGCCGCTTTGAACCAGCTTTCGTTGGTTTCATTGCCGGTGAACAGGGTAATGAAGTTTTTCTTCGGCATTTTGCACAGTTCGATACACAGCTTCATGATCAAACGTTCCTGAGTACGGACACGTTCCATCATTTCGCGCATGTTGTTCACCAGGTAATCGAACTGCTTCGGTACCAGGCGGAACTGTTTGAAGACGTCAGAGAGGTTCTGGATTTCGGCAACGGCATCAGCGTGGCTGCGGCCTTTGCTCTTAATCACATTGCGGGTGGTTTCATACTGCTTACGCAGGTCAGAAAACTTCTCGCGCGCCAGTTCCGGGTCGATAGAGTTATCGTCGTCGGAGCTGTCATCGTCGCTCTCTTCATCTTCTTCTTCATCGTCAACACGATCGGCTTCAGAAAGCTCAGAGCCCACGTGCGTTGCCGTAGGGGCCAGATCTTCTTCCGCGTTAGGATCGACGAAACCGGTGATCAGATCGGACAGGCGTGATTCGCCTGCTTCAACTTTGTCGTACTGATCCAGCAGGTAAGTAATCGCCTCAGGGTATTCAGCAACGGAACATTGAACCTGATTGATACCGTCTTCAATACGCTTCGCGATGTCGATTTCGCCTTCGCGCGTCAGCAGTTCGACGGTACCCATTTCACGCATATACATGCGGACCGGGTCGGTAGTACGCCCAATTTCAGATTCAACGCTGGATAACACCTGAGCTGCAGCTTCCGCGGCATCTTCGTCAGTATCGGAGCTGTTTTCGTTCAGCATCAGATCGTCGGCATCCGGGGCTTCTTCAACCACCTGAATACCCATGTCGTTAATCATCTGGATGATGTCTTCGATCTGATCTGAGTCGACGATATCTTCCGGCAGATGGTCATTGACCTCAGCATAGGTCAGATAGCCTTGCTCCTTACCACGGGTGACAAGAAGCTTAAGCTGTGACTGCGGGTTTTGCTCCATAAGACGGTATCCACACTTCTGTTAATTAGATTGGTGTCGGTCGGCAGCGAGCCAACAATAGCAGTGAAGGCGTTTAGTTCTTGCCGCTGCCCTCGTCGCGGCGTGGGCTTTGCCCATCAGTATTCGGCACTTAAGCCGCTTGTATAAACTCGGTGCTAATGGCCTGGCTTACTCGCCATTCTGGTCCCCGGCAGTGCTCGCCTTCCTCACGTACTTCAGTACGCTGCGGAGGCTGTGCGCTGGCGATAACCAGACTGGCAGCGACGCCGACGGCCTTTAAAATTTGTGCTAATGGCCTGGCTTACTCGCCATTCCGGCCATAAAACGCTTAATCTGTCCTTTCATACATCAGAACGGACAAATCATTAAAAAAGGTTATTTTCTGGCAAAAGCCTGGCTCAGTGTCCAGAGCTCGCGGCGCTCATCGGCGCTCAATCCCTGGGTGCGCTCGCGCGCAATCAAAAACTCCAGGCGCTCTTCAAGAGCAGAATCGTAGATGCTGGCCAGCGAGTCCTGAAACACCGCTTCGGCTTCCTCATCTACTATCATGTGGTTCCAGATCGCCAGAGTTTCAAGCGTCTGACTAAAATTTGTCCCGCGATATAACTCTAGTAGCTGTCCGGTGGTCAATCCAGGATTCTCATTACAACGGCCCACTAATTCGATAAATAGCGGTAATCCCGGCATTTTTGACTCAGACAACCCATCAAGCGACGGCACCAGGGTGGCCAGCTGCGGGTTCTGAATCAGCAGCGCGACCAGCACCCGCATCGTGGTTCGCTTAAGCGGTGGTGCAACTGGCGCCGTTCCGCTTGCGGCCAGCTTAGGCATCAGCTTTTCAAGCTGATTGTCATCCAGGATACCCAGCTTATTGCCCAGCTCCTGACGCATATAAATACGCAGGGTTTCGCCAGGAATCTGCGAAATCAGCGGCAAAGCCAGCGTACTCAGGCGGGCTTTACCGTCGCGTGAACTCAGATCAACCTGCGGCAGCAAACTGTCGAATAAAAACGAAGAGAGCGGCATTGCCTGCTCCATCCTCGCTTCGAAAGCCGCTGTGCCCTCTTTGCGCACCAGCGTATCCGGGTCTTCGCCATCCGGTAAAAACATAAAGCGTAGCTGACGACCATCATTCATGTAAGGTAATGCGGTCTCAAGCGCACGCCAGGCGGCTTCACGGCCAGCGCGATCGCCGTCGTAACAGCAAATCACGTTGTCGGTACTGCGAAACAGTAGCTGAATATGCTCAGCCGTGGTTGAGGTGCCCAGCGAGGCGACGGCGTAATCAATGCCGTACTGCGCCAGTGCCACCACATCCATGTATCCCTCGACCACCAGTAAACGGGCGGGTTCCGGATGATTTTTTAGTGCTTCATACAGGCCGTAAAGCTGACGACCTTTATGAAAAATAGGTGTTTCCGGCGAGTTCAGATACTTAGGCGTATCGTTGCCTAATACCCGTCCGCCAAAACCAATGACGCGGCCACGCTTATCGCGAATCGGAAACATGACGCGGTCGCGAAACCGGTCATAGGTGCGACCCTTATCATTGCTGACCAGCATGCCAGCTTCCATCAACGACTCACGGTCTTCCGACTGCTTACCAAACCGTTTGAGAACGTTATCCCAGCCGGCAGGCGCGTAACCAATGGCGAAATGATTGATGATATCGGCGCTCAGACCACGACGATCAAGATAGTCGCGTGCTGGCTGCGCACTGGATTGCTGCAGGCCCTGCTGATAAAAACCGTTCAGGTTCTCCATCAGCTGATACAGGCTCTGGCGCTGATGGCGTTCCATCTGGCTGGGCCCGCTGCCTGCTTCATAAGGCACGTCTAAACCGTGGGAAGTGGCAAGCTCTTCGATACTTTCAACAAACTCGAGACGATCGTAGTTCATTAAAAAGTCGATAGCGTTGCCGTGTGCGCCACAGCCGAAACAGTGATAGAACTGTTTTTCGCCGTTTACGGTGAAAGAGGGCGTTTTTTCATTATGGAAAGGACAGCACGCGTGGAAATTCTTACCCTGCTTTTTCAGCTTAACGCGGGCATCGATCAGATCCACGATATCCGTGCGGGCAAGTAAATCATTAATAAATACGCGTGGAATTCGTCCAGCCATACGCCCCAGATTTTCAGCTCATAAACGGCAACAAGCCGCGCTTCCTTTCGGAAAGCACGGCCTTTTACTTGACTCTGTCTGCGTTTAACACGCGGTGGAGGCGGACCTCCAGAAGAAATTAGTACAGACGAGTGCGGCGTGCGTTTTCGCGAGCCAGTTTCTTGGCGTGACGCTTAACTGCAGACGCTTTAGCGCGCTTACGTTCGGTAGTCGGTTTTTCATAGAACTCACGACGACGAACTTCAGCCAGAACGCCTGCTTTTTCGCAGGAACGCTTGAAGCGACGCAATGCTACGTCAAATGGCTCGTTTTCACGTACTTTAATTACCGGCATGTAACTCTCACCTCGATAAAATTCGGTTTTTGCTGCTGACTGCGGCGCCAGCACATTTCAAAATGGTGCAGCATTTTACTCCAACTCGCGTTGGTTTGTAAAGCACCATGGATAATTTGAAACCAACAGGAGCGTTTGCCTGTGCGGCTGCCGGTTTTTCCAGGGGCGGGAGTATAGCGTACTCTTTAGCCGACAGAAAATGACTTTTTGCGGGGATTGCCCGCTCTGCCCGCACAATTGCTGTGCTAAACTGCGCGCCGCGAGAAAGAGGTGATGCAATGCGAATTCTGGGTATTGAAACGTCCTGCGATGAAACCGGCATCGCAATTTATGACGATGAGGCCGGGTTACTGGCGAATCAGCTGTACAGCCAGGTAAAACTGCACGCCGATTATGGCGGTGTGGTGCCGGAACTGGCATCACGCGACCACGTGCGTAAAACGGTGCCGTTAATTCAGGCGGCGCTGAAACAGGCTGGGTTAGCGCCGAATCAGATCGATGCGGTGGCGTATACGGCCGGTCCGGGCCTGGTCGGCGCGCTGCTGGTCGGTGCCACTATTGGCCGCGCGCTGGCCTTCGCCTGGAAAGTGCCCGCGGTGCCGGTTCATCATATGGAAGGCCACCTGCTGGCACCGATGCTGGAAGACAATCCGCCTGCATTTCCGTTTGTGGCGCTGCTGGTATCGGGCGGGCATACCCAGCTGATTAGCGTCACCGGTATCGGTGAATATGCATTGCTGGGCGAATCAATCGATGATGCGGCCGGTGAGGCGTTCGACAAAACTGCCAAGCTGCTCGGGCTGGATTATCCTGGCGGACCGATGCTGTCGAAGATGGCGCAGCAGGGAACGGCAGGACGCTTTACCTTCCCGCGTCCGATGACCGATCGTCCGGGGCTGGACTTTAGCTTCTCGGGCCTGAAAACCTTTGCCGCCAACACCATCCGCGCCAATGATGATGACGCGCAGACCCGCGCTGATATCGCCCGGGCCTTTGAAGATGCGGTGGTCGACACGCTGGCGATCAAATGCAAGCGCGCGCTGGATCAAACCGGTTTTAAACGTCTGGTGATTGCCGGCGGCGTCAGCGCCAACCGGACGCTGCGTGAGCAGATGGCGGTGATGATGCAGAAGCGTGGCGGAGAAGTATTTTACGCGCGCCCTGAGTTCTGTACCGATAACGGTGCGATGATCGCGTATGCGGGCATGGTGCGGTTGAAAGGCGGAACGCGCGGGGGATTAGGCGTCAGCGTACGACCACGCTGGCCGCTGGCGGAACTCCCCGCCATCTGAAGGTAAAAAAGCCGGCTTAGCCGGCTTTTTTTATTCCTGCGATTTCTTCTTACGCTTCCAGATCTTTCCTTCCTGACCGCGCCACAAACGCTGAATATTGTCGTGATGGCGTAACAGGATCAGGCAGGAGAGCATCGAAACCGGAAAGGTGAACTGGGGCTTAAACCACCAGACGTAGAACGGAGCAATCAGCGCGCTGACAATCGCGCCGAGCGATGAGTAGCCGCTGAGCAGCACGGTGAGCAGCCAGGTGCCGGTCACCAGTCCGGTTAAGTCCCAGCCAATCGGCGCAATCGCCCCGAAAGCCGTCGCGACACCTTTGCCACCGCGGAACTGGAAGAACACCGGATAGATATGACCGAGGCAGGCCGCGATCGCCGTCAGGCCCAGAAACAGTGGCGTCACATGCAGCAGATACGCCAGCCAGACCGGCACCATCCCTTTCAGCACATCAAACACCAGCACGCAGGCTGCTGCCGCTTTACCACCAAGGCGTAACACGTTGGTAGCGCCAGGGTTGCCTGAACCGTGGGTACGGGGA
Source organism: Pantoea brenneri (assembly GCA_002095305.1). Taxonomy (GTDB): domain Bacteria; phylum Pseudomonadota; class Gammaproteobacteria; order Enterobacterales; family Enterobacteriaceae; genus Pantoea; species Pantoea brenneri. The sequence goes on from MIEI01000005.1 coordinate 21,792, forward strand.
TCGGGCAGGCCAGCGAGTTTGCAGACCAGAATCGCACTGGAAATCGAACCGCAGAGATACGCGAAAATAATCATACCAGGCGCGAAAGCACTCATAACACCGTACCGTTACCTTTTGGGTCGTTTTGATCTCATCAACCGTGGATAATACGCATAATCCGCCGGAAGTGGTATCCGGCTTAGCCAAAAACAGAGACCATCATCATGGATATCGTATTTATAGAACAACTCACGGTGTTCACCACCATTGGCGTTTACGACTGGGAACAGGGTATGCAGCAGAAGCTGGTGCTCGATGTCGAAATGGCGTGGGATAACCGTCTGGCGGCGCGCAGCGACAATGTGAACGATTGCCTCAGCTATGCCGACGTCTCTGAAGCGATTCTGACGCACCTGACCGGCAGTCGTTTTGCGCTGGTTGAGCGGGTTGCTGAAGAAATCGCGGATCTGTTGATGAACCGTTTCAATTCGCCTGGCGTACGCGTAAAGGTAAGCAAACCGGGCGCTATCGCCCAGGCAGCGCAGGTTGGCGTGCGAATTGAGCGCGGGACTATTCCTAAATAAATGCGATGTGATTGCCATCACAATGAAACCAAACCAAATTACTGTCTGTCATAGCGAGTGCCGTTTCGTTGGAGCAAGCGAAATGGCCTAAGACCTTAAGGTTTTACTCAGGCTGATGCAGGCATGATTTCAGGCGATAGCCTTTGCGCTAGCGCCTTTTTAATGGTTTTAAAACGGATAGAGGAAAAATTTGATGGCAGATATTCATCAGCTTTGGGTAGCTGCAATCCTGGGCGTTGTGGAAGGGCTGACCGAATTTTTACCGGTCTCATCCACAGGGCACATGATTATAGTGGGTCACCTGCTGGGCTTTGAGGGCGAGAAAGCAGAGACCTTTGAGGTGGTTATCCAGTTAGGCTCGATTCTGGCCGTTGTCGTGATGTTCTGGCGGCGTCTGTTTGGCCTGATCGGTATCCACTTCGGTGAAGTAAAACATGAAGGTGTCGGTAGCGGACGTTTATCACTGATCCACATTCTGCTGGGCATGGTGCCAGCGGTGGTCGTGGGGCTGGTACTGCACGATCAGATCAAAACGCTGTTTAATCCGATCAACGTGATGTATGCGCTGGTGGTGGGAGGCGTGCTGCTGCTGGCGGCAGAGTATCTCAAACCGAAGCAGCCGAAAGCGGTCGGCGTCGACGATATTACCTATCGTCAGGCGTTTATGATTGGCTGCTTTCAGTGCTTAGCGTTGTGGCCGGGCTTCTCTCGTTCAGGCGCGACCATTTCCGGCGGGATGCTGATGGGCGTGAGCCGCTATGCGGCCTCTGAGTTCTCCTTCATCCTGGCGGTGCCAATGATGATGGGCGCGACGGTGCTGGATATGTACAAGAGCATCGGCTTCCTGACCATGGCTGACTTTCCGATGTTCGCCGTGGGCTTCGTAACCGCCTTTGTGGTGGCGCTGATCGCGATTAAAGCCTTCCTGGAGCTGATTAAGCGTATCTCGTTCGTCTCATTCGCCATCTACCGCTTTATCGTGGCGGCAGCGGTTTACATGGTCTTCATGTAAACCGAGCGCAGCCTGCTAGTCAGGCTGCGGTATAGCCAGACCCTGCGCGACGGCGTCAATCCGTCGTCGCGTTAACTCCTCCCGCACCTCTGCACCTTTAAAGCCCGCCTCAATCACCGCTTTGGTCGGCACCGCCTGCGCCAGCGCAAACGCTCGTCGCAGATAGTCACCCTGCGGATACGCCATACTTTCCAGACCGGCACGCCCGCGCGCATCGGCTTCGCTGGTCAGCGCCATCTGCTCGACGCGTTGCGGTTTGCGCCAGGCATCGATCCGATCAAACAGCGCCACCAGCGAGGCGGCCGACTGGCGCTCAATGGTATGCACGATGTCGTGAAATTCGGTGACGATTAGCGCCAGATCGCGAATCGCATTAGGCACCCGCAGACGCTGGCAAATCGCCTCAACCAGCGGCACGCCCGCCAGGCCGTGGCCGTGATGGCTGGGCCATTTTTCAGGCGGCGTCAGCGCCTTGCCGACGTCGTGGAACAACGTGGCGAAGCGCACATCGACTGATTCAGAAAGCGCGGCCGCCATGGTCAGCGTCATCAGGGTATGCACGCCGGTGTCGATCTCCGGATGCCACTTCGCCGGCGCCGGAATGCCAAACAGATTATCGAGTTCCGGGAACAGCACCTGCAACGCGCCACAGTCGCGCAGCACCTGAAAATAGACCTGCGGATTGCGGCTGGTCAGCGCTTTTTCCGTCTCTTTCCATACCCGCTCAGCGGTCAGATGGGCCAGTTCGCCGCTGCTGACCATCTGCTGCATCAACTGCTGCGTCTCGGCGGCAATACGGAAGTTGAGATGGGCGAAACGCGCCGCGAAGCGCGCCACGCGTAACACCCGCAGCGGATCTTCATTGAAGGCGTCAGAAACATGCCGCAACTGGCGCTGGGCGATATCACGCTGGCCGTGGTAAGGGTCAATCAGCCGGCCGTTTTCATCCTGCGCAATCGCATTGATGGTCAGATCGCGGCGTTGTAAGTCCTGCTCCAGCGTCACATCGGGCGCGGACCAGGTCACGAATCCGGTATAGCCTTTCCCGTTTTTCCGCTCGGTACGCGCCAGCGCATACTCTTCGCGGCTGTCAGGATGCAGGAAAACGGGAAAGTCGCGACCGACCTGTTGATAGCCCTGCTCAAGCATGGCCTCGGGCGTGGCACCGACCACCACCCAATCTTTGTCTTTAACCGGCAGCTTCAGCAGTGCATCACGCACTGCGCCGCCCACAAGAAACGTCTTCACGCAAAACTCCAGAGAAAAAGAAATGACCTGCACGCCGGGCGCATCCCGCGCGACACTTCAGCAGTGCATGTTGCTCTATTGTTGCACAGATTCAGCAGATTGCAGGCATGCCAAAAGGGGGATCTGGCGATCCCCTGATGAAAAACGGCAGAGACGGGTCAGTTCATCCAGCGATCGTTTTTCTTGCGGCGCGGCAGCATGTGCGGCAACAGTAAACCTAACAGCAGACCGACACCCAGCACGCCGCCGCCATACATGAACCACTGCATGATGATAGTGCGCTGCTTGTCATCGAGCTGGACGTTTGCCGCACTGACTTTCTTCTGCGCAACGATCAGCTCGTTTTTCAGCTTCTGGTTTTCGCCCTTCAGCCCGTTGATCACGCCGTCGCTACTGGCGACTTTATTCTGCATTTCAGCGGTGCGCTGATTCCAGCTGTTGTCGATATTATCCAGCTTGGCGGTAAGATCTTTAACCTGTTGTTCCAGCTGCGGCACCCGGGTACGCAGGCTGGGACTGGCGCTCAGCTGCGACAGGGGGATCCAGGTGGTGCGGCCTTCCGAGTCACGGATCTGGCCATAATGGGTATCATTATTGGTCTGAAGCAGCTGCACCTCTTCCCCGGCATTCAGCTTACCGAGCAGGCGAAACTGATCGCCCGGTCCGCTGCGAACCCAGGTCGATAATTCATCAGACACGTAGCGTTTTTCGTCGGCGTGGGCAGGTGCAAGGGTGCTGAGGGCCAGCAAAGTGAGTCCAGCGAGTGTGATTTTTTTCATTCGATTTCGTTTTGCTTAGTCTGACTAAAAATTTACCGGCACAGTCTGGAGAGGCCTCACATAAATCACTATGAGAACTATCCTGGTCTCATGAGAGTGCGAAAAGGTCTGCGAAAGCACAAAGAAAGCAGAGACAGCGCGGCTTCTGTGCATTAATCTTCGCCTGATAACCCCTTGCCCTCCAGGCGACAGCATGAGTAACCTGCTGATTATCGCCTGAAATATGCAGGAAACATCCTCTTAAGTGCCAGCGGCGTAGTGAATAAAAAATTATGACCATCGAAATCGAACTAAAGTTCATTGCAACTCCTCAGGCGGCCGGGAAACTGGCTGACCTTGTCGCGGCGTGGCCGCATCAGCATCAGCCTGCGCGCGAGCTGACCAACATCTATTTTGAAACCGACGATAACCAGCTGCGACGCTGGGATATGGGATTGCGCATCCGTGGCGTCGATAAGCGTTATGAAATGACGCTGAAAGCGGCCGGTAAAACGCTTGGCGGGCTGCATCAGCGCCCGGAATATAATGTCGACCTGAGCGAGCCCACGCTGGATATTGCGCAGCTGCCCGCTGACATCTGGCCGCAGGGCACCGACATTGCGGCGTTGCAGTCACGGTTACAGCCGCTGTTTACCACGCATTTCCAGCGTGAAACCTGGCTGATCACCATCGGCGACAGCGAGATTGAGCTGGCGTTTGATCAGGGCGACGTCACGGCGGGCGACCTGAGCGAACCGCTGTGCGAAATCGAACTGGAATTAAAGCGCGGTGAACGAAAAGATATGCTGGCCATTGCCCGACAGCTGGTGGCGCAAGGCGGCCTGCGCATGGGCAGCCTGAGCAAAGCCGCACGCGGTTATCAGCTGGCGCAGGGCAATCCGCCGCGTCAGCTGCGTCCTTTCCCGCTGCTGAAAGCCGGTACCAAAGCCACGGTAGAAGAGGGCATGGTGGCAGCTATGTCGGCCGGTCTCAGTCACTGGCAGTATCACGAAGAAGTCTGGCTGCGCGGCAACGCAGCGGCACAGGATGCGGTGCGTGAAGCGCTGGATGTGCTGCGTCAGGCGTTTTCCCTGTTTGGTGCATTGGTGCCGCGCAAGGCCAGCAGCGCCTTGCGTCAGCAGCTGACCACGCTGGAAGAGACGCTGGTCAACGACGAGGTGGATGCAACCAGCTTCTGCCTCTCATCGCTGGCGGTGGAAACCCAGCTGGCGCTGACGCACTGGCTGGTGGAATCGCAATGGCAGCAGTGGGTGGATGTCAAAGGCCAGGCCAAATTACAAGGTTCGTTTAAACGCTTTGGCGACATCATGCTGAGCCGCATTAATGCCGATCTCAGAGAGACCTTCAGCACGGTTAAGCAGCCTAATGAGTATCGGGATAAAGCGACCCGCCTGTCGCGCCAGTTGCTGGCGGTGCATTTACTGGCCGGCGCTTATCCGCAGGAAGATGTGGCGGTCTGGCTGGCACCATGGCAACAGCTGCTGTCAGCGATTCATGAGCAACAGGAAGCCGGATTAGCCTGGCTGACGACGCAGGCGCTGAAACAGCCACCGTTCTGGCTCACCAGCGGGTCTGCCCGCTAACCTGACCTGTGCCACGCCATCATGGAGGGATTTATGTTGTCAGCACTTCCCGCGTTGTTACGCGAACAGGCGGCACGCGCCGCGCAGCAGCTTGAGGTTCCCCTTGCTTCGCTGAGCACGGAGCAGGCGGCCGGGTTGGCTTTCAGTGATTTTGTGCTGGAAAACCTGCAACAGCATCCCGACTGGTGGCAGGCGATCTGTCATGCGCCGCCGCAGGCTGACGAGTGGCAGCACTACGCTGACTGGCTGAATCAGGTGATGACGACGGTTGATAGCGAAGCCAGCCTGATGCGCGAACTGCGACTGTTTCGCCGCCGGATGCTGGTGCGTATCGCCTGGATGCAGTGCCTGCAACACGCCAGCACGGAACAGAGCCTGCAGCAGTTAAGCGTACTGGCGGAAGTGTTAATCAGCCGGGCGCGCGACTGGGTCTATCAGGATTGCTGTCGTGATTTTGGTACTCCCTGCAACGCCGATGGCGAAGCGCAACCGATGCTGATCCTCGGTATGGGCAAGCTGGGCGGCGGCGAGCTGAACTTCTCATCCGATATCGACCTGATTTTTGCCTGGCCGGAAAACGGCAGCACCCGCGGCGGACGGCGGGAACTGGATAATGCCCAGTTTTTTACCCGCATGGGACAGCGGCTGATCAAGGTGCTTGATCAGCCGACCATGGATGGTTTTGTCTACCGGGTTGATATGCGTCTGCGTCCGTTTGGCGACAGCGGCCCGCTGGTCATGAGCTTTGCCGCTCTGGAAGATTATTACCAGGAGCAGGGACGCGACTGGGAACGTTACGCGATGGTCAAAGCGCGACTGATGGGAGACGAGCACGATCGCTGGAGCCAGGAGTTACAACAGATGCTGCGGCCGTTCGTCTACCGGCGTTATATCGACTTCAGCGTGATTCAGTCGCTGCGTAACATGAAAGGTATGATCAGCCGGGAAGTGCGGCGGCGCGGCCTGAAAAACAACATCAAACTGGGTGCAGGCGGCATTCGCGAAACCGAATTTATCGTCCAGGTGTTTCAGCTGATTCGCGGCGGACGTGAGCGCTCACTTCAACTGCGCGCCTTACTGCCGACGCTGGAAGCGATAAAAGCGCTGGCGTTATTACCCGCAGAGCAGGTCGATGCGCTGCGTGGAGCCTATCTGTTCCTGCGGCGGCTGGAGAATCTGCTGCAAAGCCTGGGTGATGAGCAGACCCAGACTTTACCTGAAGATGAGCTGCATCGCGCCCGCCTGGCATGGGCGATGGGCAACGCGGACTGGCCCGCCCTGATGGCGGCACTCGAAAGCCAGATGGCGGCGGTTCGCGCTATTTTTGATGAGCTGATTGGCGAAGATACGCCAGAGATTGGCGATCAGCGCGAGCTGGCGGAATACCAGATGCTGTGGCAGGACCCGCTGGAAGAGAGCGAACTGGCACCGCTGGTGCCACAACTCAGCGATGAACAGTGCCGCACGCTGCACCAGACGCTGGAGGCGTTTCGCCAGGATATCAGCCGGCGCACCATCGGCCCGCGCGGTCGCCAGGCGCTGGACCAGCTGATGCCGCGTCTGTTAAGCGAAGTCTGTCCGCGCGACGATGCTGCCGTCACGCTCAGCCGCCTGACGCCGTTACTGCTTGGCGTGTTGACCCGCAGCACCTACCTCGAATTATTAACCGAATATCACGGTGCGCTGCGGCATTTGATCCGTCTGTGCGCCGCTTCGCCGATGGTGGCCAGTCAGCTGGCCCGGCACCCGCTGTTGCTGGACGAACTGCTCGATCCGGCCACGCTCTACCAGCCCACCGCCACTGATGCCTACCGTGATGAGTTGCGTCAGTATCTGATGCGAATTCCCACCGATGATGAGGAGCAGCAGCTTGAGGCGGTGCGTCAGTTTAAGCAGGCGCAGCATCTGCGTATTGCCGCTGCCGACATCGCCGGCACGCTACCGGTGATGAAAGTGAGCGATCACCTCACCTGGCTGGCCGAGGCGATTATCGAATCGGTGGTACGCCAGGCCTGGCACATGATGGTGCAGCGCTACGGCCGGCCATCGCACCTGAGTAATGAGCACGAACGCGGCTTTGCGGTGCTGGGCTACGGCAAACTGGGCGGCTGGGAGCTGGGATACAGTTCCGATCTCGATTTAGTCTTTCTGCACGATTGCCCGGCAGATGCGGTGACCGAAGGAGAGCGCAGCATTGATGGCCGCCAGTTCTATCTGCGCCTCGCCCAGCGCATTATGCACTTGTTCAGTACCCGCACCTCATCCGGCATTCTGTATGAAGTGGACGCGCGGCTACGTCCTTCCGGCGCGGCGGGCATGCTGGTCAGCACCTTTGAAGCGTATGACGAGTATCAGCGCAATGAGGCCTGGACCTGGGAGCATCAGGCGCTGGTGCGGGCGCGCGTGGTGTTTGGCGAACCTGCGCTGGGCGAACGTTTTAATGCCATCCGCCAGGCGATCCTCTGTCTGCCGCGTCCCGCTGAGGCGTTACAGACTGAAGTGCGAGAAATGCGAGAAAAGATGCGCGCTCACCTCAGTAACAAGCATAAAGGACGCTGGGAGATTAAAACCGATCAGGGTGGAATCACCGACATTGAATTCATCGCCCAATATCTTGTCTTACGCTACGCCGCTGAACAACCTGAGTTGACGCGCTGGTCCGACAATGTGCGTATTTTTGAACTGATGGCGAAATACCATAAAATGCCCGCCGATGAAGCGCAGGCGCTGACGCAGGTGTACGTTACGCTGCGCGATGCGTTGCACCATCGGGCATTGCAGGAGCTGCCCGGCCATGTGGAGCCGGATGCTTTCGCCGCCGAACGGCAAACGGTTGTTGCCAGCTGGCAGCGCTGGCTTAACTCGCCCGCGTCTCTCCCGGCGTGATGCTGATAGCACAAATCGCAACTGTGCTATCATCCGCGCACTATTTTTAATGCAGTCTGGAGTGTCTGGAATGAAAGTTACTCTGCCCGCGTTCGGCCAAGCCTCAGTGCTGGTCGTTGGCGATGTGATGTTGGATCGTTACTGGTATGGCCCTACCAGCCGTATCTCGCCTGAAGCACCGGTTCCGGTGGTGAAAGTGGACACCGTTGAGGAGCGTCCTGGCGGCGCAGCAAACGTGGCGATGAACATTGCAGCACTCGGTGCCGCCTCACGGCTGATTGGCCTGACCGGTGAAGATGATGCGGCGCGCGTGTTGAGTAACACGCTGAAAGACGTCAACGTACATTGCGATTTCGTGGCGGTGAAAAGCCATCCGACCATCACCAAACTGCGCGTGCTGTCACGTAACCAGCAGCTGATCCGGCTCGACTTTGAAGAGGGTTTTGATCAGGTCGATCCCGAACCGATCCACCAAAAAATGCGTGCTTCGCTGGCGGCTGCGGGCGCACTGGTGCTGTCTGACTACGCCAAAGGCGCGCTCTGCAGCGTGCAGACCATGATCGCCCTGGCGCGCGAAGCAAACGTCCCGGTGCTGATCGATCCGAAAGGCACCGACTTTGCCCGCTATCGTGGCGCAACGCTGCTGACACCTAATCTGTCTGAATTCGAAGCGGTGGTCGGTAAGTGTAAAAACGAAGAGGAGATCGTGGCGCGCGGTATGCAGCTGATCGCTGATTTCGATCTCTCCGCGCTGCTGGTGACCCGTTCAGAAAATGGCATGACGCTGCTACAACCCGGCAAAGCGCCGTTGCATCTGCCGACTCAGGCCCAGGAAGTTTATGACGTGACGGGTGCGGGCGACACGGTTATCGGCGTGCTGGCTGCGGCGTTAGCGGCTGGTGACTCGCTGGAAGAGGCCTGTTTCCTCGCCAATGCCGCCGCTGGCGTAGTGGTGGGTAAACTCGGGACCTCCACCGTCAGCACCGTTGAGCTGGAAAATGCGATTCATGCCCGTCCGGAGCAGGGCTTCGGCATCATGACCGAAGCGGAGCTGAAAGCGGCAGTCGAAATGGCGCGTCGGCGTGGCGAAAAAGTGGTGATGACCAACGGTGTTTTCGACATCCTGCATGCCGGTCACGTCTCTTATCTGGCCAATGCGCGTAAGCTGGGCGATCGCCTGATCGTGGCGGTGAATAGCGATGCGTCAACCAAACGGCTGAAAGGCGCGAGCCGCCCGGTTAACCCGCAGGAAAACCGCATGATCGTACTCGGTGCACTGGAAGCGGTAGATTGGGTGGTGGTATTTGAAGAGGATACGCCGCAGCGGCTGATCGCCAGTATCCTGCCGGATCTGCTGGTGAAAGGCGGTGATTACAAACCGGAAGATATCGCCGGCAGTAAAGAGGTGTGGGCCAACGGCGGAGACGTGCAGGTGCTGAATTTTGAAGATGGCATCTCAACCACCAATATCATTAAAACCATTCGCGGCGACAGCTAACACCCGTAGTCAGCGGGAGACCTGCTCCCGCTAAACCGGTGATTAGTTGTTGCTGTCAGTATCAGGTTTGACCACATCTGGAGTAGTGATCACTGACGGTGCGGGTGACGCGGCAGGAGAGGTCGCTGCGCCCGCCGCTGCGGTGTTTGCCGTAGCAACGGGTGCGCTGGTGGCTGGTGCTGTCGGCGTTGCGCCGCTCTGGCTTTCCAGCTGTGCCAGACGCTGTTCCAGCGCCGCCAGTTTTTCCCGCGTACGCAGCAACACCTGCGTCTGCACATCAAACTCTTCACGGTTGACCAGATCCATACGCGTCAGCTGCGCCTGAAGAACCTGACGAATTTTCTTTTCGACATCATCACCAAACTCACGTACCCCTTTCGGCATCGCTTCGTGAACCTGACGTGCAAGTTGTTCAATTTTTTTCGTGTCGATCATGATGATTTCCTGGTTTCGGGGAGCTGTGTCAGCATTTTACTAACCTGATAACGGTTAAGTGTAATGCCAGAAATGAAAAGGATAAACCTCAAATCGGCAACGCAGGAAATGCAAAAGCAATTGCACTATTGATGATTGCCGCTCCAGATAATCGGCGCTATAGTAAAAACGCTTATTCTCAGGGCGGGGCGCAATTCCCCACCGGCGGTAAATCAGCTTAGGCTGAAAGCCCGCGAGCGCTTCATGATGATGAAAATTCGCCATGAAGGTCAGCAGATCCGGTGTAATTCCGGGGCCGACGGTTACAGTCCGGATGGGAGAGGGTAACGACATCTGTCGGACAATTGTGTCTGCTTCACGTTATTGCCACGTCTTTTTGACGTCACTCCTAAGCACGCCCTGATTCTGGTAACCCATACATTTAAAGGTTTTTATTACCATGAATCAGACGCTACTTTCTGAATTTGGCACGCCTGAACAGCGTGTAGAACGTGCTATCGCCGCCCTTCGTGAGGGACGCGGTGTGATGGTGCTCGACGATGAAAATCGTGAAAACGAAGGCGATATGATCTTCGCCGCGGAAACCATGACCGTTGAACAGATGGCGCTGACCATTCGCCACGGCAGCGGCATCGTCTGCCTTTGCCTGACCGAAGAGCGTCGCCAGCAGTTAGATCTGCCGATGATGGTGGAGAACAACACCAGCTCCTACGGCACCGGTTTTACCGTGACGATTGAAGCGGCCGAAGGTGTGACCACCGGGGTTTCTGCCCAGGATCGTATCACCACCATTCGTGCCGCGATTGCCGATAATGCTAAACCCAGCGATCTCAATCGTCCTGGTCATGTCTTCCCGCTGCGCGCGCGCGAAGGCGGTGTGCTGACCCGTGGCGGTCACACCGAAGCAACCATCGACCTGGTTACTCTGGCGGGCTTCAAGCCGGCAGGCGTACTGTGCGAACTGACCAACGATGACGGCACCATGGCGCATGCGCCGGAAGCCATTACGTTTGCCAGACAACACAATATGCCAGTGGTAACGATTGAGGATTTAGTGGCCTGGCGTCGTAGCCACGAAACGCGTCACGCCAGTTAATCAGCGTGATGACGCGGTAAAACAGGCCAGCCCGGCCTGTTTTACCGGCGCTTAATCCGCACGTCCGCTTTTGTGGCGGCAATCTGAGCCGTCAGCCAGCCTTCGTCTGCTGTTATCCCCGATCGGTCATCTCCTTTATCATCAATCTTATTCAGATTTTCTGAGCATCATCATCAGGCTTATCCGCGTGATATAGCGGGTAAAGCGCGTATCGTAGTGGCTATCAAACATTCAATTCTGAGAACCCGTTATGAGCCAGTCACGTATGCCAGCGCTGTTTTTGGGCCATGGCAGCCCGATGAACGCCCTGGAAGAGAACCGCTATACCACCGCGTGGCGTCACGCGGGCGATACCCTGCCGCGACCCCGCGCCATTATTGCGGTCTCGGCCCACTGGTATACGCGTGGCACCGCAGTAACGGCGATGGCACATCCTCGCACCCTGCATGATTTTGGCGGTTTTCCGCAGGCGTTGTTTGATACCCGCTATCCGGCGCCGGGATCGCCGGAACTGGCTGAACAACTTGTTAGTCTGTTAGCGCCAATTCCGGTACAGCTGGATCACAGCTGGGGATTCGATCATGGCTCGTGGGGGGTGCTGATCAAGATGTACCCGCAGGCGGATATTCCGGTGGTGCAGTTAAGTATCGACAGTACCCAATCGCCGGCCTGGCATTTTGAACTGGGCCAGAAGCTGGCGGCGCTGCGTGACGAGGGCGTGATGTTTGTTGCCAGTGGTAACGTGGTGCATAACCTGAGAAAGGTGCGCTGGGACGGTGGCGATGAGGTCTATCCGTGGGCCAGCAGTTTTGAGCAGTTTGTGCGTGACAACCTGACGGCAGAGAGCGACGCGGCTTCGCATCCGCTGGTCAACTTTATGCAGCATCCTGGTGCTTCGCTCTCAAACCCGACGCCAGAACACTATCTGCCACTGTTATATGTGCTGGGCACACGCCAGAAAGGGGAAACGATCAGCATTCCGGTGGATGGAATGGAGATGGGCGCGATCAGTATGTTGTCGGTGCAGGTCGGCTGAATGCAAACAGACCCAGGGCGGGTCTGTTTGTCAGGGCATTACTCGATGAAGGCGTGCGGATAGAAGCGGGAAAGATCCTGAGTGATCAGATCGCGATCTTCACGCAGGCCGATACCGGCCGGCTGATCGTCAATCAGCCAGCTACCGATCAGCGTGTAGCTGTCGCCAAATTTCGGCAGCGGATGGAACTGCTGGACGATCATACCTTCTTCGCCATACGGACCGTCGACGCGGGCAATCTCCTGACCGTTTTCAACAATGCGGATGTTGGCACCTTCGCGAGAGAACAGCGGCTTCACCACATATTTGTCCATCGGCGGCACCTCATCTTCGGCAAAGAAGGCGGGCAGCAGGTTAGGGTGATTCGGGAACATCTGCCACAGCATTGGCAGCAGCGCTTTGTTCGACAGAATGCTCTTCCAGGCCGGCTCCAGCCAGCGTACGCCGGCGTCGCCCAGCTTGGTGGAGAACATCTCGCGTAGCATGAATTCCCACGGATAGAGCTTAAACAGGTTGCTGATGACCTGGTCGTGGACGTCGGTAAACTCACCTTTTTCACCCAGACCAATTTCATCTATGTAGAGAAATTCGCTCGGCAGGCCCGCTTCGGTGGCGCAATCCTGCAGATACTGCACCGTGCCGCGATCTTCGTCAGTGTCGCGGCAGCAGGCGAAATGCAGCCAGTTAAAACCGTGCTGCTGATGCAACGCGGCAAAGCGTGCGATCAGCTTTTCCTGCAGGCTGTTGAACTGGTCACTGCCTGTCGGCAACTGCCCGGCGCTGAGCTGGTCTTCCAGCCACAGCCACTGGAAAAATGCCGCTTCATACAGTGAGGTCGGCGTATCGGCGTTGTTCTCAAGTAATTTGGCGTCGCCTTTGCCATCCCAGGCGAGATCAAGACGGGAATAGAGCGAAGGCTGACGCTGATGCCAGGAATCACGCACAAAATCCCAGGTATGTTTGGGGATGCGGAATTTGGTCAGCAACGCTTCATCGTTAACGACTTTGTCGACCACCTGCAGGCACATCTGATGCAGCTCAGCGGTGACGTCCTCAAGCTGTTCAATTTGTGCCAGCGTAAACTGGTAGTAAGCATCTTCACACCAGTACGGCTCGCCGTGCATGGTATGAAAACGAAAACCGAACTCGGTGGCTTTTTCCCGCCAGCCTGGGCGTTCTGAAATGGCAATGCGTTGCATCGGGGCGTTAGCTCCCATTGTCCGGCTGGAGGTGCCGGTAGCGCTGCTGCGCTGCATGCTGTTCTGTTTGGCTACCGTCTCGCCAAAGCCACCACGGGTGATGGTCGAGGTGGTGGCAGGCTTCGGTGCCAGCGCCGTCTTCGGCACATTCATGGTTTTGCCTGAGGTGGCAGCACCATAGTTACGACCGGACGCATCAACAAACTGACCGTTTGCCGGGCTGTTAGGGGTTTTGGGTGAAAACAGCGGTTGCTGGGCGAAGCCTGCGCCGCCGCCCATCATCCGGCCCATCATGTAACCGGCCATCAGTGGCATCCAGAAGCTGCCGCCGCTCTGTTGCGCTTCCGCATTGTTGGTGCTGCCGACGCCAGCCTGAGCCGGAGCCTGCTGACACTGATTCTCGCCGAATTCGGCGACGCAATCTTCACGGGTCGCATATTTAGGCGCGGTGCGTTCTGCCTCTTTTTTGGCTTCATTGAAGGCGGTGGTGCACTGCGCACTCTGGCCTGGATTGGCTTTCGAACAGTCATCCGCATTCTGATACATCGAGACGGATTCATCGTTTTGTTCACAACCTGCCAGCATAAATACCGCCGAAACGGCGATCGCGACGGGCGTTAAATGGCGTGCCTGCCAGCTCTTTCGAAAAGCGGCATAGCGAATAGATTTTGTGCGTTTCATTATGATTATCCTGTGCCCAAAGGTAGCGCATAGAATAGGGGATGAGGGGTCAAAATTGAAGCTGAGGGCCTGATACTGTAGGGATCTTTACTTAGCTATACGTTCGATAGAGAGACGGGCCGCAAAGCGACCCGTCATCGTCATCAGTTACCGAAAGGATTGCTGCTGCTGTTACGAGCTGCAGGGCGTGCTGCGGCGGCAGAGCCGTTGGCAGACGGGCCATTATCCACGCGCGCGGTCTGCTGCGCGTTTTCCGGTGCCACCGTTTCTGGTGACGTTGGGATCTCTTTACCCAGCTGGCTGTTCAGCGCCTGCAGGTTCTGCTCGTTGAGCGTTCCCAGTGCATAGCTGATGTTGAGCTGGTTGATCAGGTAGCTGTAGCGCGCATCAGAAAGCTGCTGCTTAGCGTTATACAGCGCGGTGGTCGCATCCAGCACATCGACGATGGTACGCGTACCGACCTGATAACCGGCTTCAGACGCATCCAGTGAGCTTTGCGCTGAGACCACAGCCTGTTTGTAGGCGTTGATGGTGCTGATCGATGCATTCACGTTGTTAAACGATGAGCGCACGGTCTGCACCGCTGAGCGGTGCGCACCTTCCAGCTGCTCGCTGGCGCTGACAAAATTATACTGCGCCTGTTTCACCTGCGAGGTCACGCTGCCGCCGCTGTAGAGTGGCAGAGAGAAGCTCAGGCCAACCTGGTTAGAACCGGTAATCGAATCGGTCGTACCGGCGCTCTGGTTAGCGCGGCTGCCGCCATATTTGCTGTTGGACATGCCGGTTGAGGCAGTCAGATCCAGCGTTGGCATGTGGCCGGTTTCTGCTGAACGAATCTGCTCACGTGCCAGATCCTGATTCAGACGGGCAGACAGCAACGTCAGGTTACGACTTTCAGCCTGCTTGAGCAGCGCGCTGACCGCATCCGGCTTATCGGTTTTGAAGCGGTCGATATTGAGCGACGCCAGAGCCTGATAATCCATGCCGGTAATCTGGCGCAGTGATTCAACCGCGTTATCCAGATTGTTGCGCGCGGTGACTTCGTTAGCTAATACGCTGTCATACTGCGCACGGGCGTTCTGCACGTCAGTGATCGCCACCAGGCCGACGTTAAAACGTTGGGTGGTTTGATCGAGTTCGCGATAGATCGACTGCTTCTGCGCTTCGGTGTAAGAAAGGGTATCAATCGCTTTCAGTACGTTGAAGTAAGCGGTCGCGGTGTTCAGAATCAAATCCTGCTGCGCAACCTGATAGGTAACGTCCTGGATGCCGGCGGCTTTTTCCTGCAGGGTCAGGGCGCGCCATTTCGACATGTCGAAAATTGTCTGGGTTAATTGCAGCGTGCCGCTGGTCGTGTTGGAATGAAGACCGCTGCTGTCACGGTAGCCGTTGTTATAGGTGTAATCCGCACCCAGACCGAGCTGCGGTAATAATGGGCTACGCGCTTCGTTGATTTTCTCAAAGGCAGAATCGCGATCGGCAGCGGCGCTGCGCAGATCCGGGTTGCTCAGACGTGCTTGTTGATAAACCTGAAGCAGGTCTTCGGCCTGGCTGGCGAAGCTGAAACCGCCCAGGCTCAGCCCAATAAAAAATGGGAGCAGTTTTTTCATTTGCATTCCTTTTGTTGCAGCAAATTGCAGTGGTAGCGCTGCCGGGTAAGCCAAAAAATTATCGCCGATTCTAGCAGAGGGCAACTGTTAGATAAGTTGGCTGAACGTGCCTTCTTCCCCTAATTTACGTAAATAATTCAGAAAGAACCACTCAGACGGAGCACTGTGCCAGGCTTTTTTCGCTCCACCCCAATCTGCATAAGGAACCAGATGATGTCGGAAGAAAAAAAATCCCCTGTGACTTTTACAAAAAACGATGTAGAAATTATTGCACGCGAAACCGTCTACGATGGTTTTTTTTCAGTGGTACGCTATCGCTTCCGTCACCGCCGTTTTAATGGCGAAATGAGCGCCGAAGTGCAGCGCGAAGTTTTTGAGCGCGGACATGCCGCCGTGCTGCTACCTTATGATCCCTTACGCGACGAAGTGGTGCTGATCGAACAGATCCGCATTCCGGCCTATGACAGCAGTGCATCGCCCTGGCTGCTGGAGATGGTGGCCGGCATTATCGATCCCGGTGAAACCGTTGAACAGGTGGTGCGTCGCGAAGCGGTCGAAGAAGCAGGATTACAGGTCGGACGGATTAAGCCAATGCTTAATTACCTGGCCAGCCCCGGAGGCACCAGTGAACGTTTATCGGTGCTGATTGGGGAAGTGGATGCCAGCCAGGCAACAGGATGCCATGGTCTGGAGGAAGAGAATGAGGATATTCTTGTCCATGTGGTGAGTCGCGAACAGGCTTATCGCTGGGTGGAAGAGGGGATTATTGACAATGCGGCGTCTGTCATCGCCTTGCAATGGCTGGCGTTGCACCATGAGAAACTACGAGAAGAGTGGATACCACAATGAAACAGCGCTATACCCCTGACTTTCCCGAAATGATGCGGCTGTGCGAAACCAATTTCGCCCAGTTACGCCGCCTGCTGCCACGTGATGATGACGCGGGCGCATCGGTGATCTATCAGGTGAGTGGCGCCCGTTATCAGTTGACGATTCAGGAGTCGACGCGCTACACCACGCTGGTGGAGATCCGCCAGGTGGCGCCTGCCGTGAGCTATTGGAGCCTGCCTTCGATGTCGGTGCGGCTCTACCACGATGCGATGGTCGCCGAAGTGTGTTCAACTCAACAGATCTATCGTTTCAAAGCGCGCTATGATTATCCTAATAAAAAACTGCATCAGCGTGATGAAAAACATCAGATAAACCAGTTCCTCGCTGACTGGTTGCGCTACTGCCTGGCGCACGGCGCGATGGCAGTTCCGGTCTGCTGATGCGTATAATGCGTTAAATGGCGTGGAGACGAAGGAAACGCTTTGGATAGCCTGCTAACTCTTCCTGCAGCGAACGGTTCCGCAATCAGGATTCTGCAAATCACGGACACCCACCTGTTCGCAGGAAAACATGAATCGCTACTTGGGGTGAATACCTGGTCGAGCTATGAGGCGGTCCTGGATGCGATAATTGCACAGCATCGGGACTATGACCTGATCATCGCCACGGGCGATCTGGCCCAGGACCACTCTGTTGAAGCCTATCAGCATTTTGCTGAGGGCATTTCACGTTTGCCCAGGCCCTGCGTCTGGCTGCCCGGCAACCACGATTTCCAGCCCGCAATGGTCGATACCTTAGCTGACGCCCACATCAATCCGCACAAACAGGTGCTGATCGGCGAGCAGTGGCAGATTGTCCTGCTCGACAGCCAGGTGTTCGGCGTGCCGCACGGTATGCTGAGTGACTATCAGCTGGAGTGGCTGGAAAACGCGCTGGCCCGCTATCCGCAACGGCACACTCTGGTGTTGCTGCATCACCATCCACTGGCGTCCGGCTGCACCTGGCTTGACCAGCACAGCCTGCGTAATTCGCATCAGCTGGATGCAGTGTTGCAACAGTTTCCGCTGGCGAAGACCCTGGTCTGTGGCCATATCCATCAGGAGCTGGATGTCGAGTGGCACGGCCGCCGGGTCCTGGCGACGCCCTCCACCTGCGTACAGTTCAAACCGCACTGCACCAGCTTCGCGATTGATACCGTGGCACCGGGCTGGCGCTGGTTTACCCTGCACCCGGACGGCCAGCTTGAAACCGAGGTTAACCGTCTTGATACCGACATCTTCCGCCCCGATTTAGACTCTGAAGGATACTGACCGATGGCGGCGCTGCTTTATCTGCACGGTTTCAACAGCTCACCCCAGTCGGCCAAGGCGACGCAGTTCCGTCAGTGGCTACAGGTAACGCATCCGGCGATCGAGATGATCGTGCCGCAGCTGCCGACCTTTCCGGCGGATGCCGCCGCGATGCTGGAAGAGTTAGTGCTGAGCCGCAGCGGCGAAACTCTGGGTCTGGTTGGCTCTTCTCTCGGCGGGTATTACGCCACCTGGCTGTCGCAATGTTTTATGCTGCCGGCCGTGGTGGTCAATCCTGCGGTACGGCCTTTTGAGTTGCTGGCGGATTACCTCGGCGACAATCAGAATCCCTACACCGGCCAGCAATATGTGTTAGAGTCACGCCACATTTACGATCTGAAAGTAATGCAGATTGAACCGCTGGAAGCGCCCGATTTACTCTGGCTGCTGCAACAAACCGGCGATGAAGTTCTCGATTACCGTCAGGCGCTCGACTATTACAGCGCGTGCCGCCATACGGTTGAAGAGGGCGGAAACCATACATTTACTGGATTCGAGCGCCATTTCCCGCAGATTCTGGACTTTCTCGGTCTGAATCATCCCTGAGTAATGCGGAAATCGCACCCCATTTCACCCTTCTAATCAGACATTTACGATGAGTCAATCAAACTATAACGCGGATGCCATTGAGGTCCTGACTGGCCTTGAGCCTGTTCGCCGTCGCCCGGGAATGTACACCGACACGACGCGGCCCAACCATTTGGGTCAGGAAGTGATTGATAACAGCGTCGATGAGGCGCTGGGCGGCCACGCGAAGCGGGTTGAAGTGATTCTGCACGCCGATCAATCACTGGAAGTTATTGATGATGGTCGCGGCATGCCGGTGGATATTCATCCGGAAGAGGGCGTGCCCGCGGTGGAGCTGATCCTCTGTCGCCTGCACGCCGGCGGCAAGTTCTCCAATAAAAACTATCAGTTCTCGGGCGGCCTGCACGGCGTCGGCATTTCGGTGGTGAACGCCCTGTCAAAACGGGTGGAAGTCACGGTACGCCGTAATGGCGAAGTGTATGACATCGCCTTTGAAAATGGCGAAAAAGTGCAGGAACTGACGGTCACCGGCACGGTGGCGAAGCGCAACACCGGTACCCGCGTACACTTCTGGCCTGATGAAAGTTTCTTCGACAGCCCGCGCTTCTCGGTATCGCGTCTGTCGCACCTGCTGAAAGCCAAAGCGGTGCTCTGTCCGGGCGTCGAAATCGTCTTTAAAGACAAGCTGAATAACACCGAGCAGCGCTGGTGCTACGAAGATGGCCTGACCGACTACCTGTGCGAAGCGGTTAACGGGCTGCCAACGCTGCCGGAAAAACCGTTCGTCGGCAGTTTTGCCGGTGACGTTGAAGCGGTCGACTGGGCGCTGTTATGGCTGCCGGAAGGCGGCGAACTGCTCACCGAAAGCTACGTTAACCTGATCCCGACCATGCAGGGCGGTACCCACGTTAACGGTCTGCGTCAGGGCCTGCTGGATGCGATGCGTGAATTCTGTGAATACCGCAACATCCTGCCGCGCGGCGTAAAACTCTCTGCGGAAGATATCTGGGATCGCTGCGCCTACGTGCTGTCAGTGAAGATGCAGGATCCGCAGTTTGCCGGACAAACCAAAGAGCGCCTCTCTTCACGTCAGTGCGCGGCCTTTGTGTCGGGCGTGGTAAAAGATGCCTTCAGCCTGTGGCTCAACCAGAACGTACAGGCGGCTGAGCAACTGGCCGAACTGGCAATCTCCAGCGCCCAGCGTCGCCTGCGTGCGGCGAAGAAAGTGGTGCGTAAAAAGCTCACCAGCGGCCCGGCGTTGCCTGGCAAACTGGCGGACTGTACCGCGCAGGATCTGAATAAGACCGAACTGTTCCTGGTCGAAGGGGATTCAGCCGGTGGATCGGCTAAGCAGGCGCGCGATCGTGAATATCAGGCGATCATGCCGTTGAAAGGCAAGATCCTTAACACCTGGGAAGTCTCTTCGGATGAGGTGCTGGCCTCGCAGGAAGTGCACGATATTTCCGTGGCGATCGGTATCGATCCCGACAGCGAAGATCTTTCGCAGCTGCGCTACGGCAAAGTCTGCATTCTGGCGGATGCGGACTCCGATGGTCTGCATATCGCGACCTTACTCTGCGCGCTGTTTGTGAAGCATTTCCGTTCGCTGGTTAAAGGCGGCCACGTCTATGTGGCGATGCCACCGCTCTACCGCATCGATCTGGGCAAAGAGGTTTACTACGCGCTGGATGAAGATGAGAAAGAGGGCGTGCTGGAGCAGCTGAAGCGTAAAAAGGGCAAACCTAACGTT
This sequence comes from Pantoea brenneri, assembly GCA_002095305.1. GTDB lineage: Bacteria > Pseudomonadota > Gammaproteobacteria > Enterobacterales > Enterobacteriaceae > Pantoea > Pantoea brenneri. Next base: position 41,876 of record MIEI01000005.1, read on the forward strand.
CAGCGCTTTAAAGGGCTGGGTGAGATGAACCCGCTGCAGCTGCGCGAAACCACCCTTGATCCTAATACCCGTCGGCTGGTGCAGCTGACCATCAGTGATGAAGACGTGGACCAGACGTTACGCATGATGGACATGCTGCTGGCGAAAAAACGTTCCGAAGACCGGCGAAACTGGTTGCAGGAAAAAGGCGACATGGCCGACATCGAAGTATAAAAAACAGGACGCGCCAGCGTCCTGTTTTACAGGTTGCGCACGTCAAAAATGACCGCCGGGCCATAAGTCGCCCGGGCTGGTCCACACAGCAGAGACAGCAGCGATTGTGAAAATTACACTGGAAGAGTTACGCGCCTGGGTTGCCGTGGTGGATAGCGGATCGATTACCGCCGCGGCCGACCAGCTGGCGCAGACCAGTTCAGGCATCAGTCGCGCCTTAAGCCGGCTGGAGAGCAAACTGCAGACTACCCTGCTGCATCGCACCACCCGCCGGCTGGCACTGACAGAGGAAGGCAGGTGTTTCTGGAGCATGCGCGTCAGATTCTGGCGTCGGTAGAGCAGGCGGAAGAGCAGATTGCCCAGCGTCGTGAAATGCCTTCAGGGCGATTACGGGTCAATGCCGCGACCCCGTTTATGCTGCACGTGATTGTGCCGCTGGTGGATGCGTTCCGCGCGCAATATCCGCTGATTCAGCTGGAACTCAATACCGACGATATCCTGATCGATCTGCTGGAGCAGCAAACCGACGTCGCCATTCGCATTGGTGAACTGCGCGATTCTACGCTGCGGGCGCGGATGCTGGGCAGCAGTGCCATTCGTCTGATGGCCAGCCCGGCCTATCTGGCGAAAGCCGGCACGCCGCAAACCGTCGCCGATCTTGAACAGCATCAGATCATCGGTTTCAGCCATCTTGATAATCACAACGTCTGGCCGGTCTGGCAGCCCGACGGCGAGTTTATGCGGATCAAGCCGACGCTCTCCGCCTCCAGTGGTGAAACCATCCGGCAACTGGCGCTGGCCGGGCAGGGCATTGCGCGCCTCTCCGACTTTGTCAGCCGGGAAGATTGCGCCGCTGGACGGCTGGTACCGGTATTGCCCGATGAAACCCGCGAACTGCGGCTGCCGGTTCACGCGGTCTACTATCGCAACACCACGCTCTCCTCACGTATTGGCTGCTTTCTCGATTTTCTTCGCACCGAGATCGACCGTCGCCAGCTGCTGTGAGCTTTGATGACATAATAAAAAACCCCTGCCACGGGGCAGAGGTTGGAGGATGCTGACAATATCTGGCTGGATTGGCTGTGGGAGGGTGCATGCGCAGGGAACAGGGTCAGATCGGAAAGGCGCAACAACTACCATCTATGGCACGTTCGTCCCGCGCCGTCTCCGGCGCGGGACGCTTCCTCTTCTGACCTTATTTCCTGCGCGTTGAGCTAATTTATCGCTGCGAGAGGCACCCTGCTTCAGGCTTATCACCAGACTCTGCCCCGGTTACAGAACAGAGGGCAGGGCTTCAGCGATCATCAGGCGCTGGGTTCCAGCACCAGAATTTTCACATCCAGCACATCATCTTTAATGATGGCGCGATGCGCATCCATGTGCGGCATCTGCTGATGCTGCTCCAGATGACGCAGCGTTTCCCACTGTTCCAGCATAAAAATGGAGTCCGGCGAGTTCTGTTTCCACGGCACCTGTGCCTGATGGTCCAGCAGCGCATCATACTGGTGGCATCCCTCTTCCTGCAGCACGGTCGGGATCAGCGCTTTTACGGCCTCAAGCACCGCCTGACGGCGGCCGGGTTTTACACAAATTTCAGCAACGACTGTTAACATTCGCGGATTCCTCTTTCGCGGGGGAGTGAAGCTTAACGGCAGCCTGGCTTAGCCAAAAACGCGCGTCAGGTGGGCACGATAGGCCGCAATGTCACGCGGCACGTCAGGCTGCTTGATCACGTCATTACAGATAAAGGTCGGCAGGGCTTCCATACCCAGGAACTGGTTGGCTTTATGGAAGTGCAGGTAAAGCCCATCCACGCCGACGCCTTCAAAGAACTGCTCCGGATCGGTAAAGGCCTGCAGCGGCGCGTTCCAGGTCAGTGACAGCATATATTTTTTGCCCTGCAGCAGACCGCCGGAACCATATTTTTTGGCGGCGTCAGAGCGGGTGCGACCATCACTGGCGTACAGCGAACCGTGACCTTCGGTAAAGACTTCATCAATGTAGCGCTTAACGGTCCAGGGTTCACCCATCCACCAGCCTGGCATCTGATAAATGACCACATCGCTGTCGACATATTTTTGTACTTCGTCAGCCACCACGTAGTCGCTGTCCGCCACGGTGACAGAGACTTCGTGGCCCATATCGCGCAGCTGGCTGGCGGCGACGTCGGTCAGGGTGTGGTTCAGTTCGCCTTTCGAGTGGGCAAACGTTTTGCCGCCGTCGATAATTAAGATCTTACTCATTCGAATATGTGCTCCGTTTTCTGTGTATGACGCTCAGCTTACGCGCGAAGCGGCGACAGAGAAATGGGAGGCTGATCACAACACTTTTGCTGTAGCGGCAACAATACGCCGATTTATGGCACCATTCAGTACGTAAACCAACCTGCCAAAGAAAACACAATAATGAAAAAAACCGTCATCCTTGCTTTGTTGCTGGCCACCGGTGCCGCTCAGGCACAGTCGCGTCTGGATAGTGTTCTCAGCAGTAAAGTGCTGAAAGTCTGTACCACCGGTGACTACAAGCCTTACAGCTTTCTGCGTCCCGACGGCCAGTATGAAGGGCTGGATATCAGCATGGCGAAGGCGCTGGCCGCCTCACTGGGCGCGAAAGTAGAATGGGTTGCCACCAGCTGGAAAACCCTGATGCCCGATTTTCTGGCGAAGCAGTGTGATATCGCGCTGGGTGGCGTATCCGTTACCCTGAAGCGGCAGCAGACCGCCTGGTTCGCTCAGCCGCTGGGCGTAGACGGCAAAATCCCGCTGGTGCGCTGTGCCGATAAAGACCGCTATCAGACGCTGGAGCAGCTCAATCGCCCGCAGGTCCGTCTGGTGGAGCCGGCGGGCGGCACTAACGAAGCCTTCATTCACAGCCATCTGCCGCAGGCCTCGCTAACCCTGTTCCACGATAACGTCACCATCTTCCAGCAACTGGTCGATAACCACGCCGATGTGATGATTACCGATGCCTCTGAGGCGCGCTATCAGCAGCAGCGCTTCCCGACGCTGTGTGCGATCAATGCCGATCGGCCGCTACAATATGGTGAAAAGGCCTACATGATCCCGCGCGATGACATCAGCTGGAAACTCTATGTCGATCAGTGGTTACACCTCAGCACCGCCACCGGTGAGTACCGTGAGATCGCCCGGCAGTGGATAGGTGCACAGCCGTAATGCAATCCGCCTGATCTTCGCGCTGCTGACGGCGTAATCAGCGCCAGCTGACCGCCCGTCACCGCGCGCTTCCCCTGTGACTAACACCGGCGAATAAGGTACTATCCTCGCCAAACCACCGCCGGGTGTCCCGCCGTTGTGGGCCACGATGTGAGGATGAGAAATTAATGAGTGAACTGACGCAGGATGGTGCAGAGCGTCTTGCCCTGCACACATTTACTGAGAATGCGTACTTAAACTATTCGATGTACGTCATCATGGACCGCGCGTTGCCCTACATTGGTGACGGGTTAAAGCCGGTACAGCGACGCATTATCTACGCAATGTCCGAACTGGGCCTCACCGCCAGCGCCAAATTTAAAAAATCGGCGCGTACCGTGGGTGACGTGCTGGGTAAATACCATCCGCACGGCGACAGCGCCTGCTATGAAGCGATGGTATTAATGGCGCAGCCGTTCTCTTATCGCTATCCGCTGGTGGATGGACAGGGTAACTGGGGTGCACCGGACGATCCTAAGTCCTTCGCCGCGATGCGTTACACCGAATCACGCCTGTCAAAATATGCTGAACTGCTGCTGGGTGAGTTGGGTCAGGGAACGGTCGATTACCAGCCGAACTTTGATGGCACCCTGCAGGAGCCGAAGATGCTGCCGGCGCGGTTGCCGAACATTCTGCTGAACGGCACCACCGGTATCGCGGTCGGTATGGCGACCGATATTCCACCGCATAACCTGCGTGAAGTGGCGCAGGCGGCGATCACCCTGATCGACCATCCCAAAACCACGCTGGATGCGCTGCTGGATATCGTGCAGGGCCCGGATTATCCGACCGAGGCGGAGATCATTACGCCACGCGACGAGATCCGCAAAATCTATCAGAACGGGCGTGGCTCTATTCGCCAGCGCGCGGTATGGAAGAAGGAAGAGGGCGAAGTGGTGATCACCGCGCTGCCGCATCAGGTGTCAGGTGCGCGGGTTCTGGAACAGATCGCCAACCAGATGCGCAACAAAAAGTTGCCGATGGTCGAGGATCTGCGTGACGAATCGGATCATGAGAATCCGACCCGTCTGGTGATCGTGCCACGCTCTAACCGGGTCGATCTGGATCAGGTGATGAACCACCTGTTCGCCACCACCGATCTGGAAAAAAGCTACCGGGTTAACCTCAACATGATTGGCCTGGACAACCGTCCGGCGGTTAAAAACCTGCACGAAATCCTGTCGGAATGGCTGGTGTTCCGCCGTGATACGGTAAAACGTCGCCTTAATCACCGGCTCGACCGCGTGCTGCGTCGTCTGCATATCCTCGACGGTTTGCTGGTGGCCTTCCTCAATATTGATGAAGTGATCCACATCATCCGTACCGAAGATGAGCCGAAGCCGGTACTGATGTCACGTTTTGAGCTGAGTGAAACCCAGGCCGAATCGATCCTCGAACTGAAGTTACGCCACCTGGCGAAGCTGGAAGAGGTGAAGATCCGCGCTGAGCAGGCCGAGCTGGAGAAAGAACGCGATCAGCTGCAGGCAACGCTGGCTTCTGAACGCAAGATGAACACCCTGCTGAAGAAAGAGTTACAGGCCGACAGCGCCAGCTATGGTGACGAGCGCCGTTCTCCGCTGCGCGAACGTGAAGAAGCGAAAGCGCTGAGCGAAACCGAGCTGATTCCGTCTGAGCCGGTGACCATTGTGCTGTCGCAGATGGGCTGGGTACGCAGCGCCAAAGGGCATGATATCGATCCTGCCGGGCTGAGCTATAAAGCGGGCGACAGTTATCTGGCGGCCGCACGCGGTAAGAGCAACCAGCCGGTGGCCTTTATCGACTCCACCGGCCGCAGCTACACGCTGGATCCGACCTCGCTGCCGTCGGCACGCGGGCAGGGCGAGCCGCTGACCGGTAAGCTGACGCCGCCGCCGGGTGCGGTGGTTGAGCAGGTGCTGATGGAGCCGGATGAACAGCGATTACTGATGGCCTCTGATGCGGGCTATGGCTTTATCTGCACCTTTGCCGATCTGGTCTCCCGTAACCGCGCCGGTAAAGCGCTGCTGACGCTGCCGGAAAACGCCCATGTGATGACGCCGATGGCGGTGCATCATGAAGATGACATGCTGCTGGCGATTACGCAGGCGGGACGGATGCTGATGTTCCCGGTAGGCGAACTGCCGCAAATGTCGAAAGGCAAAGGCAACAAGATTATCTCGATCCCCGCCGCTGAAGCTGCCGCCGGTCAGGATAAACTGGCGTGGCTGATGATTCTGCCGCCAGGCAGCGCCATCACCCTGCATGTTGGCAAGCGTAAGATGCTGCTGCGCAGTGAAGAGCTGCAGAAATTCCGCGCCGACCGTGGACGCCGTGGCACACTGCTGCCGCGCGGCCTGCAAAAAATTGATCGTGTTGAACTGGATGCCCCTGCGCGTCCGGCCAGCCCGGACAGCGACGCGTAAACTACCCGGCTGACGCTGTGTCAGCCGTGGCTCAATGAGGGAACTATGTTACTGATACTGCGTACCATTATCGTGGTAATTTATTCGATATTAGTCTCTGTGTTTGGCTGTATCTGGTGTCTTTTTTCACCGCGCAATCCGCGCCACGTCGCCACTTTTGGTCGTCTGTTCGGTAAATTGTCGACGGTATTAGGCCTTAAAGTAGAACTGCGCCGTCCGGAAGGCGCTGACAACTACGGCAATGCGATCTATATCGCTAACCACCAGAACAACTATGACATGGTGACCGCCGCCAAAATCGTGCAGCCAACCACGGTGACGGTCGGCAAAAAGAGCCTGTTGTGGGTACCGTTTTTTGGTCTGCTCTACTGGCTGACCGGCAATCTGCTGATCGACCGGGATAACCGGGCTAAAGCGCACGGCACGATTGGCCAGCTGGTCGATCAGTTTAACCGTAAGCGCATCTCGTTCTGGATGTTTCCGGAAGGCACCCGCAGTCGCGGCCGCGGTTTACTGCCGTTTAAAACCGGTGCGTTCCATGCTGCGGTTGCGGCTGGCGTTCCGATCATCCCGATTGTGGTGTCCAATACCCACGGTAAGATCAAACTGAACCGCTGGAACAATGGGCTGGTCATCGTTGAGATGCTGCCACCGGTTGACGTTAAACAATTCGAGTCCTCCTCGGTGCGTAAGCTGGCAACCCATTGCCGTGAAATGATGGCGGCGAAGCTGGAAGAGCTCAACGCCGAAGTCGAAGAACGCGAAAAAAACGGTAAAATCTGACCGGCGATCGCTTCGCCGAATTCGCCTGCAGGGATGCCGTCCGGCGAGCGGTGATTAACCGCTCGCCGTGAACGCAGCACAGCACATAACAGCAATAAAAACAGGGTTGGCGCGTCAGCGCCACGCGTAAAAGGTCAGAAGTTTTATGTCTTTCAGCAGACGTCAGTTTATCCAGCTTTCTGCTGGAGTGGCGCTTAGCGCCGGTGTTATGCCTCATACGGCCCGTGCCGCGTCCGCCGCCAATGGTGATACGCCACTTCCGATTCCGCCCTTGCTGGAATCCCGTCGCGGTCAGCCGCTGTTTTTGACCATGCAGCGCAGCCACTGGTCATTCAATGGCGACAACAACAAAGTGCCGGTGTGGGGCATCAATGGCCTCTATCTCGGCCCGACGGTGCGCGTCTACAGCGGCGACGATGTGAAGCTGATCTACAGCAATCGCCTCAATGAGCCGGTTTCAATGACCGTCAGCGGCCTGCAGTTACCGGGCGCGCTGATGGGCGGCGCACCGCGCATGATGTCAGCCGGCGTCGACTGGGCGCCGGTCCTGCCGATTCGTCAGGCCGCCTCGACCTGCTGGTATCACGCCAATACGCCAAACCGCATGGCGCCGCATATCTACAACGGGCTGGCGGGCATGTGGCTGATTGAAGATGAGGTCAGCAAGCAGTTGCCGCTGCCAAAACATTACGGCGTCGATGACTTCCCGATCATCATTCAGGACAAGCGGCTCGATAACTTCGCTACCCCGGTTTACGATCCACCGCAGGATGGCGGCTTTCTCGGTGATACGCTGCTGGTCAATGGCGTGCGTAACCCGTTTGTTGAGGTCTCGCGTGGCTGGGTGCGTCTGCGTCTGCTGAACGCCTCAAATGCGCGACGTTATGAGATGGTGCTGAGCGATAACCGGCCGTTTATGGTGATAGCCAGCGATCAGGCTATCTGCCTGCGCCGGTTGCGGTGCAGCGTCTGTCACTGGCGCCGGGCGAACGACGCGAAGTGCTGATCGATATGTCGCAGGGCGATGAAGTGTCGATTACTGCGGGTACCGCGGCGGGCATTATGGATCGGCTGCGCGGCTTCTTTGAGCCATCCTCCATCCTGACCTCCACCCTGATCCTGACCTTACGACCCACCGGCCTGCTGCCGCTGGTCACCGATAATCTGCCGATGCGGCTGCTGGCCGATCAGATTCTGGATGGGGTGGCGGTACGCACGCGTGAATTCCGCATCGGCGACAGTATGCCGGGCATCAACGGGGCGATCTGGGATATGAACCGTATTGATACCACCGCGCAGCAGGGCACCTTTGAGCGCTGGATCGTGCATGCCGATCGGCCCCAGGCGCTGCATATTCAGGGCGTGATGTTCCTGATTAAGAGCGTCAATGGCGCACAGCCGATGGGCGAGGATCGTGGCTGGAAAGATACGGTGTGGGTCGACGGTGATGTGGAACTGATGGTCAGCTTCCCGCAGAGTTCGTCAGACCATTTCCCGTTTGTCTATTACAGCCAGACGCTGGAACTGGCCGACCGCGGAACTGCCGGTCAACTGGTGGTGCAGCCGACGCAGTAAGCCGTACGGCGTAACGAAAAAGGGCAACGTGACGTTGCCCTTTTTTTTAGTGCGACAACAGCAATGAACCGCGTCACGCCGCGCCGTAAACGGTATTACCGCTTAGCCGTTAAAGGTTTCCGGATCCGGCCCCAGACGGTTGCCGCTATCCAGCTTAGTGATGTCGCTGACTTCATGCTTATCCAGCCGGAAATCAAACACCTTAAAGTTCTCTTCGATACGCGCCGGCGTCACTGACTTCGGAATCACCACCAGGCCGCTATCCAGATGCCAGCGAATGACGATCTGCGCCGGGGTTTTGCCATATTTCTTGGCCAGCGATTTAATCACCTCCTGATCAAACACGCCTTTACCGCCCTGTGCCAGCGGGCTCCAGGATTCGGTCTGAATCTGGTGCATCGCATTCCAGGCATGCAGCGTGCGCTGCTGCAGCATCGGATGCAGCTCAATCTGGTTAACCACCGGCGTCACGCCGGTTTCATCCAGCAGCCGCTTAAGGTGGGATTCATGGAAGTTACAGACGCCAATACTTTTGGTCAGCCCCTGCTGCTGCAGCTCAATCATCTTCTTCCAGGCGTCAACGTAGTGATCCTTTTCCGGGCATGGCCAGTGCATCAGATAGAGGTCAACCTGCTCCAGCTGCAGTTTCTGCAGGCTGGTTTCCATCGCCTGCTGAACGTTCTGCTGATCGTCATTCCACAGCTTGGTGGTGACGAAAATCTCGTCGCGCGGCACGTCGGTTTCCTGCAGCGCCTGACCAATCGCTTCCTCATTCTTATATGCGGCGGCGGTATCAATCGAGCGATAGCCGACCTGTAAGGCTTTCAGTACCGCCTGACGCGCTTCTTCAATACTGGCCTGCCACACGCCCAGTCCCAGTTGCGGCATCATGTTGCCATCGTGCAGTTTGATAATGGGTTGGTCTGCCATAGTTGCTCCTTTCCGTTGCAGTTAACCAGTGAGATTTCACTGTGCTTAAGTCTAGCCAACAATTCACACCCTGCCTGTCGGGCTGAACGAGGGCGACGGCATGGCCATGCCCGATCCGGCAAACTTCTTGCCTGATTCTCCAATTTGCTGGCGGTTCAGGCAGTGTCACGGCACACTGAATTTTTGTCCTGATAAGGAGTCTGGATGGCACATGATGCTCTGTGTCACCGCCTGGCGCAGCAGGTTGTGACCTTAATGACCCACGGCCGCGATCGCCTCTATCCGGTCAGTAATGTTTCGCTGATTTATGCCAATCAGTATCGTCCGCGCACGCCGATGATGTATCAGCCCGGCATTGTGATCCTGTTTCAGGGCAGCAAAACCGGCTATCTCGCAGTACGGTATTCCAGTACGACGCCAGCAAGTACCTGATGCTCACGGTGCCGCTGCCGGTTGAGTGTGAAACCTGGGCCTCGCCGGAGGTGCCGATCGCCGGTTTGTGTCTGAATGTCGATACCGCCAGCCTGCAGGATCTGCTGATTGAGATTGGTGACGATGAACAGTTTCAGCCACAGCCGCTGACTTCCGGCATCCACTCGGCGTGGCTGACCGAACCGATGCTGTGTGCGGCGGAACGCCTGCTGGATGTGATGACGCAGCCGCGCGATGCCCGGGTACTGGGGCCGCATATTGTGCGTGAGATAATCTATTACGTGCTGACCGGCCCGATTGGTGGCGCGCTGCTGTCGCTGGTGAGTCGCCAGACCCAGTTCAGTCAGATTGCCCGTGCGCTGCGGCGTATTGAAAACCACTTCGCCGATAATCTCAGCGTCGACGCGCTGGCGGCGGAGGTGAACATGAGCGTCTCCGCGTTTCACCACAACTTTAAGGCAGTGACCCAGACTTCCCCGCTGCAATATCTCAAACGCTACCGCCTGCATCAGGCGCGGCTGCTGATGCTGCATGATGGATTGAAAGCGAGTGCGGCGGCGGTGCGGGTTGGCTATGAAAGCCCGTCGCAGTTTTCGCGCGAGTTTAAGCGCTATTTTGGCGTCACGCCGGGCGAGGAAGTGAGTCGGGTACGTCAGACGGTGGCGGACCCTTCCGCCTGACAGGCGGCGGGTCCTCACCAGAGAGGGAACGTCAGGCCTGTTTCTGGCGACGTTTCTTCCAGATCACGATAATGCTGCCGAACAGGCCGAGAAACAGTAATACCATCGGCAGCACCATCAGAATCGCCATCACCTGATCTTCATGACGCTTGATGAACGGTACCTGGCTGATGCCATAGCCAAACGCCACCACGATGCCGACCCATAAGACGCCGCTCAGCCAGTTAAACAGCTGGAAGCGGCCATTCTGTAAGCCCGCAATGCCAGCCATGGTCGGCAGAATAGTGCGGATGAAGGCGAGAAAACGACCCACCAGCAGCGCCATCAGGCCATGGCGGTTAAACATATTCCAGGCGCGCTGATGGTATTGCGCGGGCAGGTGCATCAGCCAGCTTTTGACCAGCCGGGTATTGCCCAGCCAGCGCCCCTGCAGATAACTCAGCCAGCAGCCGAGACTGGCGGCGGTGGTAAGGATCACCATCGTCGGAATGAAATCCATCACCCCTTTGGCGACCATGGCACCCGCCAGCAGCAGCAGACTGTCGCCCGGCAGAAAAGAGGCCGGCAACAGTCCGTTTTCCAGAAACAGCGTCAGGAACATTACGCCGTACACCACCCACACTACATCCGGATTCGCCAGCGCGGCAAAATCCTGATGCCAGAGCGCGTGGACAATCTCGTGTAAAACACCCATTAGCTATTCCATCACGTCACAAGGAAAACCCGCCTGTCAGGCTGCCGCGACGGAAAAGTGCTGAACCTGCTTATTCTGCGGAAGCTCAGCGCTTCACCTTCGGCCTGCCGCCTGAACGGTCCGGGACAAATTTTAACAATAATCTTGCCGCCGCCTGGCAATCTCTGCTGGCGGCGGCCACCGCGTTTATCTTCTGTTTAGCTTACTCAGCGCGTCAGGCGCGCAAAACCCGCCTCAAGGTCGTTGAGCAGATCCTCAACATGTTCAAGGCCAATATGCAGTCGTACCAGCGTGCCCGTGAAATCGACCCCACCGGCCGGCCGAATCGCCGCCAGCTCCTCCGGCTGATTCGCCAGGATCAGCGATTCATAACCGCCCCACGAGTAGGCCATGCTGAAATGATGGAAGTGATCGAGATATTCCGCCAGTTGCGCTGGGCTAAGTTTCTGTTTCAGGATAAAGGAGAACAGCCCGCTGCTGCCGTTGAAGTCACGCTGCCAGAAGGCGTGGCCCTTACTTTGCGCCAGCGCCGGATGGTTAACCCGTTCGACTTCAGGACGCGCCGCCAGCCACTCCGCCACCTGAAGCGCGCTCTCTTCGTGCTGACGCAGTCGGGTGCCAAGCGTGCGCAAACCCCGGCTCGCCATATAGGCGGTATCCGCATCAACCATCTGGCCCATCAGATAGGAGTTCTCACGCAGCTGATCGATGCAGCGCGCATTGGCGACGGCGGTACCGATCATCGCGTCGCTGTGCCCAATCAGATATTTGGTGCCGGCCTGAATTGAGATATCGATTCCATGTGCCAGGGCATTAAACAGAATCCCGGCGGCCCAGGTGTTATCGATCATGATGATCGCGTCGGGTGCTTTGGCGCGAACCGCCGCAACGATGGCCGGAATATCCTGCACTTCCATAGTGATTGAGGCGGGCGACTCCAGAAACACCACCCGGGTGTTGGGCTGAACCAGCGCACCAATTTCGCTGCCAATGCAGTGATCGAACCAGCCGATCGAGACCTGCATCTTTTGCAGAATTTTATGGCAGAAGTCCTGTGTCGGCTCATAGACCGCGCCGCTCATCAATACGTGATCGCCAGCGCTGACAAACGCCAGAATCGCGTTAGCGACCGCAGCCGCGCCGCACGGGTAGAGCACACAGCCCGCGCCGCCTTCCAGCTCGGTCATGGCGTCCTGCAGGGCAAAGTGGGTCAGGGTGCCGCGGCGGCCATAAAACAGTTCGCCTTTTGCCCGACCGGCGGTGGCGCGTTTTTTGTCCGCAACCGTGTCAAAAACCAGCGAGGAGGCACGCTGAATCACGCTGTTTACCGAGCCCTGAGTATAACGCTTGCTGCGTCCTGCACTGACGAGTGTGGTATCAATTTTTTTGGTGGTCATGAGTCGCCTTTGCCGCTTCTGCCTAAGCCTTCACGTTATCACGAAACGGCCAGCAGGGTTGAGACTCAATGGCGATTATCAGAGTGCGTCGCAGGATAAAAATCGGGCCCGCTAACGGACCCGATTTGGTTGACGCTACATCACGCCCATCAGGCGCGGTAACCAGAGGGAGATGGCCGGAATATAGGTAATCAGCATCAGCACAATAAACAGCATGCCGTAAAACGGCAGCATCGCGCTGACCACCTGCTCGATTTTCTGCTTGCTGACCGCACTGGCGACAAACAGTACCGTACCAACCGGCGGGGTGATCAGGCCGATCCCGAGGTTGGTCAGCATGATCATGCCGAAGTGAACCGGATCGATGCCCAGTGTCGTCGCGACCGGCAGCAGCACCGGCGTGAGGATCAGAATCAGCGGTGCCATATCCATCAGCGTACCGACCACCAGCAACAGAATGTTGATGCACATCAGAATCACATACTTGTTGTCCGACAGGCTGGTAAACGCTTCAGTGATCAGGGTCGGCAATTGCATAAAGGTCATCACCGCGCCAAACCCGGCGGCGAAGGCGATCAGCACCATCACGATGGTGACGGTTTTAATGGTGCGGAACAGCAGGATATGCAGCTGGTTCCATTTAAAGTCACGATAGATAAACATCGTTACGAAGAAGGCCCAGATACAGGCAATCGCCGCAGACTCCGACGCGGTGAAAATACCGGACAGAATCCCGCCCATAATGATCACCACGGTGAACAGGCCCCAGAACGCATCAAAGAAGATCTTCAGCGCCTGACGAAATGGGATCCGCTCGCCTTTCGGGTAGCCGCGTTTACGGGCAAAACCGAGGCACATTATCATCAGACAGCCACCCAGCATCAGGCCAGGTAAGATACCGGCGACAAACAGCGAAGAGATGGTGACCAGCCCGCCGGTGGCCAGCGAGTAGATTACTGAGTTATGACTGGGCGGGGTTAATACCGCCTGCACCGAACCGCTGGCGGTAACGGCGGCGGCGAAGTCACGCGGATAGCCTTTCTCTTCCATCTGCGGAATCATCACCGAGCCGATCGAGGCGGTATCGGCCACCGATGAGCCGGAAATCGCGCCGAAGAAGGTTGAGGCGACGATATTCACCAGCGACAGGCCGCCGCGGATGAAGCCGACAAAGATGTAGGCGAAATTGACCAGCCGTCGGGCGATGCCGCCTTCAGCCATGATCGCCCCGGCGAGAATGAAGAACGGAATGGTCAACAGCGAGAATTTGTTAATGCCGTTGGTAATCTGAATCACCACCGCTTCCAGCGGCAGATCGATCCACCAGGCGCCGATAAAGGCGCTCAGGCCGACCGCAAACGCCACCGGAAAACCCACCAGCAGCAACGCCAGCAAACTGCCTAATAAAATCAATGCGTCCATCTTCTGCTCCGGATTAGTGGGTGCCGCCCAGCGTGACAATCGGCCGCTGGCTTTGATCGCCGGTCAGCAATCGCTCAACAACAAACAGCAGGGTAAAGAGCGCGCCAATCGGGATCGGCAGATACATCTCGCCATAGGTAACGGCGGGTAGCGAAGCCAGCGACTGCACCCACATCGCTTCACACAGGCTGTAGCTGGCCTGAAAGATTACCAGGCAGGTAATAATCATCAGCAGATCGCAGACCCGCAGCAGCAGACGCTGCAGGGCAGGTGACAGCCGATCGGTCATCATTGAGACGCAGATATGGGTCCCGGCGCGTAAGCCGACCGGCGCGCCGATAAAGGTAAAAATGATCATGCAGATAATGGCGACCGGTTCCGGCCAGGAGAGCGCCCCGTTCATCACGTAGTGGGCAAAAATCCCAATCGGGATCACCGTTACCATGATCATCAGCGCCACGGCGGCAACCAGCATGCACAGCAGATAGAGCCCATCCATCAGACGCGTATAAGCAGCCATAATTGATACCTGATTAAGCACGCCACACGGCAATGTGGCGCGGGAAGGGTTATTTCACGTCAGCGATCCGGGTCATCAGATCCTGATATTTGCCGCCAAACTGATCGCGCACCGGCTGGGTGGCTTTGACGAAATAGTCGCGGTCAGTTTGCTGGAAGGTGACGCCGCCGGCTTTCATCTTCGCGATCGACTGTTCGGTATAGGTTGCCCACAGCTGACGCTCTTCATCCTGCGCCTCTTTACCGAGTTTCTTCAGCAGTGCCTGATCGTCAGGCTTGAGACGATCCCAGGCGCGTTTCGAGAACAGAATCATCTCTGGCTGAATGAAGTGGCCGCTCAGGGTGTAGTACTTCGCGACTGGCATATAGTTATGGGCGACAAAGGTCGGTGGGTTATTCTCGGTGCCGTCAACCACGCCGGTCTGCATGGCGCTGAACACTTCGCTGACGCCCATCGCCACCGGGTTGGCACCCATCGCTTTCAGCGTGGCCAGGGAGATGGCGCTGTTCTGTACCCGGATCTTCATGCCTTTCAGATCTTCGGGCTTCGCCAGCGGTTTTTTGGTGATCATGTTGCGTTCACCGGCGTCGGTCCAGCCGAGAAACACCATCCGGGCGTTGGGATCTTTATCGAATTTGTCGGCAATCTCTTTGCCGATTTCGCCATCCAGTACTTTGTGCATATGGTCGACGTCGCGGAAAACATAGGGCAGCGTCAATACGCTGGTTTCCGGCGCAATGCTGGTGACCGGTGCCAGCGATACGCGGATCATATCGATTGCGCCCAGCTGCACCTGCTGCAGGGTCTGATCTTCATCGCCCAACACGCCGCCGGCATAAAGCTTCATCTCCAGCCGTCCATCAGTTGCCTGCTTCAGTTTGTCGCCCATGTGTTGCAAAGCCACCACGGTGGGGTAGCCAGCCGGCTGCACTTCTGCCACTTTAATCACCTGTGCCGAGGCGGTGGCGCTCACCATCATTGCCGCCAGGGCACATGCCAGGCGTGTTTGGGTCATTCTCATTATGTTGTCTCCAGCAGAAGAAGGGCGGCGCTCAGGAATCCGGCGTGTGTAGCAAGGGGCCGCGTGCAGCCAGCATAGTGAAAACTGCCGCCGGAGAAATGCGCCGATGCTGATTGAATGAGATCACATTTTGAAACGTTGTTTTAATAAATTTTCATGCAACATCACATTTTCGAAACGAACCTGCAACCTCTGGTGATATTGACGGCGTGGCAGGGCACAGCGAGTGCCAGAGTTTGTAAATACTAATGAGAACGACTATCAATTCGCCGTTATTTTGCTATTATTCGCGCTTGTCTCGCATCCCTGTAGATGAAGTTGGAGAAGCAGCGTGGTAGCCAGTGATTTGATGCAAACGGACCTCTCCGTTTGGGGCATGTATCAACATGCCGATATCGTGGTAAAGGTGGTCATGATTGGCCTGTTATTGGCCTCAGTCGTGACCTGGGCGATCTTCTTTGGCAAATATGCCGAACTGAGCGCCGCTAAACGTCGCCTGAAGCGTGAGCAACTGGCGCTGGGTGAAGCCCGCAATCTGAATGACGCCGCCCGCATTGCCCGGGAGTTCACCGCACACAGTCACAGCAGCGTGCTGCTGAATGACGCGCAGAACGAACTTGAACTCTCCGCTGGCGTTGAAGACACCAACGGCATTAAAGATCGTACCAGCTTCCGCCTTGAGCGCCGCGTTGCCGCCTTTAGCCGCCATGCCGGCCGGGGCAACGGCTTCCTGGCGACCATCGGATCGGTCGCGCCGTTTATCGGTCTGTTCGGCACCGTGTGGGGCATCATGAACAGCTTCATCGGCATCGCCAAAACCCAGACCACCAATCTCGCTGTCGTTGCACCGGGTATCGCGGAAGCGCTGCTGGCAACGGCAATTGGCCTGGTGGCCGCAATTCCGGCGGTGGTGATCTATAACGTCTTTGCCCGCATGATCGCTAACTACAAAGCCTCGCTCGGTGATGTGGCGGCGCAGGTGCTGCTGTTGCAGAGCCGTGATATTGACCTGGGAAACGTCGCCACTGACGTTCCGCGTCCTGCGGCGACCCAGAAACTGCGCTTAGGGTAAGCTGTTATGGCCATGCGATTAAACGACGACCTGGAAACAGATGGCGAAATGCATGAGATCAACGTGACGCCGTTTATCGACGTGATGTTGGTTCTGCTGATCATCTTCATGGTGGCGGCGCCGCTGGCAACTGTCGACGTGCGCGTTAATCTGCCTGCTTCCACCAGCGCCCCGCAGCCGCGTCCGGAAAAACCGGTTTACCTGTCGATCAAGGCCGATAAACAGCTTTATGTCGGTAACGATCAGGTGACGCCGGAATCGCTGGTCAGCGTGCTGACCGGTCAGACCGGCGGCAACAAAGAGACCACCATTTTCTTCCAGGCGGACAAGTCGGTGGATTACGAAACGCTGATGAGCGTGATGGATCAACTGCGTACCGCAGGCTATCTGAAAATTGGTCTGATGGGCATGGAAACCGTGAAGAAATAGCGGGTTAACCGGCACAAAGAGAAGGCGGCTGATTCAGCCGCCTTTTTTATTGCCTCAGCCAGACCAGACGAAATCAGGCGAACCGGCTGTTACACCGATCGGTTATGCTGGTGAAACAGTCATGTTAATTATTTGTTACCACTCAACACAGTTTTGTCAAGTGCAATGGTGAGCCAGCTCACATTATTGCCGCATCAGGCAGGCTAAAACGGCTAAAAACCTTCAGGAAGCCGTTATGAGTCACACCCCGTCTTTACAAAAGTCGCCCAAAAGCGCGGCCAGAACCATCTTCAACGTTACCAGCGGTAACTTTCTCGAAATGTACGACTTTATGGTGTTTGGTTATTACGCCACCGCCATTGCCAAAACCTTTTTCCCGGGCGACGACCCGTTCGCCTCACTGATGTTAACGCTAATGACCTTTGGTGCCGGCTTCCTGATGCGTCCGCTCGGGGCGATCATTCTGGGGGCGTACATTGACCATCATGGCCGCCGCAAAGGTCTGCTGCTGACGCTGGGTCTGATGGCGATCGGTACGCTGACGATTGCGCTGGTGCCTGGCTACGCCACGCTGGGCGCAGCGGCACCGATACTGATCCTGCTCGGCCGCTTACTGCAGGGCTTCTCGGCAGGCGTTGAGCTGGGCGGCGTCTCGGTCTATCTGGCGGAAGTGGCGCCAGAAGGACGCAAAGGGTTCTTTGTCAGCTGGCAATCCGGCAGTCAGCAGATTGCGGTCATTTTTGCCGCGTTGCTCGGCCTGGCGCTGAATCATCTGCTGGCGAAAGAGGCGGTCACCGAGTGGGGCTGGCGCATTCCGTTTGTGGTCGGCTGCCTGATCGTGCCGTTCCTGTTCTATATCCGCCGGATGCTGGAAGAGACCGAAGCGTTCAGCAAGCGTAAACACCATCCGCGGATGACCGAGATTATGCGTTCGGTGGCCAGTAACTGGGCGCTGGTGCTGGCGGGGATGCTGATGGTAGTCACCACCACCGTGATGTTCTACATGATCACCGCGTTTACGCCGACCTTCGGCAAAACGGTGCTGATGATGAGTGATAAGCAGGCGTTCCTGGTGACGCTGTGCGTCGGCATCTCTAACCTGATCTGGCTGCCGCTGATGGGATCGCTGTCAGACCGCATCGGCCGTCGCCCGCTACTGATCGTCTTTACCCTGCTGATGATTGCCACCACCTGGCCGGTGCTGCACTGGCTGGTGGGATCGGCCAGCTTCGCTCACCTGCTGGAAGCGGAATTGTGGCTGTCGTTTCTCTATGCCAGCTATAACGGAGCGATGGTGGTGTATCTGGCGGAAATCATGCCCGCCGAGGTGCGCGCTGCCGGTTTCTCTATGGCTTACAGCCTGGCGACTGCGCTGTTTGGCGGCTTTACCCCGGCGATTTCCAGCTACCTGATCCACGCCACCGGCGACAAAGCGATGCCGGGTGTCTGGCTGACCTTCGCCGCCGTCTGTGGCTTAATCGGCACGCTGCTGATTGGCCGGATGGTGAAGCAGTATCAGGCGCGCCACAGCGGTGCACCGGTCAGCGCCTCGCTCTAAAATGACAAATCCACCACCACGCTGTCGCTGTAGTTTCCGGCTGGCGGCGTGTTCTGGCTGGTCAGGACCCGCGCGGTGTAGTTAAAGCCGCGCGTCAGTCCATCTGCCGAAACCGCCGACGAGGTGGTGCTGCTCCAGCGCTCAGTCCCGCCTGGTCCCCAGCGGTTGCTGGTGGTCCCCTGATAGATCTCATAGCTCAGACGATTCGCGCCACTCGCCATGTTCCTGACGCTGCCGACCGGATAGCTGCCGTTGCTCAGGCCGACGGTATAGGTGCTGCCTTTGCTGCACAGTACGTTAATGGTCTGTGACACGCTGGAGAAGCTGCCGACCAGCGGCGCACTGCCAAAGCTGATATTCGGCGCGGTAATGGTGGTGCAGTCATTAGTCAGGATCGCCGTGACGGTAATCGGAATCACCCCGCTGCCGGTCTGTTCGCTTAAGCAGAGGCTACCGATGCCAATACTGGTACAGATGCGGTAAGTGACAGCCATATTCAGCGTCACCTGATATGTGCCCGCCGCGACCACCTGACCGGGCACGGTGCGCAGATAGATCGGAATCGTGAAGTTCAGGCTGCCGAGCAGGCCAGCCAGGTTGATCAGGGTTTGCGAACCATAGACAAACGGGGTGCCACCGACCGTCAGCTCAGTAGCGCAGGCGCTGTCGGTACAGAGCCGGACCGGTACATTGTCGCTGCCGGTATCGCCGCTGCGCTTGAGGATGCCGCGGGTGCCGTTACTGTTGGTGGCACCGGTCAGCTGAAAGGTGATCTGGTTATTGCCCAGCAGCGACAGCGCCGCACCGGCGCCACAGTTGACGTTGGCGTTGGTAGTGACAGCGCTGACGGTGCTGTTGGCGACAAAGGTGGTGACGGAGCCGAAGCTGGCCGTAGAGGCGGGCAGGGCGCAGGCGGCGTAGCCGAATGACGGCAGCAGCAACAACAGGCCGGCGAATAGCAGACGATTTATCATGGTGAGTTTCCGGTAGTAAAAGCATCAGCAGGATGGGCGGCGCTGCCAGCCGCCACTGCCGGCAGCGCGCAGGTCAATGGCCCATAGGTTCTCAGCGCCTGCGGCTGACCGCCGGCAATTTGCAGTTCGGTATCACAGTGGCGGCCATCCGGCGTCACGACCTGTATCGGATTGCTGGCGGTCAGATCTTCCATCCAGACAATGCCATCCCAGCCGACATATTCGGTGGCGTGATTGGGGCGCTGCACCAGGCTCGACACCGGCAACGGCTGGCCCTGCGCATCGTGCAGGATCACGCTGGCGGAGCGCAGTTTTTCCACCGGGAAGTTGAGCAGATAACCGCTCTGACGTTTCACGGCAAAACGCTGCTCTACCCGCGGTGTGGTCATATCCGCGGGTAGGTCGAGGGTATCGATATCATATTTGGCCGGATAGTAGCTGCTGATCGACGGCACCAGCAGATAGCCCTGCTGATTGGTGCGGCCCATCGACTGGTTCTCGTAACGGACCGTGACGTCGGGATAGTTGGTTTTGACCAGCACAAAGGCGTCGTTAATCTCATTGGCGATAAACAGACTGTTGTCCATCAACACCAGCGCGCCGGAGAGGTCAGCCCACTGGGTGGTATTGTCATCATCGCCATAAAAGCCCGCCGAGGTATCGATCTGGTTGTTGCGATAGCGCAGACTGCCCTGACGATAATCCCCGCTGTCGCCGCTCTGATTGGCCCACGAGGCGTCCCAGGCGATGCCGCCGTCGCTGGGCATAGCGCGCGAGACATAGAGCCGCTGATTATCGCGCCCCAGCTGGTCGCGTTCGGTGCTGATGGCGGCACTGCCCTGTTCGCCGAATGGGATCACCAGCGAAATAGCACCGGTCCAGCTTTTTTCCTGCTGATCGCGGCTGGCTGAAACATAGAGGCTGCTGTTACCCCACAGATTTTTACTCCACGAGAGGTTCCATAACCGGGTGCGATCGCCGCGGCCACCGGTGATGTCGATATAGGCCGCGCCGACGCTGCCGAAGCGGTTGAGCGACACGCTGGCGCTGTACTGGGCGCTGCGGCGCGACAGCGCATAGCTGCTGCCGGCGTCGGTGCCGGCGCGGCTGCCGACCAGCGCCAGATTGCCAAAGTCGCGGCTGCGCTGTGTTTGCTGGGTACCGAGGTTAAACCAGCGGTTGTTGTACTGATAACCCCAGCTGTACTGCGTGCCGGTCTGGCCGTCGAGCTGGCTTTGCGCCACCGCGCCATTCACCACGCCCCAGCTGCCGACGCGCAGCAGGCCGCCGACGCCGCCCATTGCCAGACTGTCGCTTCCTTCAGCGTGGCTCTCCAGCGTCAGCCAGTCGGTCATACCGTAACGATAAGACCCGCTGGCCGCCGCCGCGCCATAATCAAAATTCTTTATCCCGTAGTTCTGACGGATCGCCCCGGCTGAAAACGCGTAGTCGGACAGTCCCGACTTCAGCAGGCTGCTGGAAACGTAGAATGGCAGGGTGGTGGTGATGCGCCGGCCAACCGCATCGGTGGTGGTGATCACCGCATCACCTGCGCCATTCACGAACGGTACGTTGGTCAGTGACCACGGCCCCGGCTGCACATTCGCCTGGCTGGAGCGATAGCCGTTAATAAACAGATCGACGGTCGAGGGCACAGCGGCCTGGCCGGAAAAGGCGGGCAGCGGATAGGTCACCAGATCGGGACGGACACCAAAGTCACGGCCAATCCGGACGCCGCCCAGCCGCACGCTGTTACTCCAGGCCAGTGAGTCGGTCACCAGGTCGCCGACCTGCCAGCTGATCGCCGCATTTTCGTTTTCATTGCTCCACCAACTGTCGTAGCGGATATAGCCGTCATCCTGATAGCTGTTGCTGCCCTCCAGCTGCTGCTGCCAGACGCCGTTGCTGGAGAACTGTCCGGCCGCGCCAAACAGCCGCAGCTCGTTCCAGGCGGAAAGGCGGGTGCCGCTGTTATCGGTCCGGCTGGCGTAGAGGTCATAATTGATCAGCGCTCCATTGCTGGTGCGTCCGGGGTAGCGCGGTCCGTTTTGCGCCTCGCCAATCACCTGACCCGGCAGCCAGCCCGGCGGTACGGTGAGCAGCAGGCGCTGCCGCGCATCGTCATACTCTACTTTGACCTGCGGCAGCGCGCTGACGTCGATTTGTGGCTGCTGGCCCAGCTTATCCAACGGCAGACCGGCGCGCTGCAGGTCGCCACTGCGCAGCCAGAAGTGGCCGTCACGCTGCTCGACCGTCACGATGTCACCGCGCGCCTGCTGGTTAACCACCAGCTCCAGCATATATTGCTGACCGTTTCCCTGGTTTTGCAGACTGGGCGGCGGCGTCAGCCATACGCCAGCCAGCAGCAACAGCCAGCCCATGCCGGACACTTTTCTTCCGGCAATACTCAGGGTAAATGCCGCAGCGAGGCTGCTGCCAGCAATGATCAGCGATAGCAGCAGGGCGATCAGCGCGATCGTCGCGTCAGGCTGTGACCAGTCGGTCAGCCGGGTATGAAACGCCCAACTGCTCAGCGCGCCGCAGGGCAACGCCGCGGCTATCCAGCCGGTGACGCGCCAGGGCGTCGGCCAGACACGCCGTACCGGCTGAGCGGACTGGCTCAGCCGATCAATAAACGGGTCATGATTTCTCATGATTGCTTCCATATTTTCGTAGGTTAAGCATTGCACGATGCAGCAGGGATTTGACCGCTGATACCGATTGATTGGTTTCGGCGGCCGCCTGCGCCAGACTTTGTTCACGCAGATGGACCGATTCAACGATTTCACGCTGTCGCAGCGGCAGCGTACCCAGATAGCCGGTGAGTTCATCTGTCGCCGTGGCGCTATCAGCGCTGTCGGCGGGCTGCTGGTTCAGCGCATCCTCATCCTGTACTTCCTGACGGCGACCGCGCTGACGCAGTGCATCTATCGCCCTGGCAGAAGTGATAGCCGCCACCCAGGGCAATATCGGGCGACGGGGATCGTAGGTATGGCGTACCCGATGAATCGCCAGCAGCGTCTCCTGAATCACATCTTCGACCAGCGCAGCGTCACTGATTTTTTTGCACACTAAAGCGCGGATGGCCGGGACCATCGCTTTTAACAACTGGTTATAGGCGTCTCTGTCGCCTTCCTGCGCGCGGGCCATCAGATGGGGCCATAGCAGCGCGCGGTTATCAGTTTCTGGCATTCATTATCAGCAGATTAACCGTCTGGCGGGCTGCCACGGTGTCGATTCATCATGGAATTCACGTTTTCTTTCCGTTCTCCGTTGCCTGATCCAGAGCTGAAATGACGATACCTGGCGTCAGCACCTGAGGCAATACCACCGGCTTACCGCCGTTGGCGGGATAGACCACATACAGCGGCAGACCGCCCCGACCAAAGTCACTCAGCGCCTGTTCGACATCAGGATTATATTTGGTTGAGTCCGCCACCATGTAAATGGTACTGGTGCGTGCCATCGCTGCTTTAACCGCCTGCGTCGACAGCGAGGTACGATCGTTGACCTGACAGGTAATACACCACGACGCGGTAAAGTTAACCAGAATCGGTTTGCCCTGACCTTTAATGGCGTCGACATTCTGCGGTGACCAGGCTACGGCTGCGGCGGCCTGCGAGGCTTCTTCAGTTTGTGGTGCTGCGGCGAAGCTGTTCAGGTTAAGTAGTGGCGGAACCACTAACGCCAGGAAAAAGACGGTCGCGAGGTGCAGCGCCCAGTGACGCCGACCCATCATACGGCGTTTCTGCGCCATGCCATACAGCCAAGCAGCAAAACTGAATAACAGACAGCAGGCCAGAATCGCTGCCAGCGCCGCCGATCCCGCCTGACGTTCCAGCACCCATATTAACCAGCCAACTGCGCCCAGCATTGGAAAAGCCAGACCCTGTTTAAGGGTGATCATCCAGGCGCCGGGGGCCGGTAAGATCCGGGCCAGCAGCGGGAAAAACGAGATCAGGGTAAAGGGCGCAGCAAAACCCAGCGCCAGCGCGATAAAAATCACCAGGCTGACCAGCGGCGGCTGGGTCAGAGCATAACCAACGGCGCTGGCCATAAAGGGCGCACTGCACGGCGTGGCGACAATAATCGCCAGCGCACCGGTCAGTGCCGATCCCATCAGGCCGCCACGGTCACTTCCTACGCCACCAACCCGCTGAACCGACAGCCCGACCTCAAACAGACCGAGCAGGTTCAGTGCTGACCCGAGCATCACCAGTATCAACACAGCGATCACCAGCGGTGACTGTAACTGGAATCCCCAACCCACCGAGGCACCACCGGCACGCGCCAGCAGCAGCACGGCGCTCAGTGCAACCATGGTAACTACCACGCCGAGCAGAAACGCCAGCCCTTCCATTCGGGCATGGGCAGGTTTGTCGTGATGGCGGATCAGGCTCAGCGCTTTCAGTGAGATAACCGGAAACACGCAGGGCATTAAGTTGAGAATAATGCCGCCCAGAAAGGCGGCCGCGATGGCTGTCAGCATGATGAACCTACTCAGAGGGTGAAATTAAGCCGGATTGGCCTGACGATATTTTTTAACTGCGTCCATCGCTTTCTCAATATGAGCATCCGGATTTTTGTCAGTGTAACTGAGCAGAATTTTGCCATCAGGCGCAATGACGTAAGAGGTACGGTCAGAAAGCTTCTGGCCCTTCATCTCCATGGTGCTTTTATATTCGGCCGCCACTTTTGCGCCAGGATCGGCTGCAACGGTGAATTTATCGCGGCATTCCAGCTGTGAGAATTTGGCAATCTGATCGGTATTGCCTGCGGTTACGCCAATCACTGTCGCACCCTGTTTTTTAAATTCATCGGTTGCTTCAGCAAAGTCGTGCGCTTCCAGCGTGCAGCCAGCACTGAAGGCCGCCGGGAAGAAGTAGAGCACCACCGGACCTTTCTGCAACGCCTGCTGCAATGAGAAGGTAGTGGCTTTACCCGCCAGCGCGGCTTCCAGCTTAAAATCAGGCGCTTTTTCACCGACCTGCAGAGCGGCGAAGGCAGAACTGACCGGCACGCTCAGCGCCATCAGGGTGGCGACAGCCAGGGTTTTCAGGGATTTTTGCATTGGCATCATTCTCTCTCCGTTAACAGGCAGGCGGTGTCGCCTGATGACCTTATTAACAGGTTCGCTGGTCTGGCGAAAAAGTTGCGCGCCAGGATAATTATTTTTCTCTTTTTCTATCAGGCGACCAAAAGCCGCAAAGAAAATTGAATATCGCTGACGTAATAAACCGCATCGCAATCGAATAATGGTGCAGAGCGTATTCGGCGCTGAATCGAATAAAGCTAACGGCTTTCAGGTTCACGTATCCGGATGTAACCCGACATTTGATCCCATGCTTTTGTGATTTAACGCGCATTAATGAAGCAAATATCCGCGCTTTTTTCAGCAGGTGAGGCGTGTCACGTTTCTTCAGGCGTTAAATCCCTAGATTTGCCTTAAATCAAGGTAAACCGATTCAGCAAAAGGGATGAATAATGAAAATTAAACTGGCGTTAACGGTACTGGCGGTTCTGGTTTCGGGCTCTGCTACAGCGAAAAGCTGGGTGCTGACGAGTGCTGAACAGGGCACGGATAAAGGAAACTGGCAGATTTCCAGCAGTGAGCTGAAATTGTCAGGCAAACCGTTCAGCATTGAGCAGAAGGTGCTGCATGGTGGTAAGCAGGAAGGCAGTAAAATTCTGGTGATCCGCAGTCAGGATGGCCTGACCATTACCCTGAGTCCGACCCGCGGCATGAATTTATTACGTGTCGAAGGCTTTGGCAGCCGGATGGGCTGGGATTCACCAGTGAAAGAGGTGGTAAACCCGGCGTTTATTAATCTGGAGAGCCGTAACGGCCTGGGCTGGCTGGAAGGTTTCAATGAGATGATGGTGCGCTGCGGTTATGAATGGACCGGCCACCCGGTTACCGCCGACGGTAAAATCTATACGCTGCATGGTAAAGCCGGTAATACCCCGGTTTCACAGCTGGAAGTGGAGGTGGCAGACGCGGCGCCGCATGAAATCCGCATTCGCGGCTTAATTAAGGAAAGCACCTTCAAAAAAGCCGATTTGCAGACCCAGACCGAACTGCGCTACGTGCCGGGCAGCAATAGTTTCAGCCTGCATGACGTATTAACCAACCACGGTGACTACCCGCACGATTATCAGATCATTTACCACAGTAACTTTGGCACACCGATTCTGGAAGAAGGTGCGCGTTTCCTCGCGCCGATGTCCAGCATCAGTCCGTTTAATGACTATGCTAAAGCCGGCCTGAAAACCTGGCAAACCTATCAGGGGCCAACCAAAGATTTCGACGAGATGGTGTTTAACGTCAAACCGCTGGCTGATGATCATCATCAGTCGGTCGCTGCGGTGGTGAATAAAGCGGGTAACAACGGCGCGTCGATTCAGTTTGATACCCGCCAGTTACCGGTGCTGTCGCTGTGGAAAAATAGTGATACGCTGAAGCAAGGCTATGTGACCGGTATTGAACCCGGCACCAGTTACGCCTATCCGGTTACCATTGAACGTGAACAAAAACGTGTTAAGCAATTGCAACCTGGTGCCAGCACCGCATTTGATCTGACCTATACCTTGCTGCATAACAGTGAGCAGGTAAAAGACGTTGAGCAACGGATCAAAACTATTCAGGGCGAGACCAAAATTGATGAAATTGCGACGCCAATAGCCAAAGAGTAACCGGTAAGATAAAAATCCCGCTAACGTCAGTTGCCGTTGCGGGATTTTTTTCTACTGATAATCTGCAGTATTCATCAGCCAGCGCGGGCTGCCGCGTTGAGCAGATAATAGCAGGTTCTTTTATAGCGGAATTCGAGGGCGCAATGATTTCAAAAGAGAATGCAGAGCACTATCACTGGGGCGATGCCTGCGATGGATGGTATCTGCTGAAGCGTCAGGATATGCTGATTATTCATGAAAAAATGCCGGCCGATACGCAGGAAAAACGTCATTTTCATTCGCTCTCACGCCAGTTTTTCTTTGTACTCGACGGCGTGCTCACCATGGAGCTTGAAGGTGAGAAGCATCAGATTGCCGCACGGCAGGGGATTGAAATTCCTCCTGCGGCAAAGCATCAGGCGCGAAATGAGTCCGATAGCGCAGTTGAGTTTATCGTCATTTCTCATCCAACCACGCGCGGTGACCGCTCTGATGTGGCGGAGCAATAAAGCAAAGAGCAGCAGGGGTTAGGTGCGAGAGTCTGACTCTCTGTGTGAGAGTGTTAATTTAACATAAGATAGATTATGCGCACCTGATAAGGCTTTTCATTTTATCCTGTTTTTCCGTCCCGCCGCCAGAATATGCTGATTTGCATCAGGACCTTTTGCCGCTAGCGCTGTATAATCTTTTGCATATCGAAAATCCGGGGACATTATGATTAAGCGCGTTTTACAGTTACTGATTGCAGGTTCACTGATAGTTCTTCCGCTCATCTCGCAGGCATCGCGACAAATTATCGATCAGCTTGGTCGTCAGGTCACGATTCCCGATCGCGTCGATCGCGTAGTCGTACTTCAGCATCAGACGCTGAATCTGCTGGTGCAAATGAATGCCACCGACAAAATCGTTGGCGTGATGGCGAACTGGAAGCAGCAGCTTGGCGACAGCTATGCCCGTCTGGCACCGACGCTGAGCCAGAAAGCGGCGCTGGGTGATCTCACCCATGTCGACCCTGAAAAACTGGTGGCGCTCCATCCACAGGTGGTGTTTGTGACCAATTACGCGCCTCAGGAGATGATCGACAGCATCAGCGCGCTGGGCATGCCGGTGGTGGCCATCTCCCTGCGCCACGATCGGACGGGCGAAAAAGCAAAACTCAATCCGACTCTGGCCGATGAAGAAACCGCCTACGATAGCGGATTACGCGAAGGAATCACCCTTATCGGAGAGATCGTCAATAAACCGGCGGAAGCGAAAGCACTGATTGAAGCCACCGATCGGGGCCGTAAAATGGTCAGTGACCGGCTGAAAGCAATTCCGGCCAACCAACGCGTTCGCGCATATATGGCAAACCCGCAGCTGACCACCTACGGCTCAGGTAAATATACCGGTCTGATGATGGCGCATGCGGGCGCAGTCAACGTGGCGGCGGCAACTGTGACCGGATTCAAAACCGTCTCAATGGAACAGGTGATCGCCTGGGATCCTGAGGTGATTTTTGTCCAGGATCGTTATCCGTCGGTGGTCGCTGAAATCCAGCATTCCCCGCAGTGGCAGACCATTTCGGCGGTGAAAAACCATCGGGTCTATCTGATGCCAGATTACGCGAAAGCCTGGGGCTATCCGATGCCGGAAGCGATGGGTATTGGTGAACTGTGGATGGCGAAAAAACTCTACCCGGCGAAGTTTCAGGACGTGGATATGCGCAAACTGGCGAACGACTGGTATCAGCGATTCTACCGCACCTCCTGGCAGGGTAATGACTGATGCGCGTGCTGGCGGCTGGTAGCCTGAAAAGCGTATGGCCCGCGCTGATGGCCCACTTTCCGCATGCTGTCGACAGCGTATTTGGCCCTGCCGGACTGTTGCGCGAACGCATCGAAGCGGGAGAATCCTGTGACCTGTTTGCCTCCGCCAATATGGCGCATCCGCAGCGATTGCTGGATGACGGACGAGCGCTGTCGGTAAGCCCGTTTGCCAGCAATACGCTGTGCCTGACGGTGCGTAACGACGTGCTGCAAACCGGTGACGACTGGTTCACCCTGCTCACCCGCCATGAACTGCGGCTGGCAACGTCAACGCCGGTAAGCGATCCTTCAGGTGACTATACTCAGGCGCTTTTTAGCCGGATGAGTCCGGCTGGCGTGGCGGTACGTCAGCGTGCAATGCCATTGGTCGGTGGACCTGATTCTGTACCGGTGCCGGCTGGCAGGCTGGCGGCGGAATGGCTGCTTATCGAGGGCCAGGCGGATCTGTTTATTGGATATTCCAGCTACCGGACCGCCCTGCGCCAGGTTGCCGGGCTGACAGTGATCGATATCCCGGCAGCGTATAACCCGCGCGTCGCCTATGGTTGTGCAGTCATCACGCCCGAGGCGGAGCGGCTGGCGCAATTTTTAGCGTCGGCACAGGCAAAAGCCGTATTGCGTCAGGCCGGATTTGGTGGTTAGCCGCAGCGCCTGCTGTTTAAGTCTTAAAACTCTTCCGGTTCACCTGGCAGCGGCTCAGTCAGTTGCTGCCCTTTCACCCCGCGTAGGTGATCACCAGTTCAGCTGGCTGGTCGAGGGTAAAACCCCGATGTGCGCTGTTAACCGTTTCATTCAGCGCTTCTCCGGCCTTAAAAGTTTGTTGTTCGCCACTCTGTTTATCTTCAACAATTAAGGTACCGGACAGCACAAACGCCGCATTGGGCATCGGATGGGTATGCCAGGTTAATGAGGTGTTGGCAGGCAGTGACAGCCGCATCACGGTCAGTTCGGGCTGGCCCGCCGGGTAGCATTCTATTTCCTCACCGTTCCAGGCCTGACTGCTGCGCATTACTTCGACTGCGTTAACCCCGGAAGCGTTGTTATCCTGTTTTGACATGGTAAATCCCTGTTAATAATTCAACTGTGAGCAGAACGATCTGGCCTGCTTAGCGGGATAAGCATAGAAGAAATTCGCCGCTCCGGCGCAATCGGCCTTGTGCAGCGCGCCATTGCCGTGGCAGGAAGAATATTGCACAGCTCCTCGACAGTGATACTTTCATCAAAACGGCAGCGTCGGTTTTGTTGTGCTTAATTTATGAACAATATTGGTGTTTGTGGTTATAAGATATATCCGTCAGCCAGTACGCATCATAACAATTCTGTATTATCTTTGATGCCATCTACAACCTAAGGGATATTTGATAATGAAAGGTCTGTTCACGGCGTTACTCGCCAGTTCTGTTTTATTATTATCCGCCTGTAACCAGGATGACGACAACAAAGTAAAAGTGGCGATTAATACCGGGCCGGATGAAGCGATCTGGCAGGTGGTACAGCAGGTAGCGAAAGAGAAATATAAGCTGGATGTGGAAGTGCTTAACTTCAACGACTACGTGTTACCTAATGAAGCGCTGAATAATAAAGAAGTCGATGCTAATGCCTTCCAGAGTCTGCCTTATCTGGAAGATCAATCTAAAGAACGTGGCTACAAATTTGCTGTGGTCGGTAAGACCTTTGTCTTCCCGATTGCGGCCTACTCGCACAAAATCAAAAATATCAGCGAGCTTCAGGATGGCGCAACGATCACCATCTCTAACGAAGCGACCACCCTCGGACGCAGCCTGTTACTGCTGCAGGCACAGGGCCTGATTAAGCTTAAAGATGGTGTCGGCTATTTACCGACCTCACTGGATATTACTGAGAATCCAAAGAATCTGAAACTGGTTGAAGTTGATACGCCGCAGCTGACCCGTACGCTGGATGATCCTAACGTTACCCTTTCGATCATTAATACCAATTTCTCGGCGCAGGCTGGATTATCAGCGCACCGTGACGGCTTATTTATGGAAAGTGCGGCCTCTCCTTATGTCAACGCGCTGGTTTCACGCGAAGATAATAAAGACAGTGATAAAATTCAGAAGCTGAAATCGGCACTGCAATCACCTGAAGTAGCGGCCAAGGCAGAAGAAGTTTATAAAGGCGATGCCATTAAAGGCTGGTAATTAACTTTACGCCAAAACGTAAAAAGGCCGCACAGTGTTGCGGCCTTTTTTATGCCCGGCGTTGAGGCATACCCTTAATGATTTCCGGCTGCATCTGGCATTATTTCAGCAAAGCAGCGGTCAGGCGGCGGCGCCCTTAGGCTGCGCTGAAACATGACCGGCCCACAGGCTGGCGATCCATTTCACCCCTTTTGAGGTAAAACGTGCCTGGGAGAAGGCGTGCTGGTTTTCACCCACACCGGAATGCAGCGTGAAATAACCGGCCTGCAGGTGGTAATGCTGTGGTGTCAGCGTCCCTTTTGCACGATACATAATGTTGCGTTCCAGCAGGAACTGACGGAATTCAGGCTCTTTGACCTTCAGCATTTTGCACAGCTGGCGAAAACCCAGCGAATCTTCAACCTCAATAAAGCTGTCAAAGAAAGCCGCTTTTGGGGCAGAAAGCGCCAGCTGCTGCTCAGCGGCCTGGCGCTGTTCAAACTGCTCAGCCCAGGCGCGTGCAGCTTCCGCCGGATTGGTGAAATCGGGCAGATGAGTGGTTCTTTCGCGATCCTGCCAGCGATCCAGCACTTCAGCGGTAAAGCCCGGTGACAGGCGCGCCACGGCCAGCAGCGAATCACGTTTATTCAGGCGGTACTCCTGGCGCACTTCCCCTTCCCGCTCATAATCATTGACGATTATCGGTTGCGACAGGCGCTGGGCGGTCTCCAGACTTTTAATTAACCGCTTAACTTCTCCATGCGTGATGCCGGTCATCTGAGCCAGTTCACGGCTGCTCATTGTGACCGATTGTTCCAGTGATTTGAGGCTTTCAGTCGAAATCATCATGGGTTAACCCCTCACTAACTCTACCAATACCCAGCGGGCAGTAGATTTATTATACAAACACCTGTTCAAATATCCAGTATTTTATTTGAACAATTGCCTAACCGGAACCCGTTACGCAAAACGGCGGTTGCAGAGGAATTTTTACCGGGGAGATAGCGGTTTCGCTGGGGTGTGGTTTAACGATGCAGCCATACGGATGAAGCGGATAGCAGTGAGGATGCTGTCGCTGTCTGGCGATGAGGACACTGTGGCTGTTTATGCAACGCGATGTTGCCAGCATCGCCCCGCGCGTTTCAGCTTTAAACACAGCATGATCGATAAAGACGGACACAGATTCTTTACATTACAGTATAGTAGTGGCGGTCGAATCCACCTTTCGCCGCGGCTGAACGCCCTGCTTACTGACTTATTCAGGACAATGAGACCTATCCTGAATAGCGTTTCAGGGCGCGCCAATCTACTGACTGCCGGATCGCCGCCGATCGATTGACTCGCGCGGCCATCCGGGCAAAACATATTGATTCGGGGCACAGGCGCTTTATCTCAGCCGTCAGCCTGCCGATGTCACTTTAACTGGAGTAAGTCATGCAGCCGTTGAAAGTCGCCTTTATCAAAGCAAACTGGCATAGCGAAATCGTTTCTCAGGCCCTGAGCGGATTCGAACAGGAACTGGAAAGTCGCGGTACGCCATATGAGATCAAAACATGGGATGTTCCGGGCGCTTTTGAAATGCCGCTGCTGGCGCAACGTCTGGCTCAGACCGGCAAGTTTGACGCCGTGGTCTGTGCCGCACTGGTTGTCGATGGCGGAATCTATCGCCATGATTTTGTCGCGCAGGCGGTTGTCAGCGGTCTGATGCAGGCCCAGCTGACCACCAACGTGCCGATCTTCTCGGTGTCGTTAACGCCGCATAACTTCCAGCCAGCACCGGAGTTTATTGACTTCTACACTGAACATTTCGTGAAGAAAGGCAAAGAAGCGGCGCGTGCTGTCAGCCAGATCCATGCGATCGCACTCTGATTTTCTAAATACTGCGGCTGAGGGTGATGCCACTCTCAGTCAGCCTGCCGGTTAGAATCAACCGAGAGTCGCTGTGCTTTAATAGGTGCAGCCGCGTCGGCTCTGGCTGCCGGAGCCTGAGTAAGGAGAATATGATGGAGAAGCCTCGCCCGCCCTTGCCACCGTTTACCCTCGCCGAACAGGCTAGCGAAAAGGTCCGTCTGGCAGAGGATGCCTGGAATAGTCGGGATGCTGATCGGGTTTCGCTGGCTTATACCATCGACAGTCAGTGGCGCAATCGAGACACCTTTATTACCGGTCGCGCGGAGATTATCGCCTTTCTGCAGCAGAAATGGCTGCGGGAGCAGCAATACCGGTTGATTAAAGAGCTGTGGAGTTTTCACCACAACCGCATTGCGGTGCGGTTCGCCTATGAATGGCATGATGCCAGTCAGCAGTGGTATCGATCTTACGGCAATGAAAACTGGGCTTTCGACGACAACGGCTTAATGATGCAGCGTCACGCCAGTATTAATGACCTGCCAATCACTGAAAGCCAGCGACTGTTTCACTGGCCGCAGGGCCGCCGTCCTGATGACCATCCTTCACTCAGCGAGCTTGGCCTGTAGTTTCGGGACTACCCCGACTGAATGCACCCAGCGAGGCTTACCGCTGGGTGATTACTGTCATCACTGGTGCGCTTAACCCTGTTCGTCAGGATTTTCGACAAATGACGCTTTATTACGGGTGACCGTATAAGCCACTTTTTTGACGTCATCAGGTGACGTTGTCACTTCAATTGGGGCAATGGTGACCCGACCGAGACCGAACAGCGTTGGGACGTAGCCACCAACCTGATGTTTGCCTGCCGGAACGTGCAACAGCATGCTTTCGCCATTGGGTAACGGGCCGGCATCTTTACCGTCCACCGTCAGAAAAACGTTGGACCCATCGTCTGCACGGGTTTTGATGTGTGAAACATCGATCTGCGTCGGGCCAGCAGCAAATTCACTGGGAGCATCGTTAGCGGCGTGGCGGGCACAACCGGTGAGTACAACGGCAGCCGTCACGGCGGCGAGTGTAAAACGATAAGGCATTTGGCAGTCTTTCTCCTGGTCATTTGAGCCGCCTATTTTAGCGGTTTGCCTGCCGGAAGTAACGGGTTGGCGGGTCGGTATGCTCTTAAAAACCGGCTGAATAGCGGCTTATTCATGCTCTTTTAGCGTAAATAAATTTTACTGAATAAATACACAGCTTTTCATTCGCCTGATACCTGATCATATAACCACCTGATCAGCCAGTAATTAACCGATTTTACTCCACGGATAAGCGCAGCGTCACGGCAGCTATGCTGCTGTTTGAACGCAGATCGCCCCCTATCAATTTGTCGTTATGAGGTTCATAGTGGCTGTTCATCCCCGGTTAATCCCGGCGGCCTTCCCCTCATCAGAGGGCACGATATGTATTCTCATACTACTGAAACAGTCTGCGCAATGACGGGCACCCATCCGGCGAATCTGAAAAGCTGGATGAAACAGGGCCTGCTATCACCGCAGATACGTCAGGATCAATGGAGCGACGCGCAGTTAAGCGAAGTCCGCAGTCTGGTTGCCTTAACCGCAACCGGCGCGACGCTACAGGAAATTAAACAGGGACAGGCGAGCGCATCAGCCATCTCCACCGCGGGCTGGACAGCACGCAAAGGCGATATGCTGTGGCAACTCGAATTTGGTACCCCGTTGTCGTTGTCGCGCCAGATGCACAAAATGTCCAGCGACTACAGCGGTGATGATTTTATCTTTAATCTGTTACGCCCGCTCAGCGACTGGCTGCGTGCCGATCGCCGTCAGGGTGCGGTACGTCGGCTGGGACGTTTCCAGCAGTCGGTGCAACAGCAGGCTGACAAGGTGATGCGCGCGTCATCACGCAGTGAAAGCACCATCCCGCTATTTCTCGAAGCGGTCAGCGTGCGCGATGAAACCGAAATCTGGCTGGAAGCGATTCGGCTGTCGGCGATGGGCTTCAACGTTGATGTTGCTTCGCACACCAGCGGTGAGCCAGCGGTGAAAACCGATTTACATCAGCATCATGTGATGTGGTGTGGCGCGGGCATCAGCCAGACAATGCAGGACCATTTTGAACAGCAGCGCCAGGCAGGTGAGCCGGTGATGCTTAGCGGTCCCGATCGTAATCTGCACTATGTTGCGACTCTCCGGAACAAAACCTCCTCGGCTGCCTGACTGCAGGCAGCATTTTCTCCGAATCCCTCCCTGTTTTCCGCCCCAGGCACATATTTTTTTCGGTTAAGAATCTCTTAAGATGGCTGCGTATACTGATGACACCACACAGACTCATTGACGAGACGATAATGAAAAAAACCTTGCTTATCCTTAGCTTATTTATGCTGCCTGCCACCTTTAGCGTTGCTCAGGCGTCCGATGACCTGACCGGTTGTGCCGCGAAAAAGCAGGAGATTGAAACCCAGCTCTCCTATGCTCGCCAGCATAATAATACCCATCAGATTGCCGGTCTTGAAAAAGCACTGAGCGAAGTAAAGGCCCACTGTACCGACAGCGGTCTGTTGCAGCAGCGGCAGGAGAAAGTCGCTGAGAAAAAGCAAAAGGTGCAGGAGCGGCAACAGGAACTGGCAAAAGCACAGGCTGAAGGACGTAGCGCCAGTAAAATTGAAAAACGTCAGCAGAAACTGGCTGAAGCCCGTCAGGAACTGCAGGAAGCGGAACAGGCGCTGCAGCAATAATCTCACGTGGACCAGCCGCACCGGCTGGTCCACCCCTTTCCCCTTTTACTTCACGTTACTTTTCCGCTGAACGGCTGCCAACGCTAATTGCCTGATTAGCCTGCGCTATCCCGCCGCAACCCATTACTTAATCTCATCCTTTGGTTACTTATTCTCATGCACTTAATTGGTGCAGTAAAGTCAATATGGCTGCGATCAATTATTTAACTTTTTGAACGCCTTCAAAGATCTGAAAAATGGCGATATTTCCCTTTCTATGCAGCCACTATGCGCTCTATGCGCATGATTATTCGCCTATGATGGTGAGCGAATGCGGATAATTATTCACTGCGGATGCGCCAAAAAGGCGCAATCAGCGCTGCTGCGGTGCTGACATCACCATCTTATTTGTTTCAGGAGTGTTAGATTATAGCGGCGCAGTGATTTGCGCTCTGTCTCCACGGCTCCACACAATAAATAACTTCATTAAGAAAGGTTTTTTATGGATAAGTTATCTTATGCGTCTGAAAGCAGTACATCTGCCTGGTCCACCTACTTACAACAAATCGACCGGGTTGCGCCCTATTTAGGCGATCTTTCACGTTGGATAGATACACTGCGTCATCCAAAACGTGCGTTGATTGTCGATATTCCTCTGCAAATGGACGATGGCTCAATCCGCCATTTCGAAGGCTATCGCGTACAGCACAACCTTTCACGCGGTCCGGGCAAAGGCGGCATTCGCTACCATCCGGATGTTGATCTCAATGAGGTGATGGCGCTTTCCGCCTGGATGACCATCAAGTGTGCCGCAGTCAACCTGCCGTATGGTGGTGCTAAGGGCGGCATCCGCGTTGATCCTTTCAAACTGTCCGACGGTGAACTTGAGCGACTGACCCGCCGTTATACCAGCGAGATCGGCATCATCATCGGACCGCAAAAAGATATTCCTGCGCCAGACGTCGGCACTAACAGCAAAGTGATGGCGTGGATGATGGATACCTACTCTATGAACCACGGCACTACGATTACCGGCGTTGTCACCGGTAAGCCGATTCACCTCGGTGGTTCGCTGGGTCGTGAAAAAGCCACTGGTCGCGGGGTGTTTATCACCGGCCGTGAAGTGGCGCGTCGTGCCGGTATTGATATTGAAGGCGCCCGCGTTGCGGTGCAGGGCTTTGGTAACGTCGGCAGCGAAGCCGCCCGCCTGTTTAATGAGGCTGGCGCACGAGTGGTGGTGATTCAGGACCATACCGCGACACTGTTCAATGCCGACGGCATCGACATGGCTGCGCTGACTGAATGGCAGATCGCCCATAAGCAGATTGCCGGCTATCCGGGCGCACAGACCATCGATAAAGAGGCGTTCTGGACCACGGAAATGGACATCCTGATCCCGGCGGCGCTGGAAGGTCAGATTACCCGCGAACGAGCCGAAATCCTGAGCTGCAAAATCGTGCTGGAAGGCGCTAACGGTCCGACCTATCCCGATGCTGACGATATGCTGGCGACGCGCGGCATTATCGTGGTGCCGGATGTGGTCTGTAACGCCGGCGGCGTAACCGTCAGCTACTTCGAGTGGGTGCAGGACATGGCGAGCTTCTTCTGGAGCGAAGATGAGATCAACCGTCGTTCAGACAAGATCATGACCGATGCGATGGTCCACGTCTGGGAGAAAGCCAAAGAGAAAGATTGTTCACTGCGCACCGCAGCGTACATCGTGGCGTGTGAGCGCATTCTGATGGCGCGTAAAGATCGCGGTATCTATCCTGGCTAATCTGGCTGGCGCTGCCGTTACCGGCAGCGCCCGTTTTCACGCCTGCTTCATCAGCACCTGAAACTGAGGATTAAACTCGTCAAAGATCGGTAATGCGGCAGCGCCAAGCGCAGCGGTATCACTCCCGGTCATTCCTGTCTTCAGACGCATCGCATTGAGATAGCGCCCACGCACCGACTGATAAAGCGGCGGTAAACGGTGCACGATCTGTTCCAGTAACGGCGCTGGCATCATCCCGCCAATAATCACCGCTTCAGCATCAAACACCGATTCCAGAATATTGATCGCCTGGCGCAACGGGATCAACACGCTGTCAATCCACGCCGCAAACCGTGCGGGTTCAATCTGCAACAGATCTTCCGGCAGCGCGCGCATCGGGTCGAGTCCGCAAAATTCGTAGGCGGCCTGGAGCGAGACGTAGCGTTCAAGGCAGCCCTGGTTACCGCAGTAACAGTCGCGTCCGCCTGGTTCAACCACTATGTGCCCTATCTCGCCGGCATTGTGGGCGTGGCCGGTATAGATGTGGCCATCGGTAAAGATCCCCGCGCCGAGACCGGTGCCAATGTAGAGATAGATAAATGAGTTGAGCTGGCGAGCAACGCCGTGAAAGCGTTCGCCGATGGCGGCTACCGTGGCATCGTTCTCCAGCGTGACCGGCAATCCGCTGAGGGCTCTGAGTTCGGCTTCGATATCAACCTGCTCCCAGCCGTTCAGGGTGGTGGGACCCACCGAGGAAATGCCCTCTACGCCAAACGGCCCCGGCATCACCACCCCAATGCCGAGAACTTTACTCCACTGCGCACCAAGAAAGGTACGCATCTCATCCAGCACACCAGCAATGCGCGCCAGAGTGGCAGCGGGCTGGGGCTTTTGCACCATAACGAGGCGGCGCAGGTGCACTTCGCCGCTGAGATCGACCAGCACCAGCAGCAGCGTCTGATGATCGAGATGAATGCCAATCGACCAGGCGCTGGTGGGATTCAGCGTTACCGGAATCGACGGCTGACCGCGTCCGCTACGGCGCGGCTGGCGACTGGTCAGCAGTTCCGCCTGCTCCAGTTCCGCCACAATGTTAGAGACCGTCTGCGGCGTCAGCGCCGTCATGCGGGCCAGTTCTGCGCGCGTCAGTTCGCCATGCAGACGAATGGCTTCAATCACCACGCGTCGATTGTGCGCCCGCGCATGTTCAAGGTTAGTGCCCGAGGTTGTCATGTTGTTTTCCATTACAGCGGGACCGACAGTATTAGTCCCTGTGGCGGCGCGGGCAAATAATATCTTTGATCCTGCACACAAATCCGGGCGAACAGGATAGGCAGTTTTAGCGTAAAAGCGCAGTCTGAGTTTCAGCGTTGTTACGGCATTGTTTCATCCGCTGCGATTTTTGTGGCACGCCGTTTGCTTATTACTTTCCAGGCCAGTGCAATAACTGCCCCAGATTACGCCCCTGATTAAATCAATCAAATTGATTTAATTAATCGACATCCTGTTGCTGCATAGTGGAGAAGATCATGTCACAGCGTTTTACCCCTCAACTCAAAGCGGGCGTTGCCGCCCTGCTGATGCTCAGCGCCGGCAGTGCGGTAGCGGCCAGCCAGATCAATGCCCTGTTTATGACTCAGGCGGCCTACAGCGAAAATGATATTCGCGCCATGACGCAGAATTTTCAAAAGCAGCATCCGGATGTCAGCGTCAATCTGGAGTTTGTGCCGTATGAAGCGCTGCACGACAAGATTGTTGCGGCGCGCGGTGCCGGTGGCAATGGTTACGATGTGGTGCTGTTCGATGCCATCTGGCCGGCTGAGTTTACCCGTTTCGATCTGCTGCAGGATGTGAGCGCCCGCATCACGCCGGAAGAGAAAGATAAAGTTTTCCCGGGCGCGATGAACACGGTGATCTATAAGGGCAAAACCCTGGGAATGCCGTGGATTCTGGATACTAAATATCTCTACTACAACAAGGCGATGCTGAGCAAAGCGGGCATCACCACCCCGCCACAGACCTGGCAGCAGGTGCTGGACGACGCAAAAATCATCAAGCAGAAAAAAATCGTTAACTATCCGCTGGTCTGGAGCTGGTCGCAGGCCGAAGCGCTGGTGTGTGACTACACCACACTGGTGTCGGGCTTTGGCGGCCAGTTCTATCAAAACGGTAAGCTCAACTTCTCCAGTCCGGCCTCGCTTAAAGCGTTAAACCTGATGAAAAGTTCACTCGACGACGGACTGAGTAATCCGGCTTCACGCGAGTATCTGGAAGAAGATGTGCGTAAATCCTTCTCCAACGGTGATGCAGCGTTCGCGCTCAACTGGACCTATATGTACAACATGGCCAACGACCCTAAGCAGAGTAAGGTGGCGGGCGACGTTGGCATCATGCCAGCGCCAGGTGATGCGCCGGGCCAGGCGGGCGGCGTAAACGGCTCAATGGGTCTGGGTATCGCCAAAGGCAGCACCCATCCGGAGCAGGCATGGCAGTACATTCAGTATATGACCTCACAGCCGGTACAGAATCAGTACGCCCGCCTCAGCCTGCCAATCTGGAAATCGTCTTATCAGGACCCGGCGGTGAAAAAAGATCAGGAGAGCCTGATCGCTGCGGCTGATAAGTCACTAAACGTGATGCTGTCACGTCCGGAAACGGCCGACTATTCGCGTCTCTCGAACCAGCTTCAGCAGCAGTTGCAGCAGGTGTTACTGGGTAAAACCACGGCCCAGGATGCGATGGCGGCGGTGGATAAAAGCGCTGCGCGTCTGCGTTAAGGAGTCATGATGCTGAGTTTGCGTCAACGCGAACAGCGTCAGGCATGGGTGCTGCTGGCACCCATGCTGCTGGTGATGCTGCTGCTTACCGCCTGGCCTTTGTTGCGCACCATCTGGCTGAGTTTTACTGATGCTGCGCTGATTGGCAGCGGGGAAACGCCAGGCTGGATCGGACTGGAAAACTACGTTTACGCGCTGAGCGATCCCGACTTTCGGGCATCGATTGGCCGTACGCTTTATTTCACCCTCGTCTCGGTGACCTTTGAAGGCGTGATTGGCGTGCTGGTGGCGTTGCTGCTTAACCAGAAGTTTGCCGGACGCAATATCCTGCGGGTGCTGGTGATTCTGCCGTGGGCGCTGCCAACCATCGTCAACGCGATGATGTGGCGGCTTAACTTCAACCCGGACTATGGCAGCATCAACGCCCTGCTCAGCCAGCTGGGTATTATCGACGGTTACCGCAGCTGGCTGGGCTCACCGGATGCCGCGCTCAATGCGGTAATGTTCGCGGATATCTGGAAGAACTATCCGCTGGTGACGCTGCTGGTGCTGGCTGCGCTGCAATCGATTCCGGAGGATCTGTTTGAAGCTGCCAGACTGGATGGGGCTTCCGCCTGGCGCCGCTTCCGGGCGATCACCTTCCCGGCGATCGTCGCCCCGCTTGGGGTGGCGCTGGTCCTGCGCACCATTGATGCCTTTAAGATCTTCGACATTATCTACGTAATGACGCGCGGCGGGCCGGTAGACAGCACCAAGACCCTGAGCTTCTTCGTTTATCAGGAATCCTTTAGTTATCTGCGAGCCGGCAGCGGTGCGGCCTATGCGATGCTGATGACCCTGATGTGCGCCCTGCTGATCACCCTCTATCTGTTGATGTTATGGCGTCAGCGCCGTCGGAGTTCTGCTTATGAAAACTAAACTGCGGCGGGTGTTGCGCTATGGCGCGGCGCTGCTGGTGGCGATCACTATTCTGGCCCCGATGGGCTGGCTGTTCCTGATGAGCGTCAGTTCTGCCAGCGATCTGTCGCGCGTCCCGCTCGAGTGGCTGCCCCGGCAGTGGGATTTTAGCCGCTATCACGGATTGGTGTCGCTGGCACCGAATCAGCCGGGCAACATCTTTCTGCATGCGCTGGGCAACAGCCTGCTGGTCGCCAGCGTAGCAACCGCCATCTCCCTGCTACTGGCTATTCCGGCGGCCTTCAGCTTCTCCCGTTACGCCGGTCGCGACGGCTGGCTGTTTGGCGCGCTGGCCATCTACATGGTGCCGCCGGTGGCTTTCGTGCTGCCGCTCTACTTCCTGCTCCAGCAACTGGATCTGCTGAATACCCGGCCTGGCCTGGTGATGGTCTACTGCTCGCTGATCCTGCCGTTTCTCACCTGGATGCTGAAGAACCAGTTCGATTCGCTGCCACGTGATATCGAGCAGGCCGCCCGCCTCGATGGTCTGCGCTTCTGGCAGGTGCTGCTGCGCATTACCCTGCCGCTGGCGAAGCCGGTTCTGGGCGCGGCCGCGCTGTTTGGCTGGCTGCTGGCGTGGGATGAGTTTTTCTATGCGCTGCTGTTTACCAGCAATATTTCGGCCCAGACGCTACCGGTTGCCATTGCCGGCTTTACGGCCGGACGGGCCACCGATGACGGGCTGATCGCCGCTATCGGCATTCTGGCCTCGGTGCCGCCACTGTTTATTGCCATCTGGCTGCAGAAGACGCTGGTTAGCGGTCTGGCCAGTGGGGGAAGTAAGGGATAACGATGCTAAACACGACTTCATCCACGCTTTACGTGGTGGGCAATATCAATGTGGATTTGATTATGGGCACGCTGAGCGACTGGCCACAGCGTGGTACCGAAGTGATGCTGCAACACAGCGAACTGCGTCCGGGCGGCTCAGCCGGTAACTGTGCGCTGGCGCTGGAGGCGATGCAGGTGCCGCACCGCGCTATCGCCAATCAGGGCGATGACGGATTCAGCCACTGGCTCGCCAGTCATTTCCCGCACAGTGCGGCGCACTGGCCACGCTATCGCTGTGAAACCTCGCTGACGGTGGGCGTCACCCATCCTGACAACGAACGTTCGTTTATCAGCAACTTTGGCCATATCACGCAAATGACCGCTGCGGATGTGCTGAACCAGCTGCCCGCGCAGGCCGTACCGGGCGATATCGTTCTGCTGTGCGGCACCTTTCTCTGCCTGGAACTCTATCAGGCGTATCCGGCGCTGCTGGCGGCGCTACAGCAACGGGGTTTTGCTGTGGCGGTCGATACCGGCTGGCCCCCCACCGGCTGGCATGATGAGCTTCGCCAGCAGGTTCATCGCTGGTTAGCCGATTGCGACTGGCTGCTGCTGAACGAAGTTGAAACGCTCGGCTTAGCCAACGGCGCATCCGTGGAGCAAAGCGCGGTTCAGCTGGCGGCCCGGCTCAGTGGTCGCGGTGGCTGTGTGGTGAAAAGCGGTGCGGACGGCGCGCGGTTGTGGTCTGCCACCGGGACGCTGCACGTGGCGGCGCAACCGGTGACGGTGGTTGATACCATCGGCGCCGGAGACAGTTTCAACGCCGGTTTTCTTGCCGCGCTGCTTTACCGCCAGCCAACGCAGACCGCGCTGCGCTGGGGCATAGATGTCGCCTCTCTGGCGATCAGCAGTTCACCGCGCCGTTATCCCGACTGGCAACAACTCCAACTTTCACATGAGGTGCGCTAATTATGGCCAGTGTTGAACTTGTACAGGTGGCTAAGCGCTACGGTAAGCAGAGCGTGCTGCACCCGCTGGATCTCACCATCCCCGACGGCAGTTTTACCGTGCTGGTTGGTCCCTCCGGCTGCGGTAAATCAACCTTATTGCGTTTGCTGGCGGGGCTGGATAGCGTCTCTGACGGGGCGATCATGCTCGATAAAAAACGCATCAACGACCTCGATCCCGCTGACCGCGATATCGCCATGGTATTCCAGAGCTATGCGCTCTATCCGCACCTGACGGTAGCAGAGAATCTGGCCTTCCATATGCAGGTTAAAAAGGTGGCGCGCGAGGAGCAGAAAAGCAAGATCGCCCGCATTGCCGGCATCCTCGGCATCGGACAGCTGTTGCAACGTTATCCACGGGCGCTATCGGGCGGCCAGCGGCAGCGTGTGGCGATGGGACGCGCGATGGTGCGTAATCCGCAGGTGTTTCTGTTCGATGAACCGCTGTCTAACCTTGATGCGCAGTTACGCATGGAGCTGCGTGCCGAGATCAAATCGCTGCACCAGCGTTTTAAAACCACCATGGTGTATGTTACGCACGATCAGGTCGAGGCGATGACGCTGGCGGATCAGATTGTAGTGATGAAGGATGGCGTTATCGTGCAACAGGGCGCACCGCTGGCGATCTACGATCGTCCGGTGAATACCTTTGTGGCACGCTTTATCGGTTCGCCGCCGATGAATCTGCTGGATGCGCAGTTTCAGCCGCGTGATGGCGTGCCGGGCGTGCTGTGTGGTCAACAGTGGCTGCCGTTACCACCCCGCTGGCACCGTGCGGCGGGTGAGCAGCCGGACCAGCCGGTGACGCTCGGCGTGCGGCCTCACGATTTAATCAGCGATGCGGGTGGTCAGCCAGCCGATGTCAGTATCGTTGAGATTACCGGCGAGTCGACGCTGCTGCATCTGAACTGGCAGGGTTTCGCCCTGCATATGCAACAGAGCGGGCGCAGCGAGGCGACGCCGGGCGGGACATTGCCGGTCACCGTCAATCCGGACAAGATGCATCTGTTCGATGCGCACAGCGGTGAGCGCCTGACCGAACAGTAATCAATAAAAAACCCGCCAACGGCGGGTTTTCTTTATCATCAGCGGATTACGTTAAGCCAGATGGAACTGCTCGACCGTTTGCGCCAGCTGTTGCGCCTGGTCTTCCAGTGAGCTGGCCGCGGCCGACATCTGCTGCACCAGCGCGGCGTTCTGCTGGGTGGTGCCATCCATTTCGTTAACGGCAATCGTCACCTGGGTAATGCCGCGCGCCTGCTCATCCGAGGCGGAAACGATCTCCCCGATAATGCCCTGCACCGAATTAACCGCCTGCGTCATCTCCTGCATGGTCTTACCGGCATCGTTCACCAGCCTGACGCCGCTTTCAACCCGTACGCTTGACTCCTCGATCAGTGCCGCGATCTCCTTGACCGCACTGGCGCTGCGCTGCGCCAGATTACGCACTTCAGATGCCACCACCGCAAAGCCACGGCCCTGCTCGCCAGCGCGTGCCGCTTCCACCGCAGCGTTGAGCGCCAGAATATTGGTCTGGAAGGCGATGCTGTTGATCATGGTGGTGATGTCGCCGATCTTCTTCGAACTGTCATCGATCTGCGCCATGGTCTGGACCACCTGGCCCACCAGCGTGGCGCCACGGCTGGCGATGTGGGTGGCATTTTCCGTCAGGCTGGTTGCCTGCTGCGCATTATCCGCATTCAGGCGGATGGTGGCGCTGATCTGCTCCATACTGGCGGCGGTCTGCTCCAGCGCGGCCGCCTGCTGCTCGGTACGGGATGCCAGGTTGAGGTTGCCGCTGGCAATTTCTCCCGCGCCCTGACGCACCGATTCGCTGGCATCTTTAATCTGGCCGACGATTTGTCGCAGCTGACTTTGCATGGTTTCCAGCGCGAAGAACAGGCTGCTGCGGTCGCCGGCTTTGATAACGATGGCATTGTCGAGTTTGCCATCCGCTACCGCCAGCGCGATTTTAGCCGCCTCAATCGGTTCGCCACCAATCGGACGTAATACTTTACGGCTGAACAGCAGGCCCAGCACCGTTCCGACCAGCAGAATGCTGACGATCATCAGGCCAATCGCCCAGCTCAGCTGACGGTTAGCGGCGGCCATCACCTGACTCACCGGCGCCACCACCCCGAGGTACCAGGGTTTATCGCTGTCGCCAATAATCACCGGTTGCCAGGTCATCAACGCCTCTTCTCCCAGCACTGAATCAAAATGCTGCACCACGCCCGAAGTGAAATGATCGGTTTCCCCTTTCCACGGCTTACCGGCCTCATCTTTGACCGGCGATGACACCACCTTTCCACCATTGGAGAGCAGCAGCGCATAGCCGCTTCCCTGCCAGGGTTTGATTTGATTCACCTTCTGCTGTAATGACGCGAGTGAAATATCGGAGGTGACAATCGCCTTCAGCGTGCCCTGTTCGATTATTGCCGCCGCGACCGAGG
This sequence comes from Pantoea brenneri, assembly GCA_002095305.1. GTDB lineage: Bacteria > Pseudomonadota > Gammaproteobacteria > Enterobacterales > Enterobacteriaceae > Pantoea > Pantoea brenneri. The sequence goes on from MIEI01000005.1 coordinate 86,117, forward strand.
TCAGTAAGGTCGGCACGCCGTTATAGGCATAGCTGTAAGGCTCGATCAGGGTATCTTTCTTCGATTGCTGCGGGATTTGATAGTAATCACCCTGACCTGGCGTCAGGATTGAGAGCAGAGGATGCATGGCGAATTGACCCGCCTGATCGCGGTCAACAAACCAGGCGTAACGCCCCTGTGGAGCCTGGCCCGGCTGGTTCACGAATTCGGCATCGCGACCATCGAAGGCGTTCGGTTCAAAGATCACAGACATCGACAGATAGTCGGGATTGGCCCGCAGTGAATATTCCATGATCTTATCGACCACTTTGCGGTCGGTAATACCGGCATGGGGTAAAGCGATCAGGCTTTGTCCCAGATGGCTGGCCACGTCACGCGCATGACTCAGCTCCTGTTGCACCTGTAAGCCGCGGCTTTGGGCAATCTGCTGCAGATACTTCTCTGCCAGCGCCTTCTGCTCTTTGCCTGACTGCCAGCTAAGGACACCGATCGTCACGGTAAATCCCAGCATAATGGTCAAGCCGCCGGTAATGAGCATCTGCGCTCGGGTACTCATTTTCTTTTTATCTTTTAACTGACTGGCCATGTTGATTCCCCTGGAATTTACCTTTTCGCGACCTCCCTGTGGTTCTGGTGCTCCTGACATCATCTATCGGCGCCGTTTTTTTGAACTTTAATTACGCAACCGGCTGGAGTGTGCGGGTCAGACCGGATGATAAAAGCGGGAAGTTGATCGCAAAGGGGTTATGGCGACAGCAATGAATCTGTTTAATTTGATCTAAAACAATACCGGCAGCCGTCACTAATGTCAGTTTATGTAAACAGACGTTGTTGTTCCCTCATCACGGTGGAGAAAAATCAATGACCGGTAAAATTGGCTTAGCAGGCGGTATGATCATCTGGTTAGCGTATGTCGCCTGGATTGTTCACTACTACTCAGACACCTTTTTGCAATTCTCCCGCTAAACAGACAGGACCTCGGGTCCTGTTTTCTTTTGTGTCTCGTGGCTGACAAAGTGGTCTGTGAGCCAAATCTTCGTTACAATCGACTCATTATGTGAGCCGAATAAGCAGACTTATTCGGCTCATTACCCTGATGATGAGCCGGATATGACGACTGACTGGATATGGCAACAGGCCGACTGGCCGCAATTTCACTGGCAGCAGGCCGCACTGTTACCCCGTTTGCGCCATCTGCAGCAGCAGCGCGGTTTACTGCTGGGCCGTGCCAGCCTGCACCCCGGCGATCAGGCGCAAACGCTTGACACTCTGCTCAGCAATATCCTCTCCTCCTCGGCGATTGAAGAAGAACGGGTAAACGTACAATCGGTGCGTTCATCTCTGGCGCGCCGCTTAGGCGTGACCGAACAACAGCCTTATCCGGTTTCGGATCGATCGGAGGGACTGGCGGCGATGATGCTGGATGCCATTAACAACCGCAGCCAGCCGCTCACGCTGGCGCGTCTTTACCAATGGCATTGCTGGTTATTTCCGGCCGATGAATGGTCAGTGCAGCGTCTGAGTGTTGGCACCCTGCGCGGCAGCGAGCCGATGCAGGTCATATCCGGACGCATCGATCGTCCGACGGTGCATTTTGAAGCACCGCCGCGCAGCGGACTGGAACCGCAGCTGACAGCGTTTATTGCGTGGTTCAACCGCAGCGAACAGGATGTGATGCTGGACCCGTTGCTGCGCGCCGCAATCTGCCATCTCTGGTTTGTTACCCTGCACCCTTTTGATGACGGTAATGGCCGTATCACCCGCGCTTTAACCGATCTGGCACTGGCGCAGGCTGACAGTCAGAGCATCCGTTTGTACGCGATGTCACCTGCCATTCTGGCCCACCGCGCGGATTACTACCGCATCCTGGAACAGACGCAGAAAGGCGGGCTGGATATTACCGACTGGCTGGTGTGGTTTCTCGATATTCTGGATGAGAGTCTGCAGCAGGCGATTAACACCGTTGCCCGCACCCAGGCAAAAGCACGCTTCTGGCTCCGGCATCAGGGACTGGCCCTGAGCAAAGAGCAGGTAAAAGTACTGAACCGGTTGTTAGACGGCGGCGAACAGGGTTTTGAACAGGGGATCAGCGCCAGTCAGTATCAGAAGGTGGCGAAAGTGAGTAAGGCGACGGCGACACGTCATTTAGCCGATCTGCTGGAGAAAGGCTGTCTTTACCGGCTGGAAGGCGGCGGACGCAGTACGCGCTATCAGGTCAGAGCCGCAGAAGAAGAACGCTGAGGATCAGCGGACATCCTGGCAAACGAACATCACGTCAGCAGATCGTCAACCAACGCCCGGATAAACAGCCGGAGAAAATGGGATGAAATGCCTGGTGTTGCGCATGAGTAGCGCGGCGGCGAGATGCATCGCGGCGAAAAGGTCTTCGCCGCGATGGCGCATTGCTGCAATTACTGTTTCAGCGACGCCCCGTTGGTGCTAATCACCTCTTTGTACCAGTAAAAACTCTTCTTGCGGCTGCGCGCCAGCGAGCCGTTCCCGCTGTCATCCCGATCGACATAAATGAAGCCGTAGCGCTTAGAGAGTTCAGCTTTCGACGCGCTGACCAAATCGATCGGTCCCCAGCTGGTATAGCCCAGCACCTCAACGCCGTCGTCGATCGCCTCGCGGACCTGCACCAGATGGTCGTTAAGATAGCTGATGCGATAGTCATCCTGCACCATGCCTGCTGCATCTGGCTCATCCTTTGCGCCAAGGCCGTTTTCAACGATAAACAGCGGTTTTTGATAGCGGTCCCACAGCACGTTTAACAGCGTACGCAGCCCGACCGGGTCAATCTGCCAGCCCCATTCCGAACTGGCAAGATGCGGGTTCGGCACCATGCTCAGGATGTTACTTCGTGCGCGCTGGCTATGTGCTTCGTCGGCGGTTACGCAGCCGGTCATGTAATAGCTGAACGAGATAAAATCGACGGTCGATTTCAGCGCCTGGCGATCGGCATCGGTGATATCCAGTCGGATGCCATTATCGCGGAAGAAACGCAGCATATAGCCCGGATAACTGCCGCGGCACTGTACGTCGCCAAAGAACTGCCAGCTGCGGTTTTCCTGCAGCGTTTTGAACACATCATCGGGCTTGCAGGTCAGCGGATACATCAGCCCGCCGAGCAGCATGTTGCCGATTTGAGCGTCAGGAATGATCTCATGACAGGCGTTGACCGCCAGCGCGCTGGCCACCAGCTGGTGGTGAATGGCCTGGTAGACTTCGCTTTTGCTGCTGCCGTCCGGCAGTCCGACGCCGGTCATTGGCGCGTGCAGCGACATATTAATTTCGTTGAAGGTCAGCCAGCGCTTCACTTTATGCTGATAGCGCGCAAAAACGGTGCGGGCATAACGTTCAAAGAAATCAATCACCTGACGGTTGCCCCAGCCGCCGTACTGTTTTACCAGTGACCACGGCATTTCATAGTGTGACAACGTCACCAATGGCGTGATGCGGTGCGCCGCCAGTTCATCAAATAGCCGGTCGTAAAAGGCCAGCCCGGCCTCATTCGGCTGCGGATCGTCACCGTTCGGGAAGATGCGCGTCCATGCGATAGAGACGCGCAGACAGCTGAAGCCCATTTCGGCGAACAGTTTGATATCTTCCGGGTAGCGATGGTAGAAATCGATGGCGATATCCTTAATGCTACTGCTGCCGGGCGCACGCTCGACGATAGGACCAAATATGCCCTGCGGCTGGACGTCAGAGGTGGATAGCCCTTTACCCTCTTCGCGATAAGCGCCTTCGACCTGGTTTGCGGCCAGTGCGCCGCCCCATAAAAATGTACTCGGGAAACTCTTCATCACGTGCTCCTTTTAGTCGTGCCTTACGCTGAGCAATGGCGCACCGGCAACCACGGTGCTGGCCGCAACGGTCACCACCTGCTGATACGCATCGCTGTTACTGATAATGATCGGGGTCGCCAGATCGTATCCGGCGTCAATAATGGCCTGACGGTCAAAGGTCAGCAGCAGGTCACCCGGCTGCACTTTGTCGCCGACGTTTACATGGGCGGTGAAGGGTTTGCCGTCGAGTTTGACGGTATCGATCCCGACGTGAATCAATACCTCGATTCCGCTGTCGCTCAGCAAGCCAATCGCGTGTCGGGTCTGGAACAAGGAGGCAACCATGCCGGAAAACGGCGCAATAACCTGATTTCCTGAGGGAATAATGGCGGTACCCTGACCGAGCAGGCCGCTGGCAAAAGTGGCATCAGGCAATTGGTCGAGTGCCAGTACGCTACCGGTCATCGGTGAGAGCACCTCATTGGCACTGAGGGTAGCGGGCAACGCGGCCTCTGACAGACGGCGCGCACCCGGCATTCCCGCCAGCAGCGTCATTGTGAAACTCAGCACCAGCGCCACCAGCGTGCCGATAATGCCGCCCCATAGCGTACTGTCGACGCCACCCGGCGGGATCATCTGGGCAATAGTAAAGATATTGGCAAAGCCGAAGGAATAAACGTGGGTATCACTGAACCCGACAATGGCACCGCCGATCGCTCCGGCGACGCAGCCAAAGTAGAACGGGCGACGTAGTGGCAGGTTAACGCCATAGACAGCCGGCTCGGTGATGCCGAAAATCCCGGCGGTGACCGAAGAGCCCGCCAGCACTTTCTGGCGCGCGTCACGGGTACGAAGCAAGACACCGAGCGTGGCACCTACCTGTCCCATTACCGCAGGCAACAGGATCGGTGCCATGGTGTCGTGACCCAGCACCGCCAGGTTGTTGATCATCAAGGGCACCAGTCCCCAGTGCAAACCGAAAATTACGCAGACCTGCCATAGTGCGCCCATCGCCGCGCCTGCCAGCCACGGAGCCTGCTGGTAAATCCACTGATAGCCATTCGCCAGCAACTGGCTCATCCCGGTTGCCAGCGGTCCAATCAGCAGGAAGGTCAGAGGAACGGTGATCGCTATGCAGATCAGCGGGGCAAAAAAGTTTTTCACGGAGGAAGGCAGAAAGCGGCTGCTCTGTTTTTCCAGCCAGCAGCTCAGCCAGGCGGCAAGAATAATCGGGATCACAGAGGAGCTGTAGTTAATCCAGGTTATCGGAATGCCAAAAAAAGCCTCGGTCACCGCCCCCGCCTGCTGGCTGGCCTCAAAAGCCGCAATCATAGTCGGATGGGTGAGTGCTCCACCAATGCTCATGGTGATAAACGGGTTGCCGCCAAATTTTTTCCCGGCGGTATAGCCCAGCACCAGCGGGAAGAAAAAGAACAGCGCATCACTGGCGGCGAACAGGATCTTATAGGTGCCGCTGTCGGGGGACAGCCAGTTGCAGACCACCGCCAGCGCCAGAAAGCCCTTGAGAATACCGGAGGCGGCCAGGATACCGATAAACGGAGTAAAAATGCCTGATACGATATCAATCAGGCGGTTGAACAGGTTGATCTTGTCGCCCTTCCCGTCATTGATGCTGGGTGCGTCTTCCGCCAGTCCGGCCGCTTTGCTGACGGCCTGCCAGACATCGTGGACGTGATTGCCAATCACCACCTGAAACTGACCGCCGCTTTCGACCACCATGATCACGCCTGGATTCTCCTTCAGGCTGCGGGCATCGGCTTTGCCGTGATCCTTCAGCTTGAAGCGAAGCCGTGTGGCGCAATGTACCAGACTGACGATATTCTCTTTGCCACCGACGTGGCCGAGAATATCTTTCGCCAACGCGTGATATTCCATCTCGATTTCCTTATAGCCGTGGCCCGCGGGCGCCGGATGACTGAGTAAAAAATAAAAAAAAACCCGAGAGCAGCCTGTGTGTTCAGGCCGCGCTCAGGTTTTGCCTGCGTTATGCAGTAACAATCCTGTTGAAGTAAAAATCCAGTTGCAGAAAAATCCAGTAATAGCGTCTAGCGTGCTTCTTTTCTCACCCGTTCGATATGAATGGTGAGGAACATAATTTCTTCCGCAGTCAGCTCGCGCTGATAGCTTTTTTGCAGGTGCTGCGCCAGCTTTTCGGCACATTTCCAGGCGTTGGCGTAGTTATCTTTTACTGCCCGATGGAGGGAGAGATCGTCATCCGGCACCACGGTACGCGTCAGCATTCGCTGGGCAAAAAACTTCAGATGAGTCACAAAGCGCTGGTAGCTCAGCGACTCTTCATCATATTCAATCTGTAACTGATACTTCACCAGCTGCAGGATTTCCTGCAGCACCCGGGTTACGTGCATAACCTCCGGCATTTCGCTGTTGAGCTGCGCCGTTACCAGATGCAGGGCGATGAAGCCCGCTTCATCCTCCGGCAGCTGGACGTTCAGGCGCTGAGCGATAATGGCCCGCGCTTCCTGCCCCAGTTCAAATTCTTTCGGGTAGAGCCGTTTAATCTCCCACAGCAGCACATTTTTAATGGTCAGGCCTTTATGTTGCCGTTCAATCGCAAAATGGCAGTGGTCGGTGAGGGTGATATACAGGCTCTCCTGCAAGGTCCCCAGCCGCTGGGCGGCAAGCTGGATGATGCGATCGCAGGTGGTCATCACCTCCAGCGGAATTTGGCTTAACAGATCCCCCAGCCGATGCATCAGTTCGTCGCTTTGCAGCGCGAAAATCTTCTCAATGCGCGCCTTATCAAGCGTGTCGCCGACGCGTCTCTGGAAGGCCAGACCGCGCCCCATAACGACCTGTTCGCCGCCGTGTTTATCCTGAACAACCACCACATTATTATTAAGAATTTTGGCGATTTTCATTGGAACCCCAGAAACAAAAAAACCTGACCTCCGGCAGAAGCCGGAAAATCAGGTTTTGCCTGCCGAAGCAGTAACAATCCAGTGGCGGTACTGTATCAGTTTCAATCGCAGCCTCAATAGCTTACGAAAAGAAACGTGATACAGATCGTTCTTACTGGTGTGATTTGCAGCAAGGCGAGATCAAAAATATAACCCGCTACAGGTAAACCGCGAGACGCCTTAAGGGCCGTCATTACGGCGAACGCGACATAAACGCGCAGATCTTTCAGCGGAAAGGATTTTCAAAGCAGAGTGGTTTGACGAGACGGCCTTTCAGGCAAGGCGTTTTAACAAGGAGGTGCGCAAAGCGGCATAAGGTGAAGATCGGTGCCAGACACAGTCAAAACAATAACGCCGGAAGGATCGCTTCCGGCGTTAACGGGGTCAGGCTGCTTTTACCGCGCGGACTTTTTTACTGCCAGTCTCTTCAGCCTTGTCATCGGCGCTGTCTGATGCCGTCTCAGGCTGACGGGCATCAGCAGCAACCGGCTCAGGCAGTTTGCTGGTGCGCAGAATATGTTGCACGGCATCTTTCTGCTCGGCAATCAGCAGGCCCAGGGTTTCCGCCTGCGTCTCATCCAGCGCGGGTTGATGCTGTAACAGCCAGTCGGTGAAGGCTTCGGCCATATCGAGCATTTTGTCGTAGGCATCGGCCTCTTTTTTATTGGCAAACGTCATCTTCTCTTCACCCTTTCTGACTACTACAAATTTTGTTTCGACAGCCATGTTTTTGCCCCTCAGATACTGTGTATACATACAGTATATCACGACGATGATGCTTTTCCAGCAGAGAATAGAGTTTATCGGTTATCCCCGGCATAACCTTAACCGGGCACAAACTTTAACCACTCTGTCGGGGAAGGCGCGTTGCTGGCTAGACCAGCAGCGCCTCAAGAAAATCGGCCAGCGCTTTACGCGGGTCATCCTCTTCCGAGACGATCATCTCAATCCCCCACTGTCCAAGTACCTCTTTTGCCACTGGATTATTGCGGTTGGTAAACAGATACGATTTCGGACGCGCCGTCGCCAGCCCGGTGCGGCCCCACATTTTAGTCAGGCGGTAAAACAGCAGCCGGATATTAAAATCGCTGATGCTGTAGCCGACAAACAGCACCGAATTGCCCATCACGTCGTGGGTCAGTTTTATGTCGAGCGGCGAATCGAAATAGAGCCGTTCAAAGTAGCTGCTTTCATCCAGCACGATAGAGGTGTCATCATCGAAATCGCCGTGCAGCTTGATAATGTGGCGTTTATCTTCGGTCAGCGACACCAGATCGGCGGCGTTAGCCACTTTGTAATACGGGACGCCATGCGCATCGTGTGCCGCTTCCAGCCAGCGATCGTAATTGGTGGTATAGATGCGGGAAAAGTTGCCCTGGGTGATCATGGTGTGGATTTCTGAGGTCCGGACATCAATATCCGGGCGGTGCCATTCGCGATCCATCCAGCTGCGCAGCGGGCCGAGCGATCCTTTCTTCTGTTTGTAATATTCCGCCAGCGACAGATGGGTGCCATAGGTGTTAAAGATTTTTGGATCGTAACCCAGCTCATTGGCGAGATGGGCAATCAGCTCATGCCACTCCGGCAAACCAAGATTGCGTGAGATACCCGCGCCGGCAAACAGAATCAGCTTACCGGAATCATAAGCACGTTTAAGTTCAGGTTTCATGCGACTCCCCGAGCCGTTTTCAAAAAAGTGGCGAAGCGATCGAGCGCGATGCGCCGCATCGAAATCTCATTCTTGAGTTCACCCATTTCGGCAAATGTCTGATCGTAACCTTCCGGGATAAAGACACAATCCCACTGAAAGCCGCGTGTGCCGGCCGGTTCGGCGGCGATGGTACCGCGCAGTTCGCCGGAAAACTGATACATTTTGCGACCATCGCAGTAACCCAGCACGGTCTTAGCCGTCACGGCCTGGCTATCGAGCCCCTGCACCAGGGCGGTAAAACGCTCCGCATCCAGCCGGTTCCAGAAGATGCGGGTCAACCCGGCTGGCAGGCCATTCAGGCCATCCAGATAGAGTCCGGTATGCTCAACGAACAGCGGTCGTCCAATCAGTGAAAAGGCCTTGGTCAGCTTATCGCGCACCAGATCGAGTTCGTTTTCAGTCTGAATTTCTTCGATACGACGGGAGATGGGCAATACTTCGACCCCGATAGGTTCGAGGATTTTGCGCACCTCCGCCAGCTTTTGCTCATTGGCAGAAAGGAATCTGATTTTCATGGGGCTTCCAGGTTAATTGCTCCGCCGCGCGCTGAATCGACAGGCGGGCAGGATAGAACACTAACGCTGGAGAGTGTAGCGCAATTCTGTGGTCCGTCGCCGTGATGGCCGTTCAGCCGGAGGAGCGAGGCAGGCAGAATAAACGGCGCCGAAGCGCCAGAGAAGGTTCAGTACTGAATGCCGGGGGGATTTACCGTGGAGTGCGCGATGGCTTCATCCTGTTCGCCCCAGCGCGTCAGAACCTGCTGATACTGACCGCCGCTGATGGTGCCATCAATGGCCGCCTGCAGTGCGGGTGCCAGACCGTTGCCCTTTTTGGTGGTGACCGCGACCCAGGCGCGAAACGGCCCGCTGCCAACCAGTTTTGTTTGTCCGCGTGACGCCGCCTTCCACGCTGCCATCGAGTGCGGCCCGAACATCGCATCGGCACGTCCCGACAGCAGGGAAAGCGTGGCCGAGGCGTCATCGGTCAGATAGATCGGCGTGACTGCTGGCAACCCTTTGGCCTGGTTTTGCCGATCCCAGCTCAGCAGGATTCGCTCCTGATTGGTGCCGGACGCCACGATGATGCGTTTACCGGCGATATCGGCGGGCGCATTGATCGCGCTGATTTTACTGTCACTTTTCACCGAGAAAGCGTGGTTATCGGCGCGATAGGTGGCGAAATCGAACTTCTTTTTGCGCTCTTCGGTCACGGCGATGTTAAACATCGCCACATCGTAGCGGCCTGCGGTGATCCCCAGCGGCCAGTCCTCCCACGATGCCGGCACCAGCTTCAGTTTTAATCCCAGACTGTCGGCCAGCAGCCGGGCAATATCGGGATCGCTGCCGATCCGCGAGACATTATCCGACGCCAGCAGTGACAGCGGCGGCGAGTTGGTGGCGGAAGTCGCCACCGTCAGGGTGCCTGGCTCAATAAAAGTAAAGTTTGCCGGAATTTTTGCGATCGCTGCCGGATTGGCGGGCGCATGAATCGGCGTTTCATTTTGCCGGGTGTCACGTTGTTCAGCGGCGGAAGTGGCCAGCGGCGACAGCAGCGACAGCAGCAGCAATGACAGAGGGCTCAGCTTCATCGTCACCCTCACAGCACGCGCGCCAGGAAGCGCCGGGTTCGCTCATGGCGCGGATTATTCAGTACCTGGCTGGTGCTGCCCTGCTCTACGATCCTGCCATCGACCATAAACACCACGTTATCCGCCACTTCACGTGCAAAGCCAATCTCGTGGGTAACGATCACCAGCGTGGTGCCGGAGCGCGCCAGTTTTTTGATCACGTCGAGCACCTCGCCGACCAGTTCCGGATCAAGCGCCGAAGTTGGTTCGTCAAACAGCATCACCCGTGGATTTAGCATCAGCGCCCGGGCAATGGCGATACGCTGTTGCTGGCCGCCTGACAGATGACGCGGCCAGGCGTCAGCTTTATGCCGCAGACCGACAATATCCAGCAGCTCACCGGCACGCTGAATCGCTGCCGCTTTGGTGAGCTGTCGATGGGCAATCGGCGCTTCAATCAGATTGTCCAGCACGCTGAGGTGCGGGAACAGATTGAAATTCTGAAACACATAGCCGACGTTAATGCGCTGACGCAGAATCGCCTGCTCTTTCAGTTCGTAGAGCTTATCGCCGCGCTGCTGATAGCCGATGTAGTCGCCGTCAATCTGGATAAACCCTTCATCCACCCGCTCCAGATGATTGATGGTGCGCAACAGGGTCGACTTGCCGGAGCCGGAGGGGCCGAGGATCACCGTCACCGATCCCGGATCCAGTGACAGTGAAACCGCATCCAGCGCTTTGTGTTTGCCAAAACTTTTACTGACGCCGGTAATGCTGATGGCACCGGTGGTGTGTGATGTGCGGTAATCAATGGCTTCGGACATGGCTGATCTCCTCGGTTGGATTGAGAGGCGTGACGCGGTTGCGCCACTGCCGCCAGCGCGACGGCTGCGGTTCGCGGGTCACACTGCGGGCCAGCCAGCGTTCAACGCTGTGCTGAATCACCGACAGCACGGTGGTGATAATCAGATACCAGGCGGCGCCGACCATCAGCAGCGGGATCACTTCCTGGTTGCGGTTGTAGATCATCTGGATGGTGTAAAACAGTTCTGGCATCGCCAGCACGTACACCATCGCGGTGCCCTTCGCCAGGCTGATGATTTCGTTAAAGGCAGTGGGAATGATGGCGCGTAACGCCTGCGGCAGAATGATGCGGAAGGTGCGGCGGGTTGCCGACAGTCCCAGCGCGGAGGCCGCTTCGACCTGGCCGTGATCGACCCCCAGAATCCCGCCGCGAATGATCTCCGCGCTGTAGGCCGCCTGCACCAGCGTTAAGCCAATGACCGCTGCCGGAAACTGGCCCAGCACATTAATGGTCTGAAACGCGCCCCACGACAGAGTGGTAAACGGGATACCAATCGACAGGGTGTCGTAGAGATAAGAGAAGTTGTACAGAATGATCAGCACCACAATCAGCGGCAGCGAACGGAACAGCCAGATATAACCCCACGCCAGACTGCTCAGCAGCCACGAGGAGGAGAGGCGCGCCAGGGCCAGCAGCCCGCCAAATATCAGGCTGAACACCGTCCCCAGCAGCGTCAGCAACAGGGTCTGACCCAGACCATGCAGGATCACCGGATCGAAGAACCAGCGGGCAAATACGCCCCATTCCCAGCGCGGATTAAAGGCGACCGACTGGATCACGCCCGCCAGAATAAACAGGGCGACGATCGCCCCAACGGTACGGGCCGGATAACGCGCCGGCACCACCTGCAGATGTTGATGCTTGCTCATCGTCCCTCCTTAACTCGCCTGTGCGACGTCCTGCACGCCAATCACTTTTATAAAACGCAGCCGGCCATCGTGCGGCGGCTGACCATAGCGTTCCAGATCCCCGCTCAGATCAAACTGCGGCTGATAGCCATGGCCGGTGTAAAGCCGCACCGCCTCTGGCTGGCGGAAACCGGTGGTGAGAAACAGCCGCTGATACCCCGCCCGCAGCGCACGCCGCTCCAGCTCCTGTAACACCACCAGCGCCAGCCCCTGACGCCGCAGATCGCTGCGGGTCCAGATGCGTTTCAGTTCCGCCGTCTGCGGGTCATAAGGCTTATAGGCACCCATCGCGATGATCTCGCCGTCACGCTCCAGCACGATGAATAATCCCTGCGGCGGCAGATACCACTCGGTCAGCTCCTGCTCCTTTTGGCGGGCAAAATAGTCGCCGTAGCGGGCGGCATATTCGCCAAACAGGCCGGTCAGAATCGGTTGCAGTTCCGCCGCCTCGGGCGAAACTTCACGGAATATGGCTTCACTCATCGTCTGCTCCTTAATCGCCCAGTCCGGCCGGGTTAATTTCGGAACGATCGATCCGCTCCACCCCTTCGCCCCAGCGGTTCAGCACCTGCTGGTAGTCGCCGTTTTTCATTACGCCGTTCAGCGCGGTGCTGATCGGTTCAGCCAGGCCGCTGCCCTTTTTCACCGTCACTGCGATGTGGGCTGCTTTCGGCCAGCCACCATCGACGCTGCCGACCAGCCGGGTTTTGCCGTTAAGCGCCGCTTTCCATGCGCCAATTACGTTGGGGCCAAAATAGGCGTCGGCCCGTCCGGCCTGCAGTGCCAGCGTCTGGGCGGCATCATCTTTGGTATAAATCGGCGTAAACGGCTTCAGGCCTTTCGCCTGATTCTGTTTATCCCACGCCAGCAGGATCGCTTCCTGATTGGTGCCGGAACCGACGATGATGCGCAGTCCGGCAATATCCTCCGCTTTGGTCAGCGAGGTGATTGGGCTGTTGGTTTTGACGTAAAAGCCGAGAGAGTCTTTGCGATAGGTGGCGAAATCGAACTTCTCTTTACGTTCTTTGGTGACGGTGATGTTAGAGATCGCCGCATCATATTTGCCGGAGGCGACACCCAGCGGCCAGTCTTCCCATGAGGTCGGCACCACATTGAGCTTCAGGCCGAGGCTGTCGGCCACCAGACGGGCGATATCGACTTCGCTGCCGAGCAGGGTTTTATTGTCGTCGGAGAAGACCGTCAGCGGCGGAGAGTTCTGTGCCGCCACCGCCACGGTAAATGAACCTGGCACCGCAAAGCGATGACCGGCCGGCAACTGCGCCACCGCTTGTGGGTTCTTGCTACTGTGGATCGGCGTTTTATTGGCGTCGAGGCTGACCCGCTGGCCGTTGTACGCCACGCTGGTGCCGTCCGCCAGGGCGCTGCCGCTGGCTGCCAGAATAATCAGGGCGATGAGTCTTTTATTTTTTTGCATAGCACAGGCTCTTATTGTGAAGTGAACTGATTGACCGGCAGCGTCAGGTCAAAACTGTCGCGCAGGGTGTTACCGGGATAGTCGCGACGGGTCAGGCCGCGCGCCTGCAAAATCGGCACTACGCGGTCAACAAACCGTTCGAAGGTATCCGGGGTGCCGCCGTTGATAATGAAGCCATCGGTGGCGTCGGTTTCGAACCAAAGCTGCAGACCATCTGCCACCTCTTCCGGCGTACCGTGGAACAGGGGACGCGGCGTTGCCGCCTCCAGTGCTGCCTGACGCAGGGTGTGTCCCTGTTCACGCGCTTTGCGTTTGATCTCATCGGTGGTGCTGCGGAAACTGTTCTGCCCGATGTCACCGATATCAGGAAAGGGCTGATCGAGCGGATACTGTGAGAAGTCGTGATGGTCGAAGAAGCGGCCAAGGTAGTTGAGCGCATCGTTAATCGACACCAGCGCGGCGGTAGTCTGGTACTGACGCTCCACGTCGTCGGCGTCGTCACCGACAATCACGCTCACGCCCTGGAAGATGTGGAGATCCTCTGGCTGACGGCCGTTCGCCACCAGCTGCTGTTTAACATCACGGTAAAAGGCCTGCGCCTCTTCGCGGGTTGGCTGGTGGGTGAAGATGGCATCGGCATGGCGGGCGGCCAGCTTTTTGCCGTCCTCTGACGCCCCGGCCTGGAAGATAATCGGACGGCCCTGCGGCGTGCGCGAGATGTTAAGCGGGCCCTGAACCTGGAAGAAATCACCGTGATGATTCAGGGTATGCAGCTTAGCCGGATCGAAAAACTGGCCGCTCTGCTTGTCGCGCACAAAGGCATCCTGCTCCCACGAATCCCACAGGCCTTTCACCACCTGCAGATACTCATCGGCGATGCGATAGCGTAAGGCGTGCTCCGGATGCTGCTGACGCGAGAAGTTTTTAGCCGAGCCTTCCAGCGGCGAAGTCACCACGTTCCAGCCGGCGCGGCCACCGCTGAGATGATCGAGGCTGGCAAACTGGCGCGCCACGGTAAAGGGTTCACTGTAGGAGGTTGAAACCGTGCCAACCAGCCCGAGATGCTCGGTGACGCCCGCCAGCGCCGACAGCAGCGTCAGCGGTTCAAAGCGGTTGAGAAAGTGCGGAATCGACTTTTCGTTGATGTATAAACCATCGGCGACAAACAGAAAGTCGAGCTTGCCCTGCTCCGCTTTGCGGGCGATCTTTCTGGCGTAATCAAAGCTGATGCTGGCATCGGCCTGGGCCGCCGGATGACGCCAGGCAGACATGTTCCCGGACGCGCCGTGCAGAATAGTACCCAGCCGAAGTTGTCTTGTGCTCATGATGCTCTCTCTTTTTTAGTCATAGCGCTGCCTGAACGGCGGTCGTCACGACAGCCGCAAGGGAATGACAGCAGATAGTGAAATCAGGTCAGAATGGCTTCCCGACATCGCGCATTGAGCTGTTGCAGCGCCTGTTGGGCCAGTTGAGCGAAGTAGTCTGCCGCAGGGGCGATCAGGGCTTCATCCGGATTGAAACTGGCGTGGTGCAGGCCATAATCGCTGGCACTGCCGATACTGACGAACACGCCAGGCACCTGTTGCAGATAGAAGGCAAAGTCCTCACCCAGCAGATGCAGTCCGGCTGGCTGCACCCGGTACCCGAGCTGTTGCGCCACCTCACTGCTGAAGTGCGCCCAGTCATCATCATTGACCAGCACCGGCGGACCCGGATGCCAGCTCAGCGTCGCGTCTGCACCACTCGCCTGGGCAAAGTTTTCCACCAGCGTGCGCACCCGCTGTTCCAGTTCGGCCCGCAGCTGGCGATCGTGGGTACGGGCGGTGCCGCCGAACTCAACGCCACCAGGCAGGACATTCCATGTTTTGCCGCCATCAATCCGGGTAATGCTCAGTACCAGACTGTCGAACGCGCTGAAACTGCGGCTGGTGAGTCCCTGTAATGCCTGAATGATCTGGCTGGCGACCACGATACTGTCGACACCCTGTTCCGGGTGGGCAGCATGCGCGCCTTTGCCGGTCACGCGGATAATAAATTTGTCGGCGTTGGCGTAGAACGCGCCGCCGCGGGTTGCGAATGTGCCGACCGGCAGCGTCGGTTCATTGTGCATGCCAAAGATGGCCTGCACCTGATCCAGTACGCCAGCGTCAATAAACTGACGGGCGCCCCGTGCGATCTCTTCGGCGGGCTGAAACAGAATGCGCACCCGCCCCGCCAGTTGTGGCTCAATTGCCCGAAGCTGTACCGCCGCGCCTAACATCACGGCGCTGTGCAGATCGTGGCCGCAGGCATGCATGACGCCAGGATGACGGGAATGAAACCGTACGCCACTCGCCTCGTGAATCGGCAGTGCATCAATATCAGTACGCAGGGCGATCACCGTTTCACCCTGTCCAATTTCCGCCACCACGCCGGTTTCAAGCGGGTAATCAAGCAGCCGGATGCCGGCCTCCTGCAGCCAGTGGCGCAGCCGTGCCGTGGTCGCAAACTCCTGACCCGACAGCTCCGGCCAGGTGTGCAGCTCGCGCCGCCATTCAATCAGTTGTGATGCATTCGGCTTCATGATGATTCTCCGCTGAAGGGCGATCAGGCTGCGACCAGATGATGCGTTGCCAGCAGGGCCAGCGAATGGTGACGTGCAACCGGTTCGCTGATCGGCGTATCAATAATGAACTCATCGATACCAAAGTTATGGTGCAGCGCATCCAGCTGGGCATGAACCTGCGCGGCGGTGCCTTTCAGCAGCGACGGCGTACGCGGCTCAATCAGGTAATCACGATAACCCCCCTGGCGCACATACCGTTCGGCCTGTTCGAGGCTGGCAACATTGACGCCGGGACCATTTTTCACCGCTACGTGGTAGTGACGGAGGTTAGCCACCAGCAGATCGGCACCCGCGGGCGAATCGGCCACCACCACCTGCACGGCCACCAGCGCGCGCTGACCGTTGCTGAGGCGGGAATAGGTGCCGAGCACCTGCTCCAGCAACTGACGGTCACCGTTCAGATGCGCCGCGAACACCAGCTGCCAGCCGAGACTGGCGGCCAGTCGGGCGCTCTCTTCACTGGCACCCAGCAGAAAACGGTTCACCGGCCGTGACGGCAGCGGCGTCGCCTGCAAACGTTCATCGTCATCAGCGCCGCTGTGGCTGTCGGGTTTCAGCCAGCTATCCAGCAGCTGCAGCTGTTCGGCAAAGCTGCCCTTCTCTGACGGCTGTACACCCAGCTGAAGCGCACGGGTAGAAAGTGGTAATCCGCCTGGCGCCTTGCCGATACCTAAATCGATACGGCCCGGTGCCAGTGACGCCAGCAGATTGAAGTTTTCCGCCACCTTATAAGGACTGTAATGCTGGAGCATCACCCCGCCCGAACCCACGCGGATATGCCGGGTCTGGGCAATAATCCACGCGATCAACAGTTCCGGTGACGGGCTGGCCAGCTGCGCGGTGTTGTGGTGTTCCGCCAGCCAGAAGCGGTGATAGCCCCACTGTTCAGCCAACTGCGCCAGTTGCAGGGTGCGCTGCAATGCTGCGCCTGGCGATTCCCCCTCAACGACGGGCGCTTTGTCTAACAGAGGC